>JBJOHK010000157.1:0-11551 GCA_046047755.1 Bacteroidota bacterium | reverse complement strand
AATCCCCTCAAATTCGATTTTGAATCCCGCGCCTTCGACCGCTGGGTCGGTATAGTTTTTCAGGATCAAGGTATGGCCGGCAAACTGATGCCAAGTACCCACAGCTTTGCCCTGCAAAGCGGGATTGCTGCCGGTCAAACGACCCAATTTATTGACCCAAGACTCGTCGTTTTTGAATAGAACTAGGGAGTCATAGCCGCTTTCATAATCGCAAAACAAGAATCGAAACCGAAGGGAATCAGCACCCGGCACAGAGAGCACCAAGGCCGTATTGCGGTTGGGGTTATAGGTGCCATCAGCCCCGTCGTCGTAAATGAATCCAAAACAAGCCGAAGCCGTATCGCGGCCGCTTTCGGGCATGAAGACTCCGAAACAGAGGTCGGCCATCGAATCGACCTGCACTTGGCCCGCCATGAAAATGGAATCGGTATCGGTACCCGAGCAGGCCACCGCTTTCAGCGATACATCGTAGGTTCCGTAACTGCTGTAAGCGTGAGTAGGATTAAGGGCTGTAGAAGTAGAACCATCGCCAAAGTACCAGGTCAAAGAGATGAAATTCTCACTCTTGTTCGCAAACTGCACCGATTGACCGGTGCGGCAGACCAGGCTATCAGAGCGAAAATCGGCCTTCACGTAGGCGGAGTCGTATTTGCTTCCCACTCCGCAAACCCACCAGGCATTGGTCACCGAAATGACCTCAGGAGAGCAGTTGCCGTACAAATCGGTAGCGGCCATGATGGAATAGGTACGCGCATCGCTGTGCTGGGCCGATTTGGTCAAGTATACACTCAGGTTGCGGTAGGCAATTTTGCCCGCCTCTTCCATACCTAAGCTATCGATCGAGAAACTCCAGCCCTTTTCATTGGTTCCCGAAATCCCTTCGCTGAGCAGGTAAAACCAATAGTTTTGAACCCCGCTGTTGTAGTGCACCCCACCATTGTCGCCGGTACCGCTGTACCATTTGACCCCCTTGTAAAACTTGGGCTGGTTGAACAAGTTGGGGTTCTCCATGGCGCGAATTCCCGCTCCAGAGGGAGTCATGTCCTCGCCAATGCGCCAGTTCCAGTCATTCGGACGCCCATATTGCTCAACGGCATTTCCGAAAATATCGGAGAAGCTCTCATTCAAGGCGCCACTCTCATAGCTGTAGACCAAGTTGGCCGTGTTGCTGGTCACCGCATGGGCGATCTCATGCCCGCATACATCGATGGCCGTCAAAGGTGTGAAGGTGGTACCATTCCCGTCGCCATAGGTCATGCACCAGCCGTTCCAAAAGGCGTTGTTGTAGTTGGAAGAATAGTGTACGAAGCTGAAAATCTTCGCGTTGTTGTTGTCGTAACTGTTGCGGTTGTGTTCCTTTTTGAAGTAATCAAAGGTCATTTGCGCCCCCCAGTGGGCATCAGGCGCCACCTCATCCTTCTGGGCATTGACATTGTTCCAAAAGTTATCGGCATCGGTAAAATCAACAGACGAATTGTAGTTCGTGCCGTTGTTCATGTCGTAGGTTTCGATGCCATTTCCTCGACCGGCCTCGCGCAGTCGGTATTGACCGGAACCGATGCTATCGGTGACCATAGACTGGGTATCGGAATACTTGGTCTTGGCCTTGCCCAACACATCAGTATGGTGAATGAGTTCGTGTTCGCCGAGCAAAGCTCCTGTTCCGGCGTCCAAGAACACCTCTCGGGCCCAGGCCGTATCAGCGGCATAGACCTTGTATTGGTAAGCCAAACGATGCGCCTGATCCAATTGGTTGACCGGGGCATACCACACCATTTTCGCCTGCGGATAAAATCCAGTATCAGAACGCCCCTGGACCTGTTGAAACAAGCGGGTCATGCCCTCATCTTCCCAGGCCCAACGAGCCACGGGTTGCTGATCCAAATAGTGTTGCAAATCGAACATCGGATCGCGCAGGTTTTTCACCGGGTCAGCCGATAACAAACGGCTTGGAACCAAGGCTCCGTTTACGCGAAATATGCGGCCGGAACGAAGGTGCAAAATGGCCTCGCCGAAATATACATCAGACGAGGAAACCACCTGTTGCAATCGAATGTGTTCTTGGCCCAACTCATCGCTAAATCTGGAAATCTCACGCCAGCGACTGCCTTGGGCCGCTCCCAATTTCTCGGCCAATACCGGCCAATCCTCTACGGCAATAGGCCGCTCCAATTGCACAAAAGCCACCGTACCCAATTGCTCGTGGTTCCAGGTATGGGGTAAGGGCTGAGCTTGCAGCGCAGCAACCGAAGTCAGTAAAACGAAGAGAACTCTCTGCCAGAACATAAAAAAAGGGAACCACTTGGGCTCCCTCAAATATAAGCAATTCAAAAATCAGCTTAGCAGTGCTCGGCGTAAGCGCCTTGCAAAGCATCGGCAATCATCTCGGCGCTGCGGCCTTCGATGTTGTGACGCTCGATCATAGCCACCAATTCTTTGCCTTTGAACAAGGCGATAGCGGGTGAGCTCGGGGGATAAGGCATCATGTATTCACGAGCCGCAGCCGTAGCATCCAAATCTTGACCGGCGAACACCGTGAACAATTTGGCAGGCTTCTTATCGCCTTGCAAACTCTTCACTACACCGGGACGACAGGTACCGGCTGCGCATCCGCAGACGGAATTCACCACCACCAAAGCAGTGTCGTCATTGGCTTGCATCGCAGCGGCTACTTCTTCAGCCGATTTCAATTCCTGAAAACCTTGATTGGTCAATTCAGCGCGCATGGGCGCTACGAGCATTTCTGGATAAGGCATGGGACAAAGATACAATCCGAAATTCCCATAATCACGGGCTTTGTACGGGTGGCAATAAATTGACGATGAAACTTCTACGAAGACTGCTCTTCACCGCCCACGAACACGCGTTGTACATGGTTGACGCCCATGAAATAGGGAACCGACAACCAGGCGTCTTGGCTTCTTGTCGTCCAGAAGTCAGCGCGTTTGCCCACTGACAATGAACCCAACTGATCTTCGAGTCGGAGGGCGCGAGCCGCATTGGCTGTCGAGGCCCAAAGTGCCTCTTCCGGCATGAGTTTCATTTGGGTGCAGGCGAGCGCCACAATAGACTGCATGCTCAAAAGCGGGCTGGATCCTGGATTGAAATCAGAGGCAATGGCCAAGGGGAGGCCGGCTGAAATCAACTCGCGGCCGGGCGTGTAGGGCAGCCCCAGGAAATAGGAGGTGCCAGGCAGGGCCACAGGAACTACCTCGCTGTTTTGCAGGCAAGCAATTTCTTCTGGGCCGCAGTGTTCCAAGTGATCGACGCTGTAGGCCTTGTGGGCCGCGGCTACTTGAACACCTCCCGTCAATCCTAGTTCGTTGCCGTGAATTTTAGCGGGGAGGCCGACGCGCGCGCCGGCCTCCAATATGCGGGCGGTTTGCTCAACCGTAAAAAACCCGCGGTCGCAGAATACGTCGATATGATCGGCTAGCCCTTGGTCAAGCACGCGGGGCAGCATTTCTTCAATCACCAAGTTTACATAGTCATCTTCCCTGCCCTTGTATTCTTTGGGAAAGGCGTGAGCTCCCAAAAAGGTGGTGCGAATGGTTAAAGGTAAATTCTCTTGCAAACGACGAGCTACCCGTAAGATTTTTAGTTCGGATTCTATGCTCAGGCCATAGCCACTTTTGATCTCCAAACAAGTCGTACCATGAGCCAACATGTTGCGCACGAAGGCTTCTGATTGCCGGTACAACTGCTCTTCCGAAACCAAGGCCATCTTGGCGGCAGAGTTCAATATGCCGCCGCCTGCGGCGGCGATTTCCTCATACGAAGCCCCTTTCAAACGAAGGGCAAATTCCTCGTGTCTCGGGGCTGCAAAAACAGCATGGGTATGCGAATCTACATAGCCCGGCATGACTTCAACACCTCCCAGATCCACCCTCAGATCGGCCCGAGGAGGCTCACCAGTACCCAAATCTAAGATGATGCCATCTTCCACCAACAGATAAGCATCCTTCAAAGGTTCCATCTGGCTCATCTCAGCCCCCGAACGGAAGGATTCGCTTTCGGGCAAATGACCCGCCAATTGGGAAATACCGGTAAAGAGTTTGCGCATCGGTACAAAAAAAGCATATTTGAGGCAGTTCCTATGCCAGAAAGTCTAAACGAAATCTTGAAACGGCCCATTCAGGTGGGCAAAGACTGCTTTCTAGCGCCCAATGCGACAGCCATTGGGCGCGTCAACTTGGGCGAGCAAGTGTCCATTTGGTTTGGAGCTGTGCTCCGGGGAGATACCGATCAGATACAGGTGGGTGATCGCAGCAACATCCAGGATAACGCCGTATTGCATGCCGACCCAGGTGATCCTTGCTCCATTGGGCCCGACTGCGTTGTGGGCCACGGGGCTATCGTTCATGGAGCCACGCTTGAACACCATGTACTGGTAGGCATGAATGCCGTCGTGCTCAACAAGGCCCACATTGGGCATGGAAGCATCATCGGGGCCAATGCTTTGGTACCCCAGAATACCATCATACCCCCCTTTTCCTTGGTCTTAGGAACACCCGCCAAGGTGGTAAAAACCTTAGGGCCTGAAACCCTCGATCGCATACAAAGCAACGTGGATGAGTACATTCACAGAGCCCAATCTTACCGCGAACATTACGCTCAACAGACCCAATAAGGGCTTCTTGGCATTATTTTTGGTATCAAAAGAGCCCCAATGGCCCGGTCACCCAAGTATGTGTACAACCCCAAAACCCTTATGTTTGAGAGGGTTAGCCAAAAGGCCAGTTACATTCGCTGGCGCTTGGCGGGTATGGTATCGCTGCTAATATTGGTGATTCTAGCTTCCAGCTTCGTATTTGATCGCTTTTTTTCTACCCCCGCTGACCGCTTGGTTAGGGAACAAAACCGGGCCCTAAAAGCTGAGCTCAATTTGATGGAAAGCCAGATCGGTTCCATGGAACAGCAGCTTCAGGAGTTGCAAACCCGCGATGCTGATATTTACCGAGCCATTTACAACGTCGATCCCCCCAAGAAAAAAGACCCTCGCGGCGAAGATTACGCTGAACTTCTCAAACTGCCACAAGGAAAGATTGTGCGGCGCTTAAAGGAAAAGATGGACCGACTGGAAGCCTTGGCCCAGACCCAGGTGGCCAGTTATGCTCAGTTGGAAAAGCTGGCGAAAAACCGGCAGGATTTGATCGATGCGATGCCCGCTATCATGCCCGTGGCCAACAAAGAGTTGCGCCGCATGGCCTCAGGCTTCGGTTACCGAAAAGACCCCTTCTACCACACTTCTACCTTTCACGCTGGAATGGATTTTACGGCTGAAACGGGTACCGAGGTTTATGCCACTGGTAGCGGTGTTGTAGCCGAGATCAAGTCGATGAACTGGGGTTATGGAAAACACATTGTCATTCGCCATGGCTACGGATACACGACCCTCTACGCCCATTTGAGTCGCTTTGCCGTCAAACCCGGCACTAAGGTCAAACGCGGTCAACTCATCGGATACATAGGCTCTACTGGCCGTTCTACGGGACCTCACCTCCATTACGAGGTTCGTTTGGGCAACCGCCCGCTGAACCCGGCCTTCTTTTACCGCAATGACTTGAGTGATGCGGAATACCGTGAGATGTTGGAAATGGCCCAACAAGAATCAACGCGCTTCGATTGATCTAAGCGGCTCTCTTGCGAGCCACAGTGCACCCTGAACCCCTTCATTATCCTCCCAAAAGAGAAGCACGCAAAGGCTTGTTCTTGAGCGCGCCGAAGCGTAGGTTTGCAGCATGGAGACGGCCCCAACGAAGAAGTATTTCAAGATTGGCGAGGTGAGCGAGATGCTCGGCGTGCCGCCCTCTACCCTGCGGTTCTGGGAGAAAAATTTCCCGCAGATCAAGCCGATGAAAAACAAGAAAGGCGACCGCATTTACAACCTGACAGACCTAGACCTGCTCAAGAATATTCAGTATCTTGTTAAGGAGAAGGGTATGCATTTGGCCAAAGCCTCGAAGCAAATCAAGCGGGGCGCGGATTTGAACGATCCGAAATTGGAATTGGTCAAGCAGCTGAGAGCCTTCAAACAACAATTACTGGACTTGAAAAAGCAGCTGGAATGATCAAACGAGCGGGGTTGTGCCTCGTACTTTTCCCGAAATTATTTGCACAAATTGCAAGTTCTCCCTTTGCATTGGGAGCTTGTCTATCGCCCCTAGACACTGAGATTCCCGCCATTGAATCTTACCTCGCTGCGGGTCCTGCCGACTTGTATCGCCTGGCCTTGAATGCCTCTTCAACCCATTTTTCTGCCTCAGCCTGGCAAGAGGGCAACCTAGATGTGCCTATGCAGCACCTTGATCTGGGTACCCGATTATCGCTCAACCGCCACTGGCAGGTGGAAGCCAAGCTCGGCTTGGATCGAGTTCAAAGCCTTGGAAAAGCCCTTCCGAATTATTCTTTAGCCTTGGCCTATGAGTCCACCTACTGGCTGCGGGTGAATGCCCAACCCTTTGCTTCCCTTTCTTATCCCCTTAGCAACGCTCGCTTCTCGCCCTCGAACAGAAGCCATTCGCTTTGGGCCGGCTACCGATATTCCCTTCCCTCTGAATACGGAGCGAGCCTGGACTTTCAACTGGGACTCTATGCCGAAGAGGCTACTTGGGCACTGGGCTGGCAACAAGATTGGCGGCATTCTGATTGGCGTAGCCTGCTGGCCTTTGAAAGCGGCCCTTACCCGCTGCGCGTAGTTATGGAATATCGTCACTGGAAAGCCGCTTTGCGTTATCATGGGCAGTTGAGGCCCAGTTTGGCTCTAGGCTGGCGCAAGTCCTTGCAAGATTGAGGCCTTTCACTCAAACGGCACCTACACCTGCAGGGGCATCGAATAATGAATCCGTCAGACACCCGGCTTTCCGTAATTACCTATTTGTCACCCGACAGAATGAAGCCATTGGTTAAAAGCTGACTTTGGTCCATGAACAATAGGCATGCAACTCATTGAAGCCAACTAGGCAAGCGCAGATGGATGACCAGGAAACCCGGCTTTCCCTAATTACCCGTATGGCCTATTACTAGGCAAAACCAACTCGGCAATCTCAGACTCATGACTATGCAACTAAACTTTCCGTAATTACTCGTATGGCCTATTACTAGGCAAAACCAACTCGGCAATCTCAGACTCATGACCATGCAACTAAGCTTTCCGTAACTATGCGTTTGGCAAACGACTGTAGGCGTGGGTAGGTGGCAAATTTGAAGCATGAAACGAACGATAGTTCTAATGCTGGGGTTTGGGGTTGGGCTGATTCAGGCCCAAGACGACTGGGAGCCGCGGCAAGCTGTAATTGACCTTCAGGAGACGCTGGGCTTAGGGGATAGCGACTGGCAGCTGCGAAGCAGCTGGGGGCGCGGCAAGGCCGCGCCTGCCCAGGCCGTCGGGACGGCCTGGGCCCAGTCGACTCGATTGTATTGGAAAGGGAAAGAGGCCAGCGCTTCTTTGGCACTGCAAACCGATGCATTTGAAAAAGGACTGGACTATGTGGGCATCAGTGCACATTACAAGAAATGGTACTTAGGCGATCTGCAACTGTTCATTGGGCAGGGGCTGATTTGGGGGCAGGGACAGTCTTCATATGGAGGCTTGCAACCGATTCACTTGGAACTACACCCGCAGTTGTTGCAGAGCTATAAAGGGATTCGGGAGAGCTATGCGCTTCGAGGGTTGGGATACCTCTCTACTAAGGGGCCATACGAATGGGGCTGTCTTGTGGGGCAGAGAAAGTGGGATGGCCGTTGGGAAAATGGAGAGCTGCAGTCGATTGATCACAGTGGCGAACACTTAACACCCCTTGGCCTTGAGCGAAAAGGAAGCTTAACCCAGCAATCCCTGATAGCATTTGGTCACCATAACTGGATACGAAATGGGCATACCCGCATTCCTCATTGGAAAATGGGAACGGCTTTTGGCCTTTCTCTTTTCGCGTCAGAACATCAGCTTGCACATCCCTGGCTGATCGCGGGTAGCCTTTGGGCCGCGGGTCCTTTAGGGTTGGGAACCCTGAGTTTGGAATGGGCCAGAGAAGCATCTGAAGCTCCAAAAGCAGTTGCCAAATACAGCCAAGCCTTGAGTAAATGGACCGATTGGGGCCTTGAATTCAGCCGAAAACCCAGCCCTACTCAGCCTATAATTGGGTTAGATACTTATGAGGATATTTACGACGGAGCATCGGGTAGATTGCTGTTTTTAAGTGGGCCGAACTGGAGTCGTTGGCAATGGGTTAGCCAATGGCGAGTAGCGCCCGACATACTGGCAAAAGCCCAGTGGGAGCATCGCTTGTCTCATGGCGGCGAGAATAGAAAAGCCAGGACTGGTGAGTTGAGCACTTGGAAATGGGAATTGCGGGCCAACGGCCAAGCCGATGAAATTAGGATTCAATGCCGCGCCCAGCTGCGCTGGGCGCTCCCGTCTACCCTTAACAACCGCTATATCCAACTCAGAGCCCAGGTTTCTCAAACAAAGGTCTCTGAAGCCCTTCCAATTGGAACCGACAAACCCGAACCCTCGGGTCAATTGAACGGCACACTCAAGTGGGGCCATCAAAGTCTAGGGTTAGTCTTATACCGAGGACCCAGTTTGCAATGGGTCTCCTTACCTAACGTACCCTATCAATCTACCTGGAAGGCGGTTTCGGGAAACGGATTGTGCGTGAGCGCTTCTTGTCGAAAGCCACTGGGACCTAAGTCAGAATTCCAGTTGCAGGTCTTGTATCAATCTCCCTCTACCTCTGAAGCCTCAATGCTTCGTATGTTTGCACAAGTACAATGGAAAGCTTGAATTCACTTTGCCAACTCAGCGTCAACATCAACAAGTTTGCGACTTTGCGCAATGCTCGAGGGGGCAATAACCCCAACGTACTTCAAGTGGCTTTAGATTGTGAATCGTTCGGAGCTCAAGGAATCACGGTGCATCCGCGGCCCGATGAACGGCACATTCGCTACCAAGATGTTTTGGAGATCAAGCCCCATTTGTCAACTGAATTCAACATCGAAGGATACCCCAGTCCTGATTTTCTTGACCTTGTCAAACAGGCCAAGCCGGCTCAAGTAACCCTGGTTCCTGACCCTCCAGGAGTACTGACCTCTAACGCTGGTTGGAACACTCCTAAGTACCAGGACTTTTTGAAAGAAGTGGTTCAAGACCTTCACCTGGCCAATTGCCGAGTGAGCCTGTTTTTAGACCCCAATCCCAGCTGGGTGGAAGCTGCCGCTCAAACAGGTGCCGACCGAATTGAGTTGTATACTGAGTCGTATGCCCAAGGCTACAAACAAGACAAAGAAAAAGCCGTGGCCCCCTACATTCAAACAGCCATGAGGGCCCGAGATTTGGGCATGGGAGTTAACGCAGGTCACGACCTGGACTTGGAAAACTTGCAATATCTGGCTGAACAAATTCCTTTTTTAAGCGAAGTAAGCATCGGCCATGCGCTGGTTTGTGATGCCCTGTATTTGGGACTTCACAACACCATTCAACTTTACCGTTCTAAGCTGCTAAGGGCTTCGGGACACTAAACCAAAACCTCATGAGTGCAATGAACAAGCTCCGAGCTGGAGCCTTGCTGGCATTTTTATGTCCTATCGCCTTGGGGGCAAACTTAGACATATGGAGTAGCCCTGATTGGGGATTTCCTATGCATCGCTTGATCAATCGTAAGGCCTGTGAGTCATTGCCCGAACCCTTGAGGTCCTTTTACATGGTGCACCAATCGTATTTGGAAATGCATGCAACCGATGCCGACAGCCGCCGCTACGCGGCGGCCGATGAAGCCTGTCGGCATTTTATTGACGCCGATCAATATGACCAAGCCCTTCCCCTAGACACCCTTCCCCTGTTCTTGGATTCGGCTGTAAAATGGTTTGGAGATTCTTTCGTCTTCGCTCATGGCATTGTACCGTATCAATGTGTGACACACACACGAAAACTGCAATGGGCCTTTGAACAGCAAAATTTGGATGCCATTCTTCGCTACTCAGCCGACTTGGGTCACTATGCGGCCGATGCGAATGTTCCCTTGCACACCCACAGTAATTACAACGGCCAGTTTACCCAGCAATGGGGCATTCATGCCTTATGGGAAACGGAATTGCCGTATTACTACCAGGACTCTCTTGAATCCATGAAGAATCAAGCCCTAATTGTGTATGACATACCCACCTTCATGCATCAGCAAATCGAAACGGCCCATGGCCTAGTTAGGCAAACGTTAGAAGCCGAGCATCAGGCGAGAAAAATCGTTCCACTGCAAGCTCAATATGCCTTTGTATGGCAAGGTCGTTTGCGTAAAAAAATGGCCTCTTGGACCCTAGCCCAAGCCTATGGGCAATGGGTGTTGGTTTCCATCATGCAGCAATATTCTTCTTCCATTCAAACAGTGGCTAGTCTGTGGTTTACAGCTTGGGTCATGGCAGGAGAGCCCCTCTTACCCACAGATAAACTTGGTCAGCAGTGGCCCATTCCCATTCAGGAAGAAAATTGGGACCATGAATGAGTTTACGGATTTAGAAGTTTGGCTTGAGGCTGTATTCGGAGTAGAAATCCAATACAATGTCAACCGCCTCTTCGGCCGAGTCGACCAAATGAAACAACTTGGTGTCACTAGCTGACACGTAAGCGTGTTCTTCGATCAACGATTTTTCAATCCAGGCGACCAGGGGCTGCCAAAAGGCTTTATCTACCAACACAATGGGGAACTTGGCTCTCTTATCGGTTTGTACCAAGGTCAAGGCTTCGAAGAGTTCATCCAAGGTGCCGAATCCGCCGGGCATAACCACAAAGCCTTGAGCATATTTCATGAACATCACCTTACGAACAAAGAAGTAGTCAAACATGAGCGCTTTGTCTTTGTCTATGTATTCGTTGTTCGAGGTTTCAAAAGGCAGATTGATGCACAATCCTACTGAGGCTGAACCCCCTTCTTTGGCGCCCAAGTTTGCCGCTTCCATTATACCAGGGCCACCTCCAGAGATTACACCCAAGCCGGCCTCTGATAATTTTCGGGCAATGGTTTGAGCCAATTCATAGTGTCGGGTTCCGGGTTTAGTTCGAGCCGACCCAAACATGGAAACACAGGGTCCAATTCTGGCCAGATTCTGATACCCATCGACCAATTCGGCCATGATTTTGAAGATGCTCCAGCTATTGGTAGAAGCCACTTCGGGCCAGCGCTTATTGGCGAAGGCTCGCTTGATTCTCTTTTTGTCTTTGTCGCTCAGCATACTTACAAGTTAATGATTTTCATTTCAATGCGGCGGTTTTTTGCTCGACCGGATTCTGTCTCATTGCTGGCGATAGGCTGGGTTTCACCGTATCCTTTGAATTGAATACGCTGGGCGTTCATGCCTTGTTCGATGAGGTAGCGCGCAACGGTTCCTGCTCGGCGATTGGAAAGTTCAAGGTTGTAATCATCGCTGCCTTCGCTATCCGTGTGACCGCTGATTTCAATGTGAACCTTTGGATTTTGGTTTAGCCAATCCATCACTCGGGCCAATTCTACTTCTGATTCGGGTTTAAGGTTGCTCTTATCGGTATCAAAGAATATGTTTT
>JBJOHK010000156.1:0-3606 GCA_046047755.1 Bacteroidota bacterium | reverse complement strand
TTGCTCTTGAAATCGGCGCCGGCATGGATTGGTATTTCCATTACAAACAAAAGCGATTCGTGGGTGGAGAGCGCAGCAACAAAACGATTGATTTCTCCCAATGGATTCCCAACCCCGGAGTCAGCAACCTTAACCGAGTGAATCAATTCAACCCCTACGCCCGTTTTGCCATTGGCAAAAAATCAGGCCCAGGTTTGTACGTAGAGTACTATTTCTTGAAAGATTTCTTGAATACTGATTTCAGTTATACCGACGCTACGGGCGCGCAGATGAAGCCGTATAGTGGCTTCTCTTCTCAGCGCATGAACATTGGCATTTGGGTCTCCCTCTAACATGGAAGCCAGCTCAGCCTCTGACCTGGCCTTCGAATGGGTGGAGCATACCCGCAAAAGTCTATTTTTAACGGGCGAAGCTGGTACAGGTAAAACGACCTTCCTTAAAAAGATCGTCAGAGAGACGCACAAAAAAACCGTTGTCGTTGCCCCTACTGGTGTGGCCGCCATCAACGCGGGAGGCAGCACCATACACAGCATGTTCGGGTTGCCCACTCGAATGTTTGTTCCCACCTACGAGCCCGTTGACCCCAATGAGGCCCAAAACATCCCCATGATGCAGGGCCACTTTCACTATTCCAAAGCCAAATTGGAATTGCTGCAAAACCTGGAACTGTTGATCATTGACGAGATCTCCATGGTTCGCTGCGATTTATTGGATGCCATTGATTTAGCCTTAAAAAGTGCCCGTCGAACCCAGGTCCCTTTCGGAGGTGTTCAAGTGCTCATGATTGGTGACCTGTTCCAGTTGCCCCCCGTGGTGCGTCAACAAGAAGGGGTATTGCTCAATCAGCACTATCCTAGCCCATACTTCTTTTCGGCTAAATCATATGCAGAGATGGGCGCTGCCGTTATGGAGCTTACCGAAATTCATCGCCAGCGGGATCGCTCGTTCATTCAACTCTTGAACAATGTGCGTCACGCCCAATTGGACTACGACGATTTTGAATTCCTGAACACCAAGCTTCTGCCCGATTTTGAACCCGACTCCGACGGATGGATAACCCTTTGCAGCCACAACGCATCGGCCCAATCGATTAACCAGCGAAAACTGGAAGAGTTGGATAGCCATTTGTACCGCCATCGGGCCGACATCAAGGGAAACTTTGTGGAAAGCCAATATCCGACCGACGTTGAACTGGAGTTAAAAGTGGGAGCTCAGGTCATGTTCATCAAGAACGATAGCAGCGGTGAAGGCCGATACTATAATGGAAAATTGGGCATTGTAGACCGTTTCGAAACGGAAAAGATTGCCGTTCGATTTCCGGAAAACGGCCGAATCATAGAAGTAGAGCGCGAGAAGTGGCAAAACCTCAAATACGAGTACGATGCCAGTAAAGACAGCGTTAATCAAAGCGAATTGGGATCATTTGAACAGTTCCCACTGCGCTTGGCCTGGGCCATAACCATTCACAAAAGCCAGGGTCTCACCCTTGAAAAGGTTGTCATTGATGCCGGTCGAAGTTTTGCTCCCGGGCAGGTGTATGTGGCCCTCAGTCGTTGCACAAGCTTTGATGGCATTGTACTCAAGACGGCCATTCAAGGGCGCAATCTCATGGTCGATGAGCGCTGCCTAGCCTTCCTTGAAAACAAAAGCAAATCGGCCTCCATGATACGCGACATTCAAAGGGCTAAACAGGAATACGCACTGGAACGGTTAAAGAAACACTACGACACCATAGGGCTTAGGGATCATTTGGCTAACCTCTTACAAAAAGCTCATAAACCCGGTCGGAGCACGGCAAAAAAAACCGGCAAATCCTATCCAACAGAATGGACACAACACCTTCAAAAGGGAATCATTCACTTGAACGATTGGCAAGACGTGTCCCGCAAATTTCACCACCGACTGCAACGCATTTACAACGAACAACAAGACCAAGCACAAGCCATCCAACAGGCCCTTTCGCTTGAATGCACAAAAGCCTCCGAATGGTTTGCTCAGCAAATCATTCAAATGCTGATGACACCCTTGGGCTCTCTGATTCAAACTTGGTCGGTTAAAAGCAAATTAAAAAGCATCTGGAAAGAAGCTGAATCCTTGCAAGAGATATACTGGGCCAAAGTCATGCAATTACAAGCCGTGAATTACCTGGGTCAGAACTTGTATACCGGTGTTGAATGGGAAAAGCCGACCTATTTGCCTACCCTTAGCGAAAAGGAATTAGCCGTTCAAGAAGCCGTTGGAGACAGCATTTTTGCTACCTACCTCCAATTCAAAGAGCACCGCGACTTAGCCCATGTAGCACTCGAGCGCGATTTATCGTTAAGCACCATCGAAAGCCATTTGGCTCGATTGATTTTTGAAGACCTTGTTCCCATTCACGAATTGATGCCAAACAGCGACATCCAACTCTTGGAATCAGTCATTAGTGAAGCAGAATCCCACAGCGTTTCCCACCTCAAGACCTTGGTCGACCCTCGTTTTTCATACGGACAATTGCAGTGGATCAAAGCACACATGAAAATTAAATAATTGATTTTCAATCACTTTAAAAATTATTAAACATTTTTTTGGGGGATTACCTCAGGCAACTGTGTTTACCTAAACAACAAGGAGAACACAACAATGAAAAAATTTGCCTTTACCCTCGCAGCAGCCCTCTTGACGAGCCCTGCTTTTGCCCAAATCGAAGTTGGAGCCGGAATCGGAGCCAGTATTTTCACTGGAGATCTTGGAGGAAGCCAGTACAACTATGCTTTCAATCCCATGGACATCGATGTCATGAGCACTCGATTGGCTGGTCAAGCCTTCGTGCGTGTTCCCTTGAACTCAAACCTAAACTTCAGAGCAAACCTAAGTGCTGCCCAAGTTGCCGGAAGCGATGCATACGCAGGAAATCAAGGCATCAAAGCCCGTGGAGCTTCTTTCACCGGAACAGTTGCCGAATACAGTGCTCGAGTGGAAGTTTACCCCAGCGTATTTCACGATTGGTACGGCTATGTTGGCTTAGGAAGAAGCCTTTACAGTTACAATACCCAACTCAACGGCGAAAACCTTCAAAGTGGGCCGATGCTTAGCAACGGCGCCTGGTCTGCCCCCATAGGAATCGGTTTTACCATTCGAGATCAATTCAACGGCGCTCACTGGGATGTCGAAGTCAGCACTCGAGTAGTAGGAAGCGATAATCTTGACGGAATCAGCGGTCCAAGCAGCCGCCAAAATGATAGCTACCACAGCATTACCTTGAACTACAGCTTGCCCATTGGCGCAGCCGGAACTCAAAAAGGCTACCACCGCCCACACAACAAGGGTGGCAAAAGCCCCAAGTGCTACCAATTTTAACATTCTACCAGTAGTTGTTGTTTCATAGAGCAATCAAGGGCCTTCGGGCCCTTTTTTGTTGCTATGGCAAGACCAGCGGTGCCTCGTGAAAATTTATTCAACTCGAATCTTTTTTGAAATTGAATTCGTACCTTTGCACCCGCCCCCTGGGACCCCATAGCTCAGCTGGATAGAGCAACTGCCTTCTAAGCAGTAGGTCACAGGTTCGAATCCTGTTGGGGTCGCATTTTGCGGGGAGTAGCGCAGTCCGGTAGCGCATCTGGTTTG
>JBJOHK010000155.1:0-4456 GCA_046047755.1 Bacteroidota bacterium | reverse complement strand
GTGCCTCTGAATCAAGAATGCCCCAAACCACGGCCATAACCGGAATGATGAAGGTATTGGTACTGGCTTCTAATGCAGAGGTTTGCTTGATGACCCAATTGAAAGCCAACATGCTAAGGGCTGACCCGAAGGTACCCAACAGGGCCACATAGCCCAGTGATTTCCAAAATTGCGCAGGCTCGTTGAAATCGAGGGCTGCCGCTTGGCTCCAGGATTCAAAAAATCCAGTTTTGGCCAGCACAAAAAGGTATAAAAACCCGACAAAAACAAAGGGATAGGCTGTCTTAACCATGCCGGGCAAATGCCCGAATTTGTGCTTGATGATGTTGATGTTGATGCCGTACAAGAGGGCTGAAAACAAGGCCATCGAGGCCCCTCCCAAATGCAAACTTTTGTCTTGCCCAATCAAAGTAGGACCCAGTAAAACGGCAGCTCCTAGCAAGCCAAGAGCAACACCAAAAACACCGTTCTTGGTCCACTTATCGCCAAACCACCAAACCCCAAACAATAAAGTAAACATGGGGGTAAAGGCGTTCAAAATTCCACTCAATCCCGAAGGAATCAATTGCCCTGCTCGGCTGAATAAAAAGGCGGGAATGGCGTTGCCAATAACCCCGCTGAGCAACAAATAAGCGTAATCGGCAGGCTTCAAGGTGTGTTTCCCCTTCCAAGGTTGCCAAATCGAATATTTGATGAACCAGGGCAGCAAGAAAAACCCGGCAAAAGCTAAGCGCAATCCCGCCACTTGCACGGGCTCAAAGGCCAGCAATCCGCGTTTGATCAAGATGAACGAAGAGCCCCAAACACAGCCCAGTAAGACAATGAGAAACAGGGGCAAAAAGCGTCGATTCACGGCGCGAATGTAGCGTCAGATTTTTGCCTTTTTGACGGGGTTCAATCCATAGCCCTTTAAAATTGACGAAATTTGTTCGGTGCAGCCGTTAAAATTTTGGATGTGGGCTATTCTGGCCTTGCTTTGCTCAGCCTCGGCCTGGGCGCAAACCGAAGACGATTTGCTCTGCGCCGAAAAGGAGCGTCTCATTCATCGCATTCACGGTCGTGCCAACTCGGGAACGGCCCACGGTTACGACATTGATTACTATCGCTGTCATTGGCAAGTCAACCCCAAGAACGGACCCTATTTGATAGGGCGAGTCATGGCGCGATTCCAGGTGTTAAAGGCCACTGATAGTATCGGCTTGGACTTGGTGGCTAGCATGCAAATCGACTCCGTCAAGCGCGGCACCCAGCACATCCCGTACGAGCGAAATGGAGATGCGGTCTACGTAAAACTTCCAGGAAGATGGGCGGCTGGCTGGGACTCGGTTGAGGTATTTTACCAGGGCAACCCTAGCAACAATGGCGGTTTCGGATCTTACGCCTGGGACCAACACATGACAGGCCCTGTGATTCATACCCTGAGCCAACCCTACGGAGCTAAATTCTGGTGGCCTTGCAAGCAAACCTTGCACGACAAAATCGACTCGATTGACATCTACGTATACACCGATACGGGAATGAAAGCCGGTAGCAATGGGCTCTTGGTTGAGCAATGGGTACAGAATGACACCCAAGCGGTTTACCATTGGAAACATCGCTACCCCGTGGCTACTTATTTGGTGGCCATGGCCGTGAGCAATTACGCCGAATACACCCAATATGCCCATTGGTCTCGCAGCCAAGACAGCATGCCCATGTTGAATTATGTATTCCCACAGTTTCGCACTCAAAGTGAAATTGAGACAAGGGAGTGCCTGTACATGCTGCGCATTTTCGATTCCCTATTCACGGAGTATCCCTTTAAAAAGGAGAAGTACGGTCATGCTCAATTTACCTGGGGCGGTGGCATGGAGCATCAAACCATGAGTTTCATGGTCAACTTCAGCTTTGATTTGTTGGCCCACGAGCTGGCCCACATGTGGTTTGGGGATATGGTCACCTGCGGTTCTTGGCAAGACCTGTGGCTGAACGAGGGGTTTGCGACCTACCTGAACGCCATTGCCCTGGAAAATATGCGCGGTACCGAAGCCTTTCGCTTGCACATGCGAGGCCTTCGCTTTCAAGTGTGTAGCAAAGATGGGGGTTCCGTTTTTCCCAAAGATACCCTGAACGTCAATAGCTTGTTTGACGGTCGATTGACTTACCGAAAAGGCGCTTGGGTCTTGCACATGCTGCGCGATCAATTGGGCGATGAGGCCTTTTTCGCCGCTTGTCGTGACTACTTGCAGGCTCCCGATAACGCCTACGGATTCGGATACACCCCCGAGTTTCAGTCAGCCCTGGAACGGGCCTCTGGCCGAAACCTGGACACCTTCATACAAACCTGGTATTATGGAGAGGGTTTCCCCTATTTGGATATTGATTGGAAACAAAGAGGTAGGAGAATGTCAGTAGAGGTCAAGCAAACCCCTTCGCATGCTTCGGTACCCCTATTCTACATTCCGGTTCCGTTGAAGTTCATGGGACAAGGTCGTGACACCCTCATTCGGGTCTATCCTTATCAATTGGCCGAAACCTTCATTCTTGACCTTCCCTTTGCCGTTGATTCGGTAGTTTTTGATCCTGAAATTCGTGTGTTAGCCAAAGCCACGGTCAAGGGTCAAAATTTGGACGCCTTGCAGGCAGAGCCCTTTGCTGTGTTGCCCAATCCCGCTCGGGATAAAGCGGCTGTAGTATCTAAATCAGGTACATTGCTGGGCGTGGAGGTGTACGACGCGCTCGGGCAATTGATTTGGCAGGCAGAGTCTGCCGATTTGGGCTCGGTACAAGTAGATCTGCCCGTCAAGAAATGGTCAGCAGGCACCTACCTGATTCGGGCATCTGATGAAAATTTCGTATCTTGTATAAAACTAATCACACGACCATGAAAAATCGGATATTCCTCTTGGCCTTGCCCTTGTTGGTCCTGTTGTCGGCTTGTGAAGAAACGCCTCTTCCTCCCGATTCTCCTACTATTTCAGGAGTGAATCTCTCTTTTTCAAGTTCGTTTGCGGGAACGCCTATCGCCTACAACACAGATTTCTATGCCAAAGGAGACAATGAAGACATCATGTTCACCAACTGGGGCTTGATTTTGTCTGAGGTTTCTTTGGTTCGCGAAGACGATTCTCGTGAATTGCTGGGTGATGGTTACCTATGGGTTGATTTCAAAAGCGGTCGAACTTCCTTTGACTACGATCAGAGCATTCCTGCCGGTAACTACAAGGCGGTGCATGTGAAGTTGGGATTGGATTCGGCTGTCAATCACGGTGATCCCACTCAATGGCCAGCGGGCCATCCATTAAACGGGTTCGTTAGTGGCCTTCACTGGGGCTGGTCTGGCGGATACATCTTCCAAGCCATAGACGGCAACTGGAGAAATACCGGCGATACCAAAACCAGTGGTTTTAGTTTCCACGATGCTACCATGCCTATGGTGCGCGACTTTGAATGGGTTTTTCCTTCAACGGTTGAGCTGGGAGCCAATGGAGCCAAAGTTGATATTGAGTTCAAAGCAGAGAAGTTGTTTGACGGCGTTAACAGCATAGTGCTCAAAGACGGTGCGGTTTCTCACTCGGCTGGAGCTGATGAGATTGTGCTGATGAACAAATTGTTGGAGAACATGAGTCAGGTAATGACGGTTTCTTCGGTTAGCAAACGATGAAATTATACCTAGCCATAGCGGTTGCGGCTTTGGCCTTGTCGGCCTGCCGAGTTGACCCTGAGTTACCTCAAGGAGGGAAAACCAGTGCCTATCAGCCCACACCCGTTGATCCCTCTGAGATTTTTCCCGAGAAATTTGGCATGCCTGCCCTGCCGGCCGACAACCCTTTTACCGAAGAGGGCATTTTCCTAGGCCGCATGCTGTTTTACGATCCCATTCTATCAATAGACAGCACGGTAGCGTGCGCGAGTTGTCACCGTCAGGAATATGCCTTTGCTGAACCCGCTGTTTTGAGCACAGGGGTTTTTGGTCTCAAAGCCCATCGCAATGCTCCCTCACTTTTCAACTTGGCCTACAGCCGTAAGTTCTTTTGGGATGCACGGCAAAACACCCTGCGTGAACTGGTTTTTGAACCCATTCAGGCTCATAATGAGATGGCCATGACTTTGCCGCTTTTGCAGAAAAAGCTGAAATCTTCGGCTCGTTATAAAGACGCATTCAATAAGGCCTTTCAGCAGGAGCCCAATGTGATGGATATGGCCAAAGCCTTGGAGCAGTTCATGCTAAATATGGTCAGCTACAACTCCAAGTTCAACGACTTTTTCCCAGGGAAGTTTTCCATTTTGACAGAAGAGGAAAAACGTGGAGCCATCTTGTTCAATAGCCTGGTTGATTTTGATAAAATCACGGGCGTAACCTTGGGGGCCGATTGTTTTCATTGCCATGGAGGGGGCTTAGCTCAGCAGCAAAACCCCAATATGGGAGGCATAGCCAATAACGGTCTGGATGCCACTATAACCGATAAAGGCTACG
>JBJOHK010000154.1:0-22290 GCA_046047755.1 Bacteroidota bacterium | reverse complement strand
TTCTACGCGCTCCAAAACTATTGCCCTACAAAGGAGAAGTACAAGGTGAGAGTTTTGCCTGGCTTTACGATCTCGGCGGTGAATCGCCCATTGGTTACGCCACCACAAGCGAAGGGTCTGGGGCCCCCTTGCGCATCTATAAGCGTTAATTTCAGCTATAAAACGGCACAAACTTGTGCTCCCTGACCTTCGCCCAATTCTCCAATCACCACCATGCCCCATTCTTGTTCCAAGCGCTTAGCGGTTTCCGGGTCGGCGGCCGTTAACAATCCTCCATTCGTCTGCGGATCAACCATCCAGGCAAAGGCCTCTTGGTTTTGCATATTGACTTTGTGCTGGTAGGCATTCCAGTTGCGCATGGCATTGTCAGGAAGCACAAACGAAGCCGCCAAAGATTCAGCCTCCGGCATTCTAGGAAGGGCGGAAGCCTTAATTTCAGCCGACAGCCCGGCTGCTTCCAGCATTTCCATCAAATGACCCAAGAGCCCAAAACCGGTCACATCGGTCAAGGCATGAACTCCCAATTCTCCACCCAAGCGCAGACCCAAATCATTGACGCGGGTCAAAGCGGTGAATAGGGCTTGATTTTGTTCTGCACTAGCCTGCCCGCGCTTGTGGGCGGCACTGAGCATACCAACGCCCAAGGGTTTGCTTAGCAGCAGGATGTCGCCGGCGCGCGCGCCGGCGTTGGTTTTCAAATTTGATTTGGGGCAGCGCCCGGTGACGGATAATCCGTACAGTGGTTCCTTGCCATCGATGCTGTGACCACCGGCCAAGGCCACCCCTTGTTGAGCACAAATGTCCTGACCACCCTTCAAGACCTGTTTTCCCATTTCAAGGGGCAAGGCATCCAAGGGCCAGGAAAAGAGAGCATTGGCCATAATCGGTTGGCCTCCCATCGCGTAGATATCGCTCAAAGCATTGGCCGCGGCCGCCTGTCCAAATACATAGGGGTCGTTCACCAAGGGGGTGAAAAAGTCGACGGTTTGCAACAAGTACTCAGACCCCAAGTCGTAAACCGAGCAATCGTCTGAAGCGTCATTGCCCACCACCAAATACTCAAACCCTTCGGCCGAAAGGCGGCACTCAGTAAGCATTTCGCTCAAAACGGCAGGGTGAATTTTGCATCCGCAGCCACTACCTTTCGAAAACGACATCAACGATTGGGTATCCATTCTTGCAAATATCGCAAGGCTTTGGCACGCAACTTGTTTTAATTGCAAAAACTGCAAACATCCGCTGGGAGAAGAATTGCAAAAACCGCGAATGCCTATGAAAAAAGCCGCCTACCTCATCGCCCCCTTATTGGCCCTAGCCCTATTGGCCAATCAACGCCCCGACAACCGCGCTAACGGCCAAGCGACACCGGGTTCATTTGGGCATGCCGAGCAGCTTCGCTACCGCATACATTACGGCTTGATCAATGCCGGTGTGGTGACCATGAATACCGATGAAGCCTATGCCAATATTGGCAGCCAAGCAGCCATGCACATCAGAGTCGAAGGCGAAACCTTGAAGAGTTTTGAATGGGCTTATAAGGTGCGCGACAAATTTGAAGCCTGGGTAAACCCCGCTACCGTCAAGCCCCTGCGCTACGCCAAGACGGTTCGGGAAAACACCTATTACGACCAAGATTTGGCCGTTTTCAATCATGCTGCCGGATATCTGCGCAACCGCAAGGGCCAATTGAGCATCACCCCCGAAACCCGCGACATCGCATCGGCGATTTACTTCCTCAGAACGGTCAACTGGAGCGCCTTGAGCATCGGGGCCAGCAAAGCGGTTGATGTGTATTTGGATAACCAAGTCTACAACTTGAGTGTGGCCTATGCGGGAAAAGAGACCATTCAAACCGACTTGGGGCCGGTGCGTTGCTTGAAACTCAAACCCGAATTGGTGGTTGACCGCGTGTTCAAAAACAAGAACGGCATGACCGTCTGGGTAAGTGACGACGCCAACCGCATTCCGGTTCGCATTCAAACCGACATACAAGTAGGATCATTAAAGGTCGATTTGACCGAGTATAGCCATTTGAAAAATGCCTTTACGGCTTTAGGGTCTTAGGTAGGGTCATTATAACTCCCCCACATAAACCCGGGCCACACGCTGGGAGATAGAGGTCAGCAATTCGTAGCTGATGGTTCCGGCTTGTTGGGCTTGACGGTTGATGGACAAATGGGGGCCAAACAGCTCGACTTCGTCACCGACCTTAGCCTCCAAGTGGCTGATATCTACCATGGTCAAATCCATGCAAATGTTGCCCACTATGGGGGCCAATTGGCCTTTGATCCAAACCGAACCCTTGCCTTGCGATAAGTGACGGCTCAAACCGTCGGCGTATCCAACAGCCAAGGTGGCTATTTGCCGCTCTTCAAGGCTGGCGCTATGGCTACCGTAACCAATGCCTTCACCCGCAGGAACGCTGCGAATGGCTGAAATTCGAGTCACCCATCGGGTCACCGTTGAGAGCTGGTTCAATTTGGAGGCCGAAGCATCGCTCTTGAGAGAATCGGCTCCCGACGGGTCCAGGCCATAAAGGCCAAGACCTAAGCGAACCATGTCAAAATGGTATTGGGGGAAGCGCAAGATGCCCCCAGTATTGGCCAAATGTCGAAGGGGCCGGTAGCCCAAATGCGTTTCCAAAGCCTGGCAAACGGCTATAAAATCAGCGGCCTGTTGGTGGGTAATGGCATCCCTATTGGGGTCTTCGCTTACCACCAGATGGGAGAAAACCGACTGTATGTGCAGGCCTGCGCCTTGGCAATACTGGGCCAATCGCGACCAATCGCTTTGGGAGTCAAAGCCCAAGCGGTGCATGCCCGTATCAATTTCCAGATGCAAAGAGCCGTTTCGACCTTTTAACCTAGCGGCGTAGGCCTCCAAACTTTCCCAAGAGTGCACCACGGGCTCGAGGTTGTGCTCAATGCAGGATTCCAAAGCCTCGGGGTCTGCATTCATGACCAAGATGGGCTGGGTGAGACCCGCTTTGCGCAGGGCAATGCCTTCTTCGGGGTAGGCGACGCCGAAGGCGTCGGCGTTTTCGGAGGCCAAGACTTTGGCCGTCTCGAAGGTACCACTGCCGTAGCCAAGGGCTTTGACCATAGCCATGATGCGTACAGGCTCCTTGACCCAGTGACGGAACAAACGATAATTCGAACGCATGGCGTCCAAATCAACTTCGACAAAGGTGCCCCGTAAGTTGCCTTCCAGCGAGGGCTTGGCATCGGGAGGCTGCAGGGCCGATAGGGCCTTGATATGCTCAGGGCTCAATCGCTCCAAGGCAAAAAGTGCTGCCACACAAGCCAAAGCCGAAGAGCGAGACGCGGCATCATGTCGCGGCAAAGGTGCCTCAAAACTCTGGCCTCGGTATTCGAAGCTATCTTCTCCGCTCCAGCGAAACTTAGCCCCCTGGTTCTCGCCAAAAGAAATGAATTTGGTCAAGGCCTGTTGGGCTCGATAGGGAGCCAAGGCTTCGGCCCACTCGGGCTGGTCAGCGGGATATACCACGACATCAGCTCCTTCCACCAGTAGAGCTTTTTCCTGGGCTTTGGCTAGGCGGCTTGAAAAGCCGCCGTCATGAGCGGCCCCTAAATGGGTCAAGACTACCATATTGGGGCGAATCATTTCAGCGAGGGGCTTCATGTCGCCCGCGGTAGAAACCCCGGCTTCGATCAAGGCTAAGGGGGTGGTTCCGGGTAGGGCTTCGGGAAGGCCTAACAGGGACAAGGCCACACCCAATTGGGAGTTGTAACTCAAGGGGCTGCGGTAAACAGCAAAATCGGCCGAGAGCAGCTTGGCTAACCATTCCTTCACCCAGGTTTTGCCGGCACTGCCGCTGATGGCTACTACAGGGTAGCTGCGGCTGTTTCTATGGGTTTGGGCGGCCGCGCGAAGCGCGGCCCAAAGGTCTGAAACGAGCAGTTGCTCGGCATCAGAAGGCAAATCCAATAGGCGCTCCACCACAAAGGCACGAACCCCTCTTTGATAGGCCAAAAAAGCAAAATCATGCCCGTCGCGTCGGCCCGTTTTCAAGGCCAAAAAGAGTTCCCCTTCTGCTCCTGAGGCTTTGCGCGAATCAAACAATATTTCCCGTACAGGACCATCAATGGCCGGCTGCGAGGCCCCCATCAACGAAGCGATATAGGAGAGTTTGAGGTTCAATTAACTGTCTCTCAAGTTGATTTCAGCACTATCGCCAATGTTCAAACTTTGAACAGGGCCAATCAAACTCGCATCAGCCCCCACCAATGAGTTTTCCAAGATGGCATGCTGAAGTTCGGCCTGTTGGCCAATGATGCTATTTCTCACGATGCTGCGGGAAATCTTCGCATGCTCGCCCACGCTTACGTCAGGGCCAATGATGCTATTCTCGATCTGCGCCGTAGAATGAATATAGACCGGAGGTACGATGATGTTCCCCTTGGCCTTCCAAGCATCCATTTTCTCGGCTTCGCGCTGCTTGAGCAAGGTGCGGTTGGTTTGCAAGATGATGTCCTTTTTACCGCAGTCAAACCAGGTTTTCACGGTGAAGGGCTCAAAATTCATACCCTTGGCCAACATGCACTGAATGCCATCGGTCAAATGAAATTCGTTCTGGGTACGCACATCATTTTCAATGTTGTGGTTCAAACACTCAAACAAGGAGCTTGAGTTTTTTATGTAGTACAGACCTACCAATGCCAAATTTGAATGCGGTATTTGGGGCTTTTCTACCACGCGCTTGATGTGGCCAGCCTCGTGCAATTCGGCCACTCCAAACAAGCGGGGATCTTCTACTTTTTTCACACCCAAGGCATTTTCCCCTTTCGCGATTACCTCGGCCAAATCGGCTTCAAAAATGGTATCACCCAACACAATCAAGGCAGGCTCATCGGGAGCAAAATGTTCCCGGGCCAACCAAATGGCATGACCATTCCCCTTGGAAGTAGTTTGGATGACATATTGGCTTTTGACCATGGGGTATTGAGCCGAAATGTAGCTTTCGATGCGATCGCCCAAATAGCCCACAATGAACACATACTCTTTGACTCCGGCACTCGCCAAGGAGTCCATGATATGCCCCAAAATGGGTTTTCCGGCAACCGGGATCAGGGATTTCGGCTGGGTCTGGGAATGGGGCCTGAGGCGGCTTCCCATACCCGCCAATGGGATGATGGCCTTCATGTTCAAACAAAGGTAGTCAATCGATGCCATCGCAACACCAGGCAGGATTCGCCCACTTGAGCCGGTCTGAGGGAAGATCGGCGAATGTCGACCAAACCCACGATGCCGCGCTCATCGCAAAGAACGGGTACCTGACTGCGAAGTCGCCTCGGCACTCCCGATTCACCCAACCAATCAGACACTTTTTTCTGACCACTAAGACCCCAAGCCGTCATTCGGTCTCCCTGTTCCCAAGCCCGAATGAACAAAGGCTGCTGACCCGAGAAACACCAGGCATTCTCTTGACCCGAATAAGGCTCTTGATTCAGCGAAAAACGGTACGAACCCCATTCTATAGAAGAACCCACTTCAAGGCTAACAGTAGGCAAGGATTCCAAGTCTGGGCCAGCCAGCAACCAGCCACTCTGGGTGCGTTCGAGGTTCCAAATTCCTCGCCCCATCCAGCGCGCTCCGCTTCGCTCCGCGCGACCCATCTCACCCACCTGAGCTTTATTAAAACCCAGTCGCTCCAGACTACGAGCGTCAGGAAGCTCAACCATAAATAGACCCGGCCCCTGTGCGCGCTCACGCCAGTCTTCGCCCCAACGCTGTTCCCAATCTCTTTGGTGATTAGCCTCGGCCTGTTGAGCTTGTTCGGCTAACTGGGAAAATTCCTTTCGCACGTTTTTCCAAGAATCAGGGTTAACCGTTTCAAACTCCTTTAAGATGTGCCGGATGCGGTTTCGTGAATAATGGTCAGACGCATTCGAAGAGTCCTCCCTCCAATCCAAGTCCTGCTCAAGGGCAAATTCTTGAATTTCGGCTCTAGTGACTGGCCATAATGGTCGAATCACCGACCCATTTTCAAATGGCAGGCCTCGAAAAGCCGTGGCCGTTGAGCCTCGCATCAAGTACAGAAAAAAATGCTCAAAGTTATCGTCAGCGTGATGGGCCGTGGCCAAGAGCAGCCCCGGTTTTTGTTCCAGCAATTCTTGAAAAAAAGCATAGCGTAAGTGACGCGCGGCCTCTTGAGTGGATAAGCCATTCTGCTGAGCAAAAACCTTGGTTTCGCATCGGCGAACCTGCAATTTGACGCCCCATTGGTTCGCCAACTCCCGCACAAAAGTCTCATCGCCATCGCTTTCAGCCCCCCGCAACCCAAAATTTACATGAGCCCATTCGCAGGGCCAGTTCAAGGCCCGAAATACAGCAGCCATGGCTATGGAATCCAATCCGCCGGAGATGGCCAATAAAGTCGGTTGTCGGGACAAATCCCAACCCCGTCGTAGGGCCCATTCTTGAACAGATTTTAACATTAACTTGCAGGGATTTTCTCTAGCCTTGTTGCGAAAAGTACAAATATACCTGCCAATTGTTCTTGCATTTTTTGCAGAATTGGGACCCTTAATGGGCCAACCCATTCAATTGCAGGCCCGCCGCATGAAGTCACTGGCCAAACCCACGGGAAATGTGCAACTCCTAGAAGGAAATGTTCGCTTTCAGCAGTCGGGTTCAACCGTAACCTGCGACCAGGCTGAATACGACCCGGCCACCGAGACCCTTTTGGGCATTGGGCATGTGCGCATCGTCAACAGTGAAGGCACCACGGTAACGGGTTTGAATTTGTTCTACGACAACCGCGAACATGTGGCCAAGGTTTCGGGTCAGGTGGAACTGCGCGACGGCAGCATGACCCTAACCTCACCCTGGCTCAAATACAACACCCTTACCAAAGAAGGTTGGTACAGCAGCGGGGCCACCATTTTGGACCAAGGCTCTACCTTGAAAAGCCGAAGCGGTCGCTTCAACGCCCGTTCCAAGACCCTGTTTTTTCGCTACAACGTCAGCCTAGAAACGCCCGATTATTCGCTGTTCACCGACACACTTGAATACCAAACCGACATCAAGGTAGCACGACTGTACACCTATACCCAGTTGGAACAAGACAGTTCCCTGCTCTTTTTCAACCGAGGTTGGTACAGCAACTCTGATCACTACGGTGAGTTTTACGATCAGGTGCAATTGGTTGACCCTCGCAACTTGCTGGTCTGCGACACCCTATACTTTCACCGCAACAGCAAACAAGGCACCGCACTGGGTCATGTTTGGATGTTAGACAGGGCCAATGATTGGGTCTTGTACGCCTCAGGCGCCGAGTACGCTGAAGACGGTGGGAGCAAATTCTGGGGAAGGCCCTTAGGCCGTCAGTTGGATTCAGCTGAGCCCTTTGACCTTCGTTCTGACAGCTTTTTTTACCGAAACGATAGTTTTGCCCACCGCTGGCTGCGCGCCAAGGGTGATGTCCAATTGCAACGCGCCCAAGTTTCCGGTCGTTGCCACTTACTGGATTACAGCAGCCTCGATTCTGCCTTTCGATTGAGCGAAGACCCCGTCTTGTATGATTCTGCCTCACGGCTGTCGGGTGAACACATTGACCTATTCATGAATGGACAGCGCATCGAACGTGTAGCCCAATATTCCAAAGCCTTTGTGGTCATGCACGATGGGCAAGACCCCTTCAATGGCTTGCCCTTGTTCAGCCAAATCAAGGCCGACAGCATGAATCAGTATTTTCGAGAGGGAAAACTGCATTCGATGACGGCCTACCGCGAGAGCCAATCGTTGTACTACCTAAAAAGCGAAGAGCAAGTCGATGGGGTGAATTCGGTCAGCAGCCGTGACATGCGTTTTGCCATGCTCAACGGCAAAATCGACAAAGTCTATTTTTACGGAGAACCCAAGGGAACGGTCTACCCACCTGACGAATTGCCTATTGAGGAATCTCGTTTGCCAGGTTTTGTTTGGGACCCAGAGAACAAACCCTCTGCCGAAGCCTTTGCTTTGCCTTTTGAAGCCTTCTACCGCGCACCAAAACGTTCACCCAGTCGTTTTCAGTTTCGCGACACCTTAAACGAATTACAGCGAGACTGGGGCTCGCCAGCACCATGATATCGCTCGTCAGTACTTTAAAAAATCTAGCTATTAGCCTGATGACACCCGCCAGCAGCCTGAAAAAATTCCTCTTTCTTAGCTTTCTAGCCCTCATACTACCCGTGAAAGCCCAAATATTGGGGCTGGTATTGGATACGGCCCGCAACCCGATTGCCGGGGTGCAGCTCTTCGAGCGCAGCGGTCACGCCATGGGCATTTCAGGCCCCGACGGGTATTTCAAACTTCAACTCCGGCCCGGTGCCTACCAAGTGGTGTTTAGCCATAGCGAGTATTACGAGACGGAGCTTCCCTTGTTGGTGCGGGCCGAAACCTCAGATACCTTGCTGGTATTGATGGAGCCCAAAAGCGAATCTATGGAGGCTGTGACCATCAGTACCAAATGGAAAGACCCAGGGCCCCTTATGATGCAAAAGGCCATAGCCCGAAGAAGCATCTGGGCCGATCGCATGCCGCCTTTCTCGGCTGAAGTGTACATCAAGGCTTTTGAGTATTTCGACAACGGGCGTAACGCAGAACCCACTACCAGCATAGACAGCAGTGAATTACCGGCTTGGAAACAAGCCCTAAACGCCGCCAAAGCTGACAGTGCCGCCCAGACTGACAGCAGCTCCAAGGCCCAACGCATTGCCGGCAGTATGGTAGAAAAACGCTTGCATTTGGATTGGGCACCAGGAAACCTCGTCAAAGAATCGGTATCGGGTTACCGACAGCGCGGCAGCCGTTTTGGCTTGTTTTACCTCAGTAGCACGGAGGCCGATTTCAACCCCTACCAAAACTTGATGGAAGTGCCTCGTTTGTGCCCCCTGCCGCTGATGTCGCCGCTTTCAAACAACGCCTTATTGGCCTATCGTTTTCGCTTCGCGGGCGCCTATTACGACAGCTCAGGGCAGCGCATTTTGCGCATCAAAATGAATACCCGACAGGTCGCCAACTCCACCTTCAATGGGGAATTGCACATCGTCGACACCGCCTTCTACATCAAAGAGGCCCATTACAGCATTCCCTCGCATTTGCTCGGTGACTACAGCAGCATGGACATTGCTCTGTATTACCGTTTGGATGCCGATTCCAACCTACTCTTGGATTCCCAACGTTTCGTTTACAGCACCAAAGTAGCCGGCGGTTCCTTTAAAGGCCAAACAGCGGTTGACTACCGAAAGATTCAGGCACCGGCTCAGTTTGACCGAAAGCACTTCGGCTTGGAGCTGAGTCGCACCGAACAAGAGGCCTACGATAAGGATAGCAGCTGGTGGGAACAAGAGCGCAGCCAACCTTTGAGCAACTTGGAGTCCCTGTTTCTCACCCAAGAAGATAGTCTGGAGCGCCTGCGCAACTCTGACGCTTATCTGGACAGCATAGAGGCCAGAATCAACCGGGTAACCTGGCAGTCCCTCTTACTGTGGGGCCAGGACCATAAAGATCGCCGCAAGGGATTGGAGTGGTCTTTGAATCCGCTGGCGTTCATCTACCAACCCTGGTGGCCCGGCGGTTCCCGTTTGGAACTCTACGGCAGCGTCAAAAAAACGTTTGAGAACAAAACAGACCTTCGCTTTGGCCTCAACGGCGGATACGGATTTCAGAACCAAGACCTGCGCGGTACGGCCTATATGAGCCGACTGTACAACCCCTACAAACGGGCCTCCTACTTTGTGAATGTGGGCCGCGACTTTGGATTGATCAACCCCAATGCCGCTTACATCGACTTTTTCAGGCGCGACAATTTCTATGTTCACAACCATATCAGCGCCTACCACAGTCAGGAACTGATCAACGGTTTGTTCTTGCGTGTTCAAGCCGAATTCAGCGACCGACAAGACATCGCCTCCTACCAATTTGATGCCTACGGAGACAGCTTGTTCGAGAACAACAAACCCATCTCCTTTGCGCCACACTCGGCCCTATTCGCCGATATCAACCTGAGCTATACGCCCTTCCAGCATTACTTGAGCGAACCCAAACAAAAGGTCATATTAGGCTCGCGCTGGCCCACTTTTTCCATCAACTATCGCCGAGCCATTCCCGGCCCATTTGGCGCTACTATCGACTACAGCTATTTGGAATACCGCATCGAGCAAGACATTTCTTTTGGTTTGATGGGCATTTCCGAACTCCGTATCAACTCGGGTTCCTTCTTGCAGCACCGCAACATCAATTTGATTGATTACCGCTACCAAAGACGCGGAGATGAAGGCTTCTTTACCCCTCCTATGTACAATTTCCAGACACTGGACAGCACCTTTACCACCTTCAAGCGTTTTGTCGAATTGCACTACCGACATCAATTTGAAGGGGCCTTGATCAATAAAATTCCAGGGGTCAAATCCCTGAACATGAGCGAGAGCATAGGCTTCAATATGTTGTACGCTCCTGAACGACGAGATATGTTCTTCTACGAGGCCTATGCCGGCATCGACAAGCGCATTCGCATTTGGCGCCAACACTTTAAGCTAGGACTGTATTATGCCGTAGGTATGTCCAATATCTTTGAACAGCCCCGCATGGGTTTCAAAATCAACTTTCAATCGTATGACCGCTACCAAGGATCCTGGTAAAGAAGTGGCTGAATACTTGGCCGCCATTCCTGCTGAACGCAAACCGGCCTTTGAGGCCCTAATGCAAACCATTCGAGACCATTTGCCTGAGGGTTTCGAAGAAGGCTTCTCTTACAAAATGCCCGGATGGTCTGTTCCCCATAGCCTCTACCCCGCCGGATATCATTGCGATCCCAATATACCCTTGCCTTTCTTGAGCATCGCCAATCAAAAAGGGGCTATCACTTTGTACCATATGGGTTTGTACGCCGATGCTACACTCATGGCCTGGTTTCAAGAACAATACGCCGCTCGCGTACCCTCCAAACTCGACATGGGCAAAAGCTGCATTCGCTTCAAAAAACCGGAACACATTCCCCACGAACTCATCGGCGAACTGGTCGCCAAAGTCACCCCTGAACAATGGATAAACGCATACACCTCTTTGCTGCAGCGCTAGGCTTGCTTCTCAGCAACGGCAGCCTTAAAGCAAACACCGAGAAAAAAGAACCCAAGTGGCAAGAAAAGCGCCACAGCTTCATGCCACATATGGCTTTGGGAACTTTCGCCTTTGGCTCCGTGACCCAGCAAGTCAGTCCTGATTTTCAATGCCGCTACTACAGCGGGGAAAACGGTGGGGTAGCCGCCGGTCTTTTGTACGAATACCGTTTGGGTCGCATGAAATACATAGGATTGCAAGCCCAAGCCATTCCCAATCGCCTGGCCATGAGTCCTGAACATGCCGCCGGTTTTATGGGTTATATCGGCCCGGTTGTATGGGAAGGGAATTCCAACTTTCTGGCACCTAGCATCAGCTACAGCCAAACCTTTGATCTCAAGTTCATAGAAGCGGTTGGCCGCATTCAATTGGGTGGACTTATGTTGGGTACTCGCAACGCTTCTTTGGCTGATTACAGCTGGTATAAAAATGCCCCTGAAGAGTTCTATGCCTTTGCGCCCGCAGCTACCTCAGGTATGCTGAAATCATTCATTCCCACCGCGTCGTTGAGCTACGGCATTCGGTTCAAACACCTGGAAGCCATTTTGACCCAGCAGTTTGCTTTGTCTTCAGCTTTGAACCCCTTGGAATACCAAGGCGCCTCGTTACCCATGCGCTTAGGCTATAGCAGCCAAACCATACAGATTGGGTACCGCTGGGAGATGGGAAAGTCCAAAGATTAGGCCCCTAACCTTACAAATATCAGGTTCATAGAATTCAGTTGGACCTGTTTGGGGCCACTCATTATATGGAATCCATGAACTGGGATTTATTTGATTTTGCCGCCGCTTCCATCATCATTGGCCTATTGGTATTCGCCATTCGATTCATCTTGCGCAACGCCAAGCAACCCAAAACCCGTTGGGTACTAATTGCCACAGTTGTTGTTCTGGTCGCCCTATTATGGGCCGAAATAGCCGTGGGAATTTTCGGCTCCCCCTTGGCGGGATCTTGATTACTCCACGGTAACCGACTTAGCCAGGTTTCGAGGCTGGTCTACGTTGCAACCGCGCATGACGGCGATGTGGTAACTCAAGAGCTGCAAGGGCACTGTGTTAATCAAGGGGCTGAAGCCCTCCATGGTCTCGGGCACTTCAATCACATGGTCGACCATGCCATCCAAATTGCGATCGCCTTCGGTCACAACGGCAATGACCTTGCCTTTGCGCGCTTTCACCTCTTGAATGTTGCTCACCACCTTTTCGTAGTGCTCGCTCTTGGTCGCAATTACCACCACCGGCATATTCTCATCGATCAGGGCAATGGGACCGTGCTTCATCTCAGCCGCCGGGTATCCCTCCGCGTGGATGTACGAAATCTCCTTCAGTTTCAAGGCGCCCTCTAAGGCTACAGGGAAATTGTATCCGCGGCCCAAGAACAGGAAGTTGTGAGCGTCTTTGTATTGCTTGGACAATTCCACAATGGAGTCATTCAACTGCAAAGCCTTTTCAATTTTGCTGGGAATGGTTTCCATTTCTGCCAAGATCTCAGTGATGCGTGAGCTGGACAAACTGCCTTTTGCTTTGGCCATGGCCAAGGCCAATAAAGTCAAAACGGTCACCTGAGCGGTAAAGGCCTTGGTAGAAGCGACCCCAATCTCAGGACCCGCATGGGTATAGGCCCCGGCATGGCTCAATCGAGGAATGGAACTGCCTACTACATTGCAAACACCGAACACCGTGGCACCCTTTTGTTTGGCCAATTCCATAGCAGCCAAGGTATCGGCCGTTTCCCCGCTTTGGGAGATGGCAATGATCAAATCGTCATTGTAGATAACGGGATTGCGGTAGCGAAACTCAGACGCATATTCTACTTCTACCGGTACTCGCGCCAAGTCTTCAAAGATGTATTCTGCCACCAAACCAGCATGCCAGCTGGTGCCGCATCCGATGATGACCAAACGCTTGATGTTGCGCAGTTTGTCTCCGTATTCTTGAACGCTGCGCATCATGAACTCGCAGCTTGCCGAGTCAAATCGACCCCTAAAAGAATCGTAAATGCTCTTGGGCTGCTCATAAATTTCTTTGAGCATGAAGTGCTCATATCCTCCCTTTTCCAACTGCTCCAAGTTCATCTCCAACTCGTGCACATAAGGGTTCTGGATCTCATTTTCAATAGTAGTTACGGTCAATTCACCGTTTTCAACCGTGGCGATTTCCCCATCGTTGAGGTAAATCACTCGCTTGGTATATTCCACGATGGGAGTGGCATCTGAAGCAAAGAAGAATTCTCCTCGCTCTTCGCCCAAACCTACCACCAAAGGTGAACCCTTGCGGGCCGCGATGATATGTTCGGGGTGATGCTGACTCAAAATGACAATGGCATAGGCTCCATTCACTTGGCTCAAGGCCGCGCGAACCGAATCCAATAGATCGAGCTTGGTATGCTCCATGATGTCTTCGATCAAATGAACCAGGACTTCGGTATCGGTATCAGATGCGAAACTGTGACCTCGATTGACCAACCCTTCTTTTAGAGTGGCGTAGTTTTCAATGATGCCGTTGTGAATGATGGCCAAATCACCGCTCTGTGATTGATGCGGATGGCTATTTCGGTCGTTGGGTTCTCCATGTGTAGCCCAACGGGTATGTCCCATACCTATGGTACTTGTCAGCTCCTTGCCTTTTGCGGTTTGATTCACATGAGCCTCCAAATCAGAGACCTTGCCTTTCTTTTTAAAAACAGTAAGGTCAGCATCCATCAAAGCGACTCCGGCTGAATCATAGCCTCTGTATTCCAGACGCTTCAGTCCTTTAATGACGATGGGGTAGGCTTCTTTGGTACCGATGTATCCGACAATTCCGCACATGATAGGTAAAGATAAGGGATTGAAAATGAGAAAGCCCCGGCCCGTTAGCCGAGGCTTTCTAGAATTTAATTAATGGTTATAGACCAAAGGCTTGTTTAACGGCAGGAACGGCATTCAACTCTTCCCATGGGAACAGTTTTACGTGAACTTCTTTGGCCTGAGGCGTGCCGGCATTGAATACTTTGGTCACCTCTGTGCACTCGCGGCCCATGTGACCGTAAGCGGCTGACTCCAAATATATGGGAGAGCGCAAATTGAAACGCTGCTCAATGAAGTAGGGGCGCAAGTCAAACTCAGGCATGTTCTTCACGATTTCCGCGATTTGACCGTCGTTCATGTTCACCTTAGCGGTGCCGTTGGTATTCACATAAACACCACAAGGCTTGGCTACACCGATGGCATAGCTAACTTGAACCAAGGCCTCATCACATACACCTGCCGCAACCAAGTTTTTGGCAATGTGGCGGGTAGCATAGGCGGCTGAACGGTCAACCTTGCTGGGGTCTTTTCCACTGAAGGCTCCACCTCCGTGAGCGCCTCGACCACCGTAGGTATCTACGATTATTTTTCTACCGGTCAAACCGGTATCGCCATGAGGACCTCCAATGACAAACTTACCCGTAGGGTTGATATGATATTCAATGTCATCGCCGAACAAGGCCTGCAAATCGGCATTGAGTTTGGCTTTGACTCGGGGAATCAACAAACCGATGATATCCTTGCGAATCTGGGCCAACATCTGCTCATCAGCCTCAGCTGAATCAGGCTTGACAAAATCGTCGTGTTGGGTGGAAATCACGATGGCATCGATGCGCATGGGCTTGTTGTCATCGCTGTACTGAATGGTTACCTGGCTTTTGGCATCGGGACGCAAATAAGGAATTTGGGTTCCTTCTCGGCGCATGTCAGCCAACTCTTGCAACAACATGTGCGAGAGCATCAACGGCAAAGGCATGTAAGAATCGGTTTCGTTGGTAGCAAAACCGAACATCATGCCTTGGTCACCGGCACCCTGATCTTCGGGATTCTTGCGCTCCACGCCTTGGTTGATGTCAGGGCTTTGCTCGTGAATGGCACTCAGCACCCCACAAGAGCTAGCATCGAACATGTACTCGCTTTTGGTGTAGCCAATTTTGGCGATCACCTCGCGGGCAATTTTCTGAACGTCCAAATAGGCCTCAGACTTCACTTCACCCGCCAAAATCACTTGACCGGTAGTTACCAAGGTTTCACACGCTACTTTAGAAGAAGCGTCATAAGCCAAGAAATGATCAATCAAAGCATCGGAGATTTGATCGGCTACCTTGTCAGGATGGCCTTCCGAAACAGATTCTGAAGTAAAGAAATACGGCATAAGGAAGAGCAAATATACAACCCCTTAAGGGCCTGAAAAACTCCCTTGCCAAGGGCTAAGTTAATTGGCAAATAAATCAGCCGTAGAAAAACCGGCCTCCACCCATTTGTGGTCGCCTGGAACCTCGGAATGGCTGTTGTATTGTAAGCCCTTTAGGGGGCTTGCGTACAGGATATAGTCAATGCGAAAACTTGGAAACGGACCCTTGTAGGTTCCTTCCAAACCGCGTCCTGCTTCGACGAAAGCGTCGCGCAAGCCACGAGCTATCAATCGATAGCTATAACTCACAGGCACATCATTGAAGTCTCCCATCACCAATTTGGTATGCGGGCATTCTTCCAGAGATTGCCGCACAATTTCTGCTTGGCCACTGCGTAAAGAATAGGCTTTTGCCAATCGCTGAACCAAACCCTTGGAGCGTTCCACTTGGGTAGAATCTCCTTCAAAACCCTCGCTCACCAAATCGTAATCGCTTCGGTGCAATCGGAAGCTCTGCAAGTGCACATTATATACCCTAACGGTCCAGTCTTCAACCCCTTCTTGCTGTGAGGGAATGCGCACATTGGCCCACATAGCCATGTTGCCGCTGGAGTCTCCAAAGAGTAAGGGCTTGGACTTTAGAATTTCATAGCGAGAGATGATACCCATGCCGTAAGGTCGACCCGGAACCAATTGGTAGTACGCATGGTAGCGGAAACCCACAGAACTAGCCAAGCGCTTCATCAAGGCCTCCATATTTCGGCCCTTATCATACAATTCTTGGAAACAGTACACATCGGCTGGGTGAGATTGCATCAATCGCTTCAGGGAATCTTCGCTTCCTTCCCCACTGTAATGCCCCAATAACTGTGTGTTGTAGGTAGCTACCCGCAAGCCTACTGGGTCAGTCTTGGCATCATCGTTCCACTGCACATACAAACTGGCTTGACCCAGATGAAGCAGACCGAAGGCCAAGGGAAATAAGGTTCTCCATTTCAGCTGCAGCCCCCAAAACAGAAGAAGCAGGGCATTGAGCAAAAACAAAACAGGAAAGGCCAGGCCCAACAAGGCCATCACACTGCCTGATTCAGCCGAAAAGTTGGGCGCCAATCCGCTCAGGGTCAACAACAATCCTAAGATCAAGGTCAAGGGAAAAATGACCATGTTGAATACGCGGAGCAGAATTTTCATGACTGACTGGCTTTGAACAAGGTCTCCTTTTCCTTGGCCGTTAAACTATCATAACCACTTTGACTAATCTTATCCAATATGGCATCAATTTCGGCTTGCTTGGGGTTGTTTTCTCTTCGGTTAATTTCCACCTTAGCGCTGCGCTTGGGCTTGGTTTTCCCCGAGGCTGAAAGCCGATCCCATAGGCCTGAAAAGGGCCAATTCCACAACCCTTTCATCTCGGTAATGTAGGCCCCTGCAAAGGCCATGCCTCCAAAGTGAGCGAGGTATCCGCCGGTGTTGGCCCCACTAGAAAGGCCCAAGACATCAAACAAGATTTTGGCCCCCACGATGTAGCGTAGCTCGACCTCCCAAATTCCAAAAAGAAAGACGCGGTAGCGAGGAGCAAAAAGACCCGCCGCCAAAATGATAGCCGACACCCCGCCTGAAGCGCCCAACATGGAGGGCACCACCACAGCATCTTCAGCAATGGCGGTTTGGAAGACAGCCTGGTAGAGAAAGGCTCCGACTATGGCGCCGCCGACAAACAAGGTATAAATGGGCTTCTTCCCTATCAAATCTTCCAAGATCATACCGATGAAGTACATCCAGATGACGTTGTTCAGCAAGTGAAAAAAGCCGGCATGCAAGAAGGCATAACTCAAATACGACCAAGGCTTGAACAAGGAATCGGGCAAGGCCGGTGTAAATAGCAGCCAACGCTCCAAAGCTTCAGGCAATACCAACTGCACAACAAAGCCAATGACCAAGGCCGCTACCAATTGGGCTAGGGCTGACTTATCAGGCCCAAAAAACCGTGGAGTTTGCGAAGTGAAACGATTCATTTAGGCCCAGCGCTGCCCCTTTCTTCGCCATAACCACACGGCGATAAAACCAGTCAAGGCTCCACCCACGTGAGCGAAATGGGCAATGCCGGTTCCGCTACCGCCTATGCCGAATAACAAATCCAGCACAATCATACCGGGCACCAAGTACTTGGCCTTGATCGGGTAAGGAATGAACAAAAAGATCATCGACTCGTTCGGGTAGTACATAGCGAAAGCGGTCATGACACCGTATAAGGCACCCGAAGCGCCCAGCATGGGGCCATAGGGAATGAAATCTACACCCGAGGCTTGATTGGGAAACAAGGTTCCATAAGCCGCCTGGATTTCATAACCCATGATGCCGAGATGAAGCAAGGCGGCACCCAAACCTGAAATGAAAAACAGGGTCAAAAAGCGCTTGGTGCCCATGCGGTATTCAACGATACCGCCAAACGAAAACAAGGCTATGGCATTGAACAAAAAGTGGCCAATACCGCCGTGACAGAAGATGTGGGTGATCAGCTGCCAGGGTTGGAAATGGGGACTATCGGGATAGTACAGGTAAAACTGATACACATCAAAACCGATGTTGGGCAGCGACAGTTGAGCCATGCCCATCAAGGCGATGAGGATCAGTAAATTTTTAAGGCCTGGAGGCAATTGCACCATCATGAGTTTCGGGTTTTCTTGAATAAGTCGGTTATCTGTTCGGGCCCAATGCGAATGTAAACGGGGCGACCGTCTATTCCGAATTGGGGTTGCTGCAAAGCCATCAATCGCTGTACCAAATGCTGGCGCTCTGATTCTTGGGTCTCGGCAGCGGCCATTCTGGCTGAAGAACGGGCCATGGCCAAGGCTAAGCTTTGGGTATGTGACAACTTGACATCGCCTTGAGTGCTTTGGTAGTCTTCGAGAATTTTTTCCAGGGTAGCCTGTTCATCGCAGCCTGAAAGCAAGGCGGGAACCCCATTGACCAATAGCGTTTGCCCCCCAAAATGGCTCAAGTCAAAACCCATGGCTTTCAAGGGCTCTAATAGGTCTAACAAAACAGACATTTGACCCGCTGAAAATTCCAAAGTTCGGGGAAATAGCGACTGCTGAGTAGGGCTAGAACCCTTCTCTAGGTAATCTGTGTACTGATGAAACAGTACCTTTTGCTGGGCCAACCTTCGATCCAAAACGCGCAGTTCTCCTTGAAAAGAAAAAACCCAATAGCGATCATTTAGCACTTGTATCCAAGGCGCCGTTTCTGCCTCAGGCTCGATTAACTGAAGGGGCTTTTCTACTCCTTGTGCCAAGGGCTCGTGCAAACGAGACGATGGCGTTTCCTGGTCTACAGGGCCTAAAATCTTCTGCCAATCTTGGTGGCTTTTTCGCTCGTACGCTCCTGAAGGGAAAGGGTTATAGCGACTGGCTGAAGGAGCCTCTGATTTTCCCAATTTTCCCCAATCGGGTGTGGAATTGGGCAACGATCGCTGGCTGCTTAAAAAGTCGGTCCAGCCGCTGTTTTCGGGTTCGGCTGATTGGGGCTGAACCACGTATAGGCCGAGCGCTTTGCGCACAGCCGCTTTGATCAAATTATAGATGTGCTTTTCGTCTTCGAATTTGATTTCTGTCTTTGTGGGATGCACATTGACATCAATTTTCGCCGGATCAACGCTGAGGTACAAGCAATAAGCCGGAAAGGAATCTGCCGGTAACAATGACTCATACGCGGCCATCAAAGCATGATGCAAATAGGCACTTTTGAAATAGCGGCCGTTGACAAACCAGTACTGGTCACCTCGGGTTTTCTTGGCCGCCTCGGGCTTGCACACAAAGCCATCTATGTGCACAATTTCTGTCTCTTCCAAGACGGGTAGCAATATGTCAGCCTTGCTTTTCCCCAAAAGAGAAGCAAAACGCTTCTGCTTGGACTCAGCGGGGTAATCGTGCAGCAGTTGATCATTGTTGTACAACTGAAAATGCACCGTTTCTGCCCCCAAAGCTTGGCGCTGAAATTCCTCGACGATGTGCTTGAATTCAACCGAGGGGCTCTTCAAAAAGTTGCGTCTTGCGGGAATGTTGTAGAACAAGTTCTTGACCGCAATGGAGGTACCGACAGGGGAAGAATCAGATCCCTCTTCGACAATGCGAGAGGCTTCGATGCGAATTTTACTGGCCGCCGAATCTTCGATTCGGCGGGTCTTCATTTCCACTTGTGCCACAGAGGCAATCGAGGCCAAGGCCTCGCCCCGAAACCCGAAGCTCTTAAGTCCAAACAAATCATCGGCCTTTCGAATCTTAGAAGTCGCATGGCGCTCCCAACACAAGCGGGCGTCTGTCTCGCCCATACCCTTTCCATTGTCGATGACTTGGACCAAGGTAGAGCCCGCGTCTCGCACCAACAATTTCACCTGAGTGGCGCCTGCATCTAGCGCATTTTCCAGCAGCTCCTTCACAACCGAAGCGGGTCGCTGAACCACTTCACCGGCAGCAATTTGGTTGGCTACCGAATCGGGAAGAAGCTTGATGATCGAATGCATAGGTGCCGAAAAACGGGGTGAACCCCCAAAGTTAGGCGCTTGGGTTTACATAGACCAATGCCCACCAGTCACCCATTGAGCCGCGGTATTCCTCTACCAAGCCTAAGCCCTCTGCTTGCGCCGCAATCAGGGGCAAATCAGGTTCATTCAAACCCGACAAATACAGCAAGCCACCAGGCTTCAATACTCGTTGATAAGCCGGCATGTCTGCGAGCAAAACTTCACGGTGAATATTGGCGAGTACTTGGTCGTAATAGCCTGCTTCAATGGCTGGCAAAGCCTCGGCCGTGCCGTGCTGCATTTGGGTGCGTTCACAAGCATTCAGGCGAACATTGTCTCGCGCGTTGTCCACTACCCAATCGTCAATCTCAATGCCCAAAACTTCAGCGGCCCCCAATTTCTCAGCCACAATGGCCAAGATGCCGGTACCGCTGCCCATATCCAATATTTTGGCTCCCTTCAACAGCGATTCCCGCTCCAGCAATGCGCCACACAAGAGTTGGGTTGTTCCGTGATGACCAGTACCGAAACTCATACGGGGTTCGATGATGATTTCCAGGCTGCCTTCAGGAGCTGGAGCATGAAAAGGCGCCCGAATGTGCAAGCGCCCCACTGTCAAGGGCTGGAAAAAATTCTTCTCCCAGAGCTCGTTCCAATTTTCTTTGTCGCGGGTATGCCAAGACCATTTACTGGCAAAATCTGCAATTATTTCTTCAGCCAATTGTTGCAATTCTTGCGAAAAATCGGCGCTGGGCCCGTAGGCTATTAATACACCCTCCTCGTTTGATTCAAAGGTGTCAAATGGCAACTCTTCCAAGAGAGAAGGCAAAAAATCATGGCCCTCTTCACTGAGAGGCCAAATGGAAAAACACAGGTATTCAGCAGCCATATTAGGGGCGTGTGGCCAATTGCAAATTGCACTCGTGGAACTGGGCATTGTAGCCCACATTGAAGGGTAACACCGGCGGATGCTGCTCGGCATAGGCCTGCTTCAAATCTTCTTGCAAATTGTTCGAAAACAAGGGGATAGTTCGGTGGTATTCTCCAAGCAACTTCACGGTAAAACCGTGATCTTTCAAAACCGAATAGGGCATACCTGAATCGTCTTGCAAGATGCGTTTGCTTTGGTCCAAACACAGGTCTCGTATGGTCGAGAAATAGTCTTCGTGCAACAGGTAGGATGCGGCCTTGAAAAAGCTCACAACAGAGCCTCTAGACTCCAAATATTGGCGAACCTTTTGCCCCTTGGGAGTTTGCAACCCACCGTTGCTGATGTCTTGGGAAATGTAGATCCATTCGCGAACGGGGTCAAACTCTCCGGCTTTGGAATATCCGACGCGAACACCCACACTTTCGGCGTTCAATTCCGATTCCAAATCCAACTTGGAATCGTTGCTGACTCCGTACAGGTAATGAATTTCATAGCCCATTCTACCCATGTAGTACAAAGCCGTATGCAAAGTGCCATTCAACAAGGTTGTTTCAAAGTCATTGGCCATGCTCTTGGTGCGAAAAAACCCAAGCTGGTGAGGGAAAAACATCGACTTCTCCAGGCCCTTCAAATAGGCGGTCAAGGTGTCAGCTTTGAACTGCGTCAAATCAAACAGCGTTCCAGGCGATTCCAAGCCCAACATGATGATGGTATCTTGCTGCGGATTGAACAAATGCCCGTAGTAAAAGTCTCCCCCAGCAAAAGGGTACAACAAGGTTTTGGGTTCATGGGTGCTGCTATACGATTGCTCGCCTACCCAGGTTCCAATGGGTGTTCCCACTCTGGATTGCAAGCGATCCCATTTTTCGTTGCTATAGGTATTCAACCCTACAAACTCTTCCCGCAATTCAGATTGAAAATCGGGTTCGGCTTTTTCCAGCAAGCCAGAATCCAAATCCATGCAGGCGATGAATCTAGCAAAGCCTGTCAATGCAGGATCACAGACAGGGCCCTTGGGTGCCTGAACAGCGGTTGAATGATCGGCCGATTCTTTCTTGTTCTGTTTCTCCTGCTCGGCATCAGAGGCGCAAGCGCCCATCAGCAATGCCAAACCTATCCATGCCCATCTCATAGTTTCAAACAAAGGTCGCCAAAAACTGCCGCTTAAAACAAGGAAGCTTGACGCGGTTCATCGAAGGGTTTTTGGCATTCAACGCGGTTTCGATCCTCGCCCGCCCGGGAAACAAAATCGGCCACTCGATGGGCCTGTAAATAGCCATCAGCGGCAGGCTTGAGCAAAGCCAATCGCTCTTGAGGCTCACCTTGCAGCCAAAGCTGAAGATCATAGGCTTCCTGAATGAAAACAGGCATACGCTTTTTGACATTGTGTATCTCAGCCATCAAGGCGTTGGCCTCGGTGGTCAAAATGCTGAAGGTTTGCACTTGCTCTCCCGTTTCTGGATCAGCCCATACATCGCTGATTCCCGCGGCCAGCAACAAGTTCTGATCAGAAGCGTATATAAAATGAGGGAGTTTTCGTTTGCCCTCTTGTTTCCATTCGAAAAAACCGG
>JBJOHK010000153.1:0-4040 GCA_046047755.1 Bacteroidota bacterium | reverse complement strand
AAGAGTCTGTAAATATGATGAACCATTCCAAAAATAATAGCAAACATCCTCTGCTTGTGCGATTGTATACCCGATTGTAAGCTGCCTTTTGGGGGTTGGTAATCCATCCCCAACCACGTGGAGCTTTAAAACCTAGGTTATGACGAAAGAATCGTTTGGGTGAAGTTCGAGCCGAAATTCGTTTGCGAATGGAGGGGGGGCGAATTCCGAATTTCATATCAATTGGGGTACAATTCTGCGTAGCATTCTACTGAACAATAATCACCCCATTGCCCATCCAAGTATTGAGTACTTCCGTTCCAACGACGACCACAGCGGTGTAAATTTTCCGAGGAAGAATTACTTCGACTGTTATGCAAATTGAAGTCAACGGGCTCGCAATTACAATCCATTACATAAGTCATTGAAATGGGTTCACCGGGGCCGTATTGAAAGGCAGAAATGTAAAAGGTACCCTCGCCCGCATATTCCTCATTGGCTATTTCCCATCCTGCTCCATTAACCAATTTTCGAACTTGATTGATGCAGTTGACATCACCCACACAAGATTCTTTGGTTGAGGAAGAATAAGAATCGTCACTGGTATTCGCATCTATTGATCCCTCAGACTGTTCGCTTGGCTCCAGGGTCTCATTATCTGTCCCGGCCCCGGTGGGTCCTGAGTTACACGACACCAAGGCAATCATAGAAGCCATAAAAAGGAAAGTAAATTGTTTCATACCATCAATTTACTTGCTGGAATCCAAAAATTACCGAAGTCTTAGCCAAAGGCCATTTTCATTTCCTGTTCCACCACATTGTCTGTAATGGAAATGTAGCGCTGAAGGGTACTGAGTTTGCGGTGACCGGTAATACGCATCAATACTTCAGGTCGCATTCCCCTTTCAAGGGCTAAAATCACAAAAGTTCTTCGAGCCGTGTGGGTAGAGAGCAATTCCCATTTGTGTTGCCGGGTTTGTATGCGGTCTTTTCCAAAGAATCGAACCTTGTTATGTCTTTCGTATAACCCAGCCAAAGCACCAATCTGTTTCAGATAGCGGTTTTGGGCTTGGTTGCAGTAGGCAGGGATCGGTCTTTCGAAACCATCGTATTTATCCAGCAAGGGTCGGGTAATCGTATTGATGGGTATGCGGATTTCTTGATGGGTCTTTTGGGTAGTGATAAGCAAATGGTCTTTTTTTACATCGTCCCAGGTCAAGGCCAATATATCGCTGTATCGAAGTCCGCACCCGCATTGAAACAAGAAGGTATCACGCGCTTTTTCCAACTCCGGACTCTTTGAAAGGTCTAGCTCCTTAAGTCGATCCAATTCTTCTGAAGTCAGATAGATGAAATCAACGTGTTCTTTCAGATTCTGGTATTCTTCAAAAGCTCGACTCTCCAGAAACCCATCCATATGAGCCTTCTTTAAAATAGTCTTCAGTCGTTTGAGGTACTTGTTGGCCGTATTATTACCAATCTGCTTAGCTGTCAAGTAGGCCAAAAAGCGATGAGCGAAATCATGATTAAATAAAGAATAACTAAGCTTTTGCTTGGAGGCTTGGCAATAGGCTTCCAAGTGTTTGGCTAAAGTCAAGTAGTTACTCAGCGTTGGCCTAGACAAGTTGTTTGTTTGCTTGGCAACAAAGTCACGTATGTACTCGGCAGGATTAAAGTTACCCGAATTGGGTTCGCGCACTCTACCAAGCACCTGCTGCTCAATAATCTCCTTGCGCACCTCCTTGCCATCAATAGTTGCGTTCAAGCAAAGCAGTTGGGCTCCTTCCAAAACCCGCCCAAGGAGTATATTCATCTCCATAGCCCCAAAAGCCATGGGCTTTACCTTCTCCTTTTGAAAATCCCAATTCTCGGGTTTAATCCAATACCCAGTTTTCAAACGCATGCGCGAATCATTCATGCGCACCAAATGCAAAATGATGGGTACTTCTCCCTTGGAATTAGGGGTGGATTTTCGGGGGCTCAAATAGCACCTCAGAGGGCCGTTTTTAATGCTCATTTGTGTACAAGTCTTGCATGGGGTCGTGCAGAAAAAGGCCATTTTTCATGCTTTACCCATGTGAACTCAAATTTACAAATCTGAATCGCAACTTGCACTATATCAATGCGTTCAAAGCAAGTTATGAACACATTTGAACACCCCTGAATGTGGATAAACTCACTCTTAGTGGCCCCGCCAGGAATCGAACCTGGATCTTGAGTTCCGGAGACTCACGTAGTATCCATTCTACTACGGGACCTGACTTGGCTGCGCTAAGGCGCCTATGTAGGCGGCAAAGATAACACGGGAGCCTTGCAGAAGCCTTAAATTTGTGCATCATGAAAAAATTAGTCATTGCCTTGGGTCTTCTGTTTGCATTGCTGCTCGGCCTATTTGCTTACAGTGGCGGCTTTCAATCTATTGAAGTAAAAGAAGGCCGCTCGAATGCCTACTTAATCGTAGGATTTCGTCACCAAGGTCCCTTCCATGAAATTGGTGACAAATTCAAACTCGCCCAAGACTTTGGCACCCAATTGATGATGTACCGAGACTCGGCCATTGGCATTTATTTCGATGAGCCCGGTAAAGTTGCCGAAGACTCCTTGCGCAGCTTTGCAGGCATCGTAGTGAAAGATTCTACCCAAGCCAAGGCCTTTATCGGCTTCGCCAAAGGGAAGGGCCAAGAAGCGGTTCTTATGCGAATTGAGGCAGGGAATACTGCTTATGTCGATTTCAAGACCAGCAACCCTTTGTCCTACATGATTGGTCCGTTAAAATGCTACCCTGCCATTGGCGAGCACTTGATGGCCAAAGGCGACGAGGCCAAGAAATCGGTCTATGAAATTTACACGCTGAGCGAATGCACCTATGTATTCAACAGCGGCGAGGCCCATTGATGACTATCTTCGAAGAATGCGCCTGAAGAAAACCCTTGTACTGCCCGTCCTAGCCCTAGTGTTGAGTACGGGCTGGCAAAGTTCTTCCTCGCTGTTCGAGTACGCCAAGAATCTGGAAATCTTCAACCAACTTTTCAAAGAGTTGGGCGACCAATATGTCGATGAGATTCCCAGTGGCCAGTTGATCAAAACGGGCATTGACGCTATGTTGGCCAAGCTTGATCCCTACACGAATTTCTTTTCCGAATTCCAAGCCGAAGAGGCCTTGATGGAACGACAAGGGGAGTATGGTGGCGTCGGGTGTCGCACCCAAATTCGCGAAGATGGCTACCACATTGTAAGCGAAGTATTCCCGGGTTATGCATTCTGGAATGCCGACGTACGGTGCGGAGACAAATTGATCAAATTGGGGGAAATCGATTTGCAAAATGTGAGTTCTGAAGAACTGCGCGGATTTCTGCGCGGAGCTCCCGGTTCGCAGTTCAGCTTGAGCATAGAGCGCGAAGGCCGAACACTTAGCAAGCAAGTGTCACGCGCTGCTGTGCAGACCCAAAGCAGTTCCTATTCCGGCTTGGTTCCCTCTTCAGTTACCAGCAAACGCGTGGCCTACATCAAACTCGATGAATTTGGGGCCAAGGCCGCCACTGAAGTAGGCGATCGTTTGAAGGCCTTACAAGCACAAGGCCATCTAGACGGTTTATTGCTGGATCTGAGGGGAAATGGCGGCGGCTTGTTAAATGAAGCGGTAGCCATTGTTGGGCATTTCGTTGGCCCTGATATCAGCATAGTGACCCTAAAAGGGCGAAACTATACAGGCCCAAAAGATTGGCGAAGCCCGGCACCGGCCATAGCCCCATCTTTGCCCTTGGTTGTGCTCATTGACGACCATTCGGCATCGGCCTCTGAGGTGGTTAGCGGAGCTTTGCAAGACTTGGACCGTGCCGTGATTGCCGGCCAAAACAGTTTCGGCAAAGGCTTGGTGCAGAATTACGTCAACCTGCCCTACCGCACACAGATGAAGTTGACCACCGCTCGTTATCATACTCCTTCGGGTCGCTGCATCCAGAAATTGGATTACGGTCACCGCGATGCCGATGGCAAAGCCACAACCAAAGAGGCCGATCAAATCCAATCCTTCAAAACCCGAAATGGCCGAATCGTATACG
>JBJOHK010000152.1:0-12565 GCA_046047755.1 Bacteroidota bacterium | reverse complement strand
GCTACATCTATTTTGCTATGGCCTTTTCATTTGCCATAGAAATGATCAATTTGCGCATTGACAAATTGAAGAATCAATCTTCTTCGAAGTAATAACGATAGATTTCAGGCAAGGGACTGTTTCGGTCGTATTGTATCAACTGCTTTAATCGACCATTGGCCACATCGTATACCATACCGTGAAGGGTCAAATCCTCACCTAAGTGCCATGCTTTTTGCACCACACTGGTTTTCATCAGATTTTCAATCTGTTGCTTGATGCTCAGTTCTACGAGAGCATTTTCACGCATCCTATTATCTGAAATGGCGCCTAATGCATCTTCATTTTTGACATAAATATCTTTGATATTGCGCAGCCACTTGTTCAGCAGTTCATAATTGTTTCGGCTAATGGCTGCACGAACCCCTCCACAACCGTAATGACCGCACACAATAATGTGCTTAACCTTTAGATAGGCTACGGCGTATTCCAATACGCTGAGCATATTCAAGTCTGTATGAAGGACAAGATTGGCAATGTTGCGGTGTACAAAAATTTCACCGGGCTTCGTGCCTGTAATTCGATCGGCTGGAACTCGTGAATCGCTGCATCCAATCCACAAATATTTAGGTTGCTGGCCTTCTGCCAATTCTTGAAAGAAGGCTGGATTCTGAGACAATTCGTCTTCTACCCATTGCTGATTGGCTGCTAACAGTTTGTCAATCGCTTCGTGAGACATGATTAGATTAGATTAATAAGTTGAGTATTTTCTCCTGGTATGATGTGGATGGAGATTCCACGTTCTTTCGCTCCTTCTGAAAAATCGACAATGATGTCAACGATATCGGCATCGACAAAATGGCAATTGGAAAAATTCATGGTTATATGAGAATGGTTCGCTACCTCATTCAAAGAGGACTTGAGTGCCGCTTTGTTGATAAATGAAGCTTGCTGGCCAAATACAAATTGAACATCTGAACCTGAAATTTCTTTGGTAAAGGATTTTTGGTAATTCGTTTTCAGAACGAAGAAAAAACCGACACCCAATCCAATCAATATCCCCATCAACAGATCAATTAACAAGATGGCTACGATTGTAATCACAAACGGCAGAAAAGCAGAGAGCCCCTTTTGGTATTGGGCTTGCACCAAACTGGGGCGAGCCAATTTATAGCCCACAAAAACCAATACGGAGGCTAAGGCCGCTAAAGGAATTCGATTGATCAAGTCAGGGGCAAATGCAACGAAAGCCAATAGCCAAATGGCGTGAAATATAGCGCTTTTCTTGGTCGCCGCGCCACTGGATATATTGGCCGAGGTTCTGACAATTACAGCGGTCACAGGAAGTGCCCCCAACAAACCGGCTACTGTATTTCCCAGCCCTTGAGCAAACAACTCTCTATTGGGAGGACTGACCCTTTTATGAGGATCGAGCTTATCTCCGGCTTCCACACTCAGCAAACTTTCAATACTGGCAATAACAGCAATCACCAAGGCGACTTGATACACCTCAATGCGCTTAAAAGAGGACCAATCGGGACTTACCCATAACTTGTTACTCGACCCTGTTTCTGAAAGCAAATGGGGTACATTGACCATATGTTCGCCTTGAATGGCCCAATCATTCAGCCATGCGAGGGCCCATTCATTGATCAACACACCAAGCACAACGGCCAACAATGGTGCTGGCAATAGGCTAAGCCAGGATGATTGTTTGACTTTGGGGCTTTCCCAAAGGATTTGTACACCTAAGCCCACTAAAGAAATGATAACAGCAAGAGGAGTTATGGCCCCCAACATATAGTACAATTCTGAAAAGGTATTGTGCCCGTCTAACTGCGCAAATTCCATTTCACCAAAGGCATCGGCATCGTAGCCTACCATGTGAGGCATTTGCTTCAATATCAAGGTTATACCTATCGCGGCCAACATACCTTTAATCACCGAAACAGGAATAAAATCGGCCAACACTCCACCTCGAAGCAATCCAAATACCAACTGCATCAATCCAGCCACGAACAAGGCAGTGGCAAACACTTCCATGCTTCCTAAATCACGAATGGCACCATCAACAATGGTTATCAAACCAGCAGCGGGACCGCTTACACTGGTATGCGATCCGCTAAAAAAACCTATTACTAGGCCCCCAATTACACCCGACAGGATACCCTGAATTACAGAGCCCCCCGAAGCAAGAGCAATACCCATGCACAAGGGCAAAGCCACCAAAAACACTACAAGTGAAGAGAAGATATCTGACTTGAGACCAGCAGTAGACATTCTGCTATAATACGCCCAACATAAGGGCTAGCCAAAAAATCTGTCTAGGAAATTACAATATTCTGAAGCCGCCCTGAATCAGGCAATCTACAATATTAGATTCTGGCCATGTTCGCTCTGGATTCTGCAAGTACCATTCCAATACATTCAGGGTTCGTTCTACCGGCAACTTCCAATTGAAATAACGCTGGCGGTATTCTTTTATTTTCACCTCGGACCCTTTGCCAAACAAAGCTTCCAGCCCAATTTGTTTCTCTGCTTCTAGCGCGTCACGCCATCGCTTTTGCGCCCCCATCAAATCTTTTTTAAAATCCTTAAGCCCAGCACTTTGAGCCTTATACATCATCGCTGATCCACGCTGCTCTAGAAGCTTTAATTCCTCCTGAACCTGGGTCCATTCCCCCAGGGAAACAGACAATCTACCAGCAATCAAGGCCTGAAAATCAGCTTCTGGCAGAGCCATTTCATCCATACTCAACTGCCAAGAATTTAGCTTTTTCCAAACCGACTGTGGCAACTCAAACCAGGCCTCTCTGAGCAAGAGTTGAGGCAGGAACAACTGGGACTGACCAAACGCCTCTGTAGTCTGAAACCAGTACCGAAACTCAGTAGGGCCTGCTATGTAGGCCAAATTGGGCAGTATAGACTGCTGATACAAGGGCCTCAGCAAGACGTTTGGACTTATATCAGCCACTCGCTCGCGAATGGTTTGCTGGGACGTATACTCTTCAATGCGCTGACGACTGTTTTCACCCAGCCAAAATGCATTTACGGGTCGAACATGAGCGGGAACAGGTTGACCTACTTCTTGCAGCCTACTAGTGGCTGAAGAAAAAGCCTGAGACAAAAGACCCGAACCCAATTCTTGCTCCCACAAGGGCATAGCCAATTTTTTCAATTCGGCATCATCGGGATCCAAAATGAGCAAACCTGTATCGGCAAAATAGCGATGAATCAATCGGCGGTAGGCATCAGCCAAGTCAACAGCCTCATCGAAGACTTGCCAAAATTCACCCAATGACTCTGATACCCGTGGGAAATCGCTGAGAATGGAATCTTTGAGTTTGCTCAACGAATCAGCCGGTATTCGTCCTACAGGACCGCCGCTATCGGCCGTTAATTCGTAGGTCCTGCCCCACAGTTCAACTCCCTTTATTTCGTCAAAATCATGATCTTCGGTGGCCATCCAAAACACGGGCACCACCTGTATACCCGGATTTTGGGATTCAATGTGCTTGGCCCAAGCCAAGGTTGAAGAAATTTTGGCCCATACAAACAAAGGGCCTCCCCCGACATGAATTTGCTGACCCGTACAAACCGTATAGGTATTGGATTGGCTTAAGGCTTGCATATTCTCCCGTTGGGCATCACTCAACGCCAAGGCCTGCATTTGACGAGTCAAAACTGACTGCAAAATTTGCCGCTTCTCTGTCTCAAAGCGAGGCAAATCGTTCCATGCACCCGATGACGGCCCTGCCTTAGAATAATAAGGACAATTCCCTTTCCAGGCCCAATTCAACAATTCGGGAGACCAATACGCGCTAGGAAACGGACGTAAACCGATTTTATGCAAGGGTTCCAAAGAGGTCATAATGGCTGGCTTCTGTGATGCGAACATCGGCAAAATCCCCCATGCGCACATAATTCCCTGCGGCTGGAACGCGAACTTCATTGTCTACCTCTGGGCTATCGTACTGAGTGCGCCCTACAAACTCATCACCTTCTAAGCGGTCAAATAATACCTTCTGTATTGAGCCCACCAACGATTGATTAAAGGCCCAACTAACATCCATTTGCTTGGCCATTACGGCATCAGCTCGGCGCTGCTTTTCAGCCGTAGGCACATTGTCTTCCAGTGTATGAGCATGGGTATTGTCTTCGTGGCTATAGGTAAATACCCCTAGTCGTTCGAATCGAATCTGATCAATCGAATCCAACAAGGCTTTGACATCTTCTTCGGTTTCTCCTGGGTGCCCCACTAGAAATGTGGTTCGAAGGGCAATTCCAGGAACCTCATCTCGTATGGCATTCAATACTTCCAGCGTTCTTCGTTGGGTAATACCTCGACGCATGGATTTCAACATGCTGTCAGATATGTGCTGAATGGGTATATCCAAATACTTGCAAATATTGTTTCTCTCGGCCATCACTTTGAGCGCATCCATCGGGAATTGCGACGGATAAGCGTAATGCAAACGAATCCATTCCAAACCTTCCACATCGCTCACTCGTGCCAACAACTCGGCCAATTTGCGCTCGCCATACAAATCCAATCCATAATAGGTCGAATCTTGGGCGATCAGCATTATTTCCTTCACTCCCGATTTCACCAGATTCTCAGCTTCTTTGACAATCAGTTCCAGAGGTTTACTCACGTGACCTCCACGCATTAGTGGAATGGCGCAGAACGAACATGGCCTATTGCAACCTTCAGAGATTTTCAAATAAGCATAGTGCTTAGGAGTTGTGGTCATTCGCTCACCGATCAATTCATGGCGATAATCGGCCCCCACGGTTCGCAACAAATGCGGCATATCTAATGTGCCGAACCAAGCATCAACCTCTTTGATCTCAGCCTGCAAATCGTCTTTGTAGCGATGAGACAAACAACCTGTGACGTATAACTTCTCCAATTGCCCCGCTTTCTTTGCCTCGGCATATTGAAGAATGGTATTGATGCTCTCTTCTTTGGCGTTATCAATGAAGCCGCAGGTGTTAACAATGACGATATCGGCATCTTCGTCGCTTTCGTGATGAACGTCGAACTTAGAGGCCTTTAATTGCCCCATCAACACTTCACTGTCTACGGTATTCTTGCTGCAGCCCAAAGTAATAACATTGACTTTTGGCTGGGCGTTACTTTTGGTTTTCACGATTCAAAAATGGATTCTACAAATGCCTGCTTATCAAACAAACGCAAATCTTCAGCTCCTTCTCCCAAACCGACATACTTGACCGGCATTTGGAATTCATGGCTAACCCCAATCAATACTCCACCCTTAGCCGTGCCATCCAATTTGGTCACAGCCAGAGCATTCACCTGTGTAGCCGCGGCAAATTGGCGGGCTTGCTCAAAGGCATTCTGCCCAGTGGTCGCATCAATCACGAGAACGACTTCATGAGGAGCATCGGCTTGAAATTTTTGCATGACTCGCTTAATCTTCCCCAATTCATTCATCAAGCCCACTTTGTTGTGTAAGCGGCCAGCTGTATCGACAATAATCACGTCTGCCCCCATTTCTTGACCCTGCTTCAAGGTTTCAAAGGCTACCGATGCGGGATCAGCTCCCATTCCCATAGAGACAATTTCGGCCCCCGTTCGCTCTTTCCAGATGCCCAATTGGTCAACGGCAGCGGCGCGAAAGGTATCGGCCGCACCGAGTACCACTTTCTTTCCTTCTTGGGCATAGCGGTGTGCCATTTTTCCTATAGTCGTAGTTTTGCCCACTCCATTGACACCTACTACCAATACCACATAGGGCTTAACTCCACCACTTAAGGAAAAGTCGGGCGCCACTTGCTCAGGAATATCAGGAATGAGCGATTGCATGCGCTGTACCATCCAAGATTTCAATTCGTCTGTGGTCAAGTAACCTTGGTTTCTTACCTGTTCCTCCAATTGCTCAATCAAGGACACCGCAGTATCAACACCTAAATCTGCACCCACTAAAATGGATTCCAGCTCTTCGAGAAAGTCAGCGTCAATCGAACGCTTACCGGTTAAGGCTCGCGTCATTTTGCCCCACAAATTCTCACGGGTGGCCCCTAGCGCTTGTTGGGTTTGGGTGCGCTCTTCGGGGTTGGATTCGGTTTTTTTCTTAAACCAGGAGAATAGAGCCATAGTTGAGGTGAAGTTAGCAAAAAAAAAGCCCCAAGAATTGGGGCTTTTCGCGTTTGCAAATGGGTTTATTTTTCCAAGGTGGCTTTTACCAATTCAGCAGGAACGATTTCCTCTTTGAAGGTGTAAGCGCCAGACTTGGCAGATTTGATGGTACGGATTACTTTAACGAATTCCTGACCACCTTCTTTTTTCAGTGTAGCAACTACTTTCTTAGCCATTACTTGATCTCCTTATGAACGGTTACCTTACGCATGTAAGGGTTGTACTTCTTCAGCTCGATACGCTCGGCTGTATTTTTCTTATTTTTGGTTGTGATGTAACGGCTCATGCCTGGTACGCCAGAACCTTTCTGCTCGGTGCATTCCAAAATCACCTGAACACGGTTGCCTTTCTTAGCCATCGTTTAAATCTTTCCTGTTTTGAACAAATTGTTGATGCAAGAAGAGATACCCTTCTTGTCGATAGTCTTGATGGTAGAGGCAGCAACTTTCAATGTAATCCACTCTCCAGTTTCGGGAATGAAGAACTTCTTAGTCTGAAGGTTGGGGTAAAATCTACGCTTCGTTTTACGGTTAGAGTGCGAAACGTTGTTACCCTTGATAGCCTTTTTTCCGGTTAAATCACAAACGCGAGACATAATTTTTGGGGCTGCAAATATAGCAATGCAAACTTCATAAATCAAGCATTCCTGCTTCATTTACACTTTTTTCATGCCTCGTAGGTCCTTTCGATGCCATTTGAATATAAATGAGCGCCAAAACTAACACCAAAACACCGGACTGACGCTCAGCAAGGCTCTCAAACATCATAGCAAAGCCCAGGCCTAAGACCCAAGCATAATCTGACGATCGACGAAAGAAATCAATACCCCAAAGCAAGGCCAGAAACAGAGCCACGCATCCGCCTTGCAAGGCCATTTCCAAAACTTGATTGTGTGGGCCTATCCAATTTTCAGCATTCAGCCGGGTTTCTTGTTGATAAGACCAAGCCATGGCTGAATCTACCTGGGCACTTCCCCATCCGAACAGGGGCTTATGTTGAATGCTACGTATTGCCACTTTCCAAGCCTCCCATCTTTGAGCCATAGACTGGTGGTTGGGATCGCTGTTATGAATCAAGGTTTGTACATCTTGCCAAGAATTATTCAATCGCTCGCGCATAGTACCCAAGGTCAGGAGCAGCAAAATAACCGGAACAATACAGGCGTATTTCCAATTCATTCTGTATCTGTATGGCCAAAGCAGCCCGAATACCCCTACCCAAAAAGTCAATATCCCCGTTCGGGCTGACAGGGCATGCAAACAAAATAGCATCAAGACAAAACCACCCCATGCAAGGGATCGATTCTCCAATCGGTCGTCCAATAATCCCTTCAATAAAAACAAGGCTAAAACGGCCTGAATAACCGAATATTCAATGTGGTACACTTGACTAAACAAGGGCATAGGTTTGCTTTCCATGACCATTTGCCTGTAAAACGCTGCATGCTGAGCAAACTCCAACAAGGAAGCCAACGAAACCCACAGCACTGGCAACACCCAGGCCCACCAACGCTTGTAAAAACGATGAAGAAACTCTTGTGCCATTGAGGGCCCAAATCGAACACTCATAACGAAATACAAGGGCAAATGAAGGCCCAATCTCTGGTGGTTGTCAGATCCTAAAAATTCTATAAAAAACAGCAGAATGGCCGCAGAAAGTCCAAGCCATTGAATTTTGCATTCTGAGCCAGAAAGCCATAGAGCCAATAGAGCCAAAGCCAGGCTTATTGATGCTATAGCTGGGCTAAAATGAATGCTGGCCAAAGCCATGAACAGGGCCCATACTGCGGCCTCTGTCCTGTCAATCGATTTATTCAGAAATGGGATTGGCATAGGTCACGACAACAGGAGCCCCAACCGAAACCATTCCCAATCGATCAGCCACCCACTGAGAAACCTCCAGTTGATTGCCCCGGCCAGGTTTGCCTTGAACCGTGCAGTACAGCACTTGTTGATTGATTGGATTGATCACTGCCACTACTACTGGCGCTGCTCCAAACGATGAGCCTAAATCAAAATACACCCATGGGCGCTGAGCATCTATGGCAGCATTGACAGAAGCCGTACCTGACCATTCCTTGTTCTCCATGCTTCGGCTCGGCGCTGAACTTCTCACGGTCTCCGGCATTCCACCCGCCCGGTTATCGGGGACTGGCGTGGCAGGTATGGTTCTAGGTGTGGCAGGTACAGGAACTTGTTCGGGCTCCGGTGTTTGAATCAACTGGCGGGGAATGTTCAATCGTTGGCCAATCGATAAGGCATCAGAACTCAAGCCATTGGCTGATTTGATTTCCGAAACTCCAACCCCGTATTTGCGTGACAATGCATAAAGGGTCTCTCCCGCTTGTACCGTATGCACAACAGTACCGTATACAGGATCTGGACTAGCTTCGGGCTCTTGACGGGTTTGAGGCAGCGTAATAGTTTTGAGAATGTTGAGCTTCATTCCAGGTTGCAACACCCCGATACCTGGATTCATTTTCTGCAACTGAGGCACCGTCATACCATACATTCGGCCAATACCATAGAGGGTCTCCCCTTTTTTTACTTTATGGGTAGCCGGAATGGTACTGCTCGTTTGAGCTTGAAGTACCGATAGGGAACCCCAGCAAAACAGAACCAAAAACAAGAGCCTTTTATGCATGATTCAAGGTTACGCCAGAGCAGACAAAGGTGCAAACTTGGATTTCCACCAATCGCTAAATCGATCAAGAATAGGGACGCACTTCCCCTTCTTCTAAATAAACAATGCTATGACCCATACTGCGGGCGACGGCTTGATCATGCGTAATAAACACATACACCATACCGGTGCGTTGCTGCAAGGCCTTCAACAGATCCAAAACGGAGGCCTGAACCAAGGGATCAAGCGCTGCAACAGCTTCGTCTAGAACCAAAACATCGGGTTCGCTCACCAAGGCACGAGCGATGCACAGGCGCTGGCGCTGCCCTCCGCTCATTTGACTCGGTCTAGCGGCCCAAAGGGATTCTGGCAGTTGCACTTGCTTCATGGCTTCTTCAGCCTGTCGGCGATAAGCCCCTGCTTTCCCGCCATGGCGCAAAGCCAATATTTCAGCTAAGGCGTACCAGTTGTCTACCTGCGGATTCAGAGAGGCATAAGGATCTTGGAAGACCATTTGAATACCCGTGGGGCCTTTTGCAGCTAATGGCTGGCCATTGTAGATTATGCTTCCTGAATCAATGGACTCCAAACCCGTCAATAATTTAGCAAGGGTACTTTTTCCCGAGCCGCTTTTACCGAGAATGACTAAGGTTTCACCACGATAAACTTGAATGCTCAAATTCTTCAATACGGAAAGAACACTTGCTCCTTTTTTATACGATTTGGATAGGTTTTGAATGTCCAAAACCACGTCTTCTTTATGCTTAGGCGGCATTTTCCCTTGAGGCAAAGCCGCTAGCAACTCTGACACATAGGGATGCGGATTAGGAGCATCCAAAACCTCGTGAATTTTGCCGCTAACCAAAAGTTCTCCTTGGCGCAATACACTGACGTCGTCAGCCATTTGAGTAACAATATCCAGCTCATGAGAAACCCAAATCAAGCCAGACCCTTGTTCTTGGCACATACGCTGCAAATCACTCATCACAGCTTGACGAGAAAAGGAATCTAAGGCCGTAGTCGGCTCATCGGCCAAGACCCAAGCAGGATCATGCATACAAGCCATAGCTATGACTACGCGCTGACGCTGGCCGCCACTCAATTCATGAGGATAGGATTCCATTACCCTAGCGGCTAAGCCTGCAAGGCCTGCTCGCTCGAGCTTAGCTATACAATGTTCATTGGCCTCCTGTTGGCTCATTTCTGGTTTGTGAACCCGGTAGGCCTCTAGCAATTGCTTACCGCACTTCATTTGGGGATTAAGAGCTGTCATGGGCTCTTGAAAAACCATACCCAATTCCCGGCCTCTCTTTTGTTGCCATTGATGCAAGTCCAGGTTCAACCAATCTTCACTCGAAGTCCCCATTTCTTTAGCCTGCAATTGCAACTCAGGTGACAATAGACCCATCAACGCCAACAAAAGCAAACTCTTTCCCGAACCACTCTCGCCAATGATGGCATGGACCCGACCTGGATGAAAGTCTAAGGCGGGCAATTGCAACAGCGATTTTGAGCCTGTCGATATGTGCAGTTCGCGGAGGCGCAGCATGAATCAAAGGTAGGGTAACAAAAAAAAGGAGCAGCCATGGCTGCTCCTTCTCTTATTCACAGATTGTGGTATAGTTTACTCAACTGCCAACTTAATGGGCAATTCGCGCCATGCTGTAGTAAAGTTTCCGTTTACCTGGGCGGGAATCCAACGCTTAGAAGCTTTCAAAACTCGAATGGCTTCTTGTGTAAACTCAGGACAACTCTTGGTTTCATCCAAAACCTGAATGTTGCTGATACGACCTGTCTTGTCCACGATGAAACGCAAGTTCACCGAACCATTGATGCCTTCATCTTGGCAACGAATGGGGTAAATGAACTCGTATTTCACATAATCACGGAAAGCCGCTTCTCCACCAGGGTATTCTGCCCTGATATCCACTTTGGTTTTGGGACCATCATCGCCTTGGAAAGGACCAGAACCTCCACCTGTGTTCATATCAGGCGCTAAAAAGTCATCAGAACCAGCTTGGTCTTGAAGACCCGCATTTTGAACCAAATCGGGAGGGTTGATGGGAGAATCTTCAGTAGCGTCCTCATTAATCTCAGGAACCGCATACGCCTGAGTGGCGATTGGCTCTGGCTCCTCGATTGGAGGTGGCTCATCGGGCTTCTCTTCTTCATCTTCTGGAGCTTCTACATCATCCAAATTGGTCACTACCAATTTCACTGTTTTAGTTTCCTCTTCTTGACCGTTGATGGCGTTCAAGATGTAGGGCGTAGAGGCAGCCAATACGGCAAACAAACAAGCGGAAAGAGTGGCTATGACTTGTCCTCTTTTGAACTGCTTACGAATGACATAAGCTCCGTAGCCTTTGAATCGGTCGGCAAATACAAGTTCCAAGCGATCGCTTGAATCTATTTGCTCCCATTGATTGAACATGTTTTCTGCCATTGCTTACCCCCTTGATTGATAGTCAGCGATTAATTTTTTCTCCATCTCAGCCATGTCATCATCGACTTTGAAATACTTGGCAATTTGTGCAATCAAGAATTCGTCCATGATGTCAATGACATTACCATAAGTGGCCTTCTTGTCGTGCTTGAGCAAAACCACGAGTTTGGAATCTTTTTGGGCCTGAGTAACCTGTGCATTAATAGCATTGGTTTTGGCCGTATCCTTCTCATCTATTTTGTTCAGCTCTTCTTGAAAACCTTTCAACTGAGTCAACAAATCCAAATTACTTTCAACCAAAACTTTGCGAATGCCGTCTTTGGTGTAATCTGTTTCAATCAACTCGGTCTCTGCTTTCAAAGAACCCTTATAGTAATAAATCTTGTTGTCTCCCGTGAGCAAAATGGTCAAACCATTTTTCACCTCAGGAGCTTTCATAGCGGGATCGTTTTTATCGATCTTCTCCGGGAAAATCATTCGGAGAACTTTCGGCTTTGAGAAGGTTGAAGTCAATACGAAAAAGGTCAACAATAAGAAGGCCAAGTCAACCATCGGCGTCATGTCGATCGCTGTGCTGGCTTTCTTTGCTCTTTTTTTGCCTTTCCCGCCTTGGGCTCCACCTCCGGTGTCTAATTGTGCCATTGCGTTTTCTCCTTTCGATTAAATTTCTGGAGTATCCTCCAGGTCCGTGATCATTTGAAACTGCTTTACTTGGGCTTGACGGAATACATTGATGACCTTTTCTACCAAGGTATAAGGGACATCGAAATCAGCCTTGATGGCAAACTGCATGTATTGGGATTTGTCAAAATCCAAGTTTCTCTTCTTCGCCTCAGCCTCACGAGCAGCGAAATCATTGTGTGCTTCCAATCTCGCGTGGTAGGCCCACAGATACAACTCACTAGCCTTTATTTTGGCTACATCTGAGGTAGTATCGTAGGGAATTCCACGTACGCTTTGATTGTAAGATTCACGTTCCGATGATTCCAAGGCTGCGTATTCCGGGAACTGCTTTATGCTCATTCCCAATGGGCCCGCTCCCACCAACTTGTTCAAGTCCTGACCTTCCAATCCGAGTTTCTTTGTCGCCAACAACTTGGTCAAAACTTGGGTTTTAACGGCATTGTTGGTAATGTCTACAAATACTCGTCCTGAAGGATCAATGGCTACAAGAAAAACCTGCTTTGGAATCTCCGCTTCGGTTGTACTGGCGGGGGGATCAACCATAACAGGCTCAGGTGCTTTGAAGCTTGAGGTCAACATGAAGAAGGTCACAAGCAAAAAAGCCAAATCCACCATGGGAGTCATATCCAGGCTCGGAGAGGATTTGGGCATCTTAACTTTTGGCATGTGCGCTT
>JBJOHK010000151.1:0-26685 GCA_046047755.1 Bacteroidota bacterium | reverse complement strand
GCCCAGACCCAGCATTATTGGGCGAATTATGCCGGAATTAGAGCTGAATCTTTTCGCTCTTTTGCTGCAAGTCGTATACTCTCAGTACTGATTCTGAGCCGTTGTGAAACTCCATCAACAGCAATCCCAATCCTTCTTCCTGGTATCCCAACTCAGGCCAGCTCCAAGAACCTTCTCGGTTGAAATCAAAGTAATACCGAGCGCGTTCTATCGGAACTTGAACCACCCTCTCTAAGGGCCAAAGATGAGAGCTAAGCTCTACCAATTCAGTCTTACACGCAATCTTTAATTGTTTCTGGGGGGCGGTCTGATCAAGTTTTTTCAGCGCATCTTGGGTGCACAATCCCCAGTAGTCTTGAGTCATGTAGGCCTGCGACTCTCCCACCCAAACCTGCACTACTTTGCTGTACAAATCGTTCATTCGAACGGCGGCTAAACCCGGCTGAATCAGCGCCGATAAACCTAGATTCAAGGTGTAAATACCCAACAGCCAATTCAACTTCTTCGACCCCAAACGGGCCTTCCATTCCTGAATTCCAAAGGCAGACACATAGGCCAGGGGAATCACCAAGAAATAGAAGTGTCGCCAGTTGTTATATAGCACTGGATTCAAGGCCAAGACCAAAAGAAAAGGCAAACAAAACCAGCCTAAAAAGAGGGCATCGCTAAAAGAGAGCCCCTTATGGCCCAACATGGCCTTTATGCCTAAATAAGAGCCCCAAGCGGCTAAAAATAGCAAACCCAGAGGCAAGGTAAAAAGCATCCAAATGGGTAAATACCATCGAGTGAATGATTCAGGGTATAAGGGCTGTCCTAGGAACAAACTGGGGTTGGGCCAAGGGTTTTGGGTGGCATATCCCAGCATCTCACCCAAGCGGTTCCATGGGGTGGACCAGAGTACGGGGAAACTGAGTATCAAGAGCAGGGCTGATGCACCGAGTAGGGCCAGAGCGGGGCGGCGGCTGGCCCGCTGGCTGGAACCACCTGGCTCCCTGAAACCTGCGCGGGCCAGCAGCAGGGGCGCCAGCCCCAGCAAGCATACGCCGACCAGGCGTATGCTCGCCGCCCAGGCAGAGAGCAAAGCAAATAACCAAAAATGAAGGGTCCGAGAACCTGAGCCCTCGCGATAGCGAATCAAAGAAGATACCGCCAAGACTTGGAGAGATAGAAAAACCACATCTTTCGAGTTGACATGGGCATGTGCCCATAAAGGCGGCCAAAGGGCCACCAAAGCCACGGCCCAAAAGGCTGCAGAGCGATTGAAGCGCCTCTCCAAGATTCGGTAGAATGCCACCATGGCCCATACAAACAGTGACCAAATCCAAAAGCGCCTAAGCAGCAATTTGGATCGCATGCTGGCTCCAGGGCCCAAAGCCTGTTCACTCAAATAGCAGAATGATTCGAAGACAGGGCCAAAGAATTTGTGTTCCTCAATCTCAGCCCGACTGCCTGTACCTATGAGGTACTTGTTGGTTTGAATGCCTATATAACGCTGCGTGAGCTCATCGTAGTGCACCCCCAACTTGTCTAGCGTCAATAGACCCCAGATATAGTAGAGAATCAATAGCCCAAGGGGCCAAGAAAAATGGCGCAGTCGATGCATGGTCGCTGCTACGCGAAGATTAGGCTTCGGCGTAGGCTTCCAAAGGTAGGCAAGCGCAAACCAAGTTGCGGTCACCGTGCGTATTGTTCACACGAGACACCGTAGGCCAGAACTTGTTCGCTTTCACATAGGGCAAGGGGAAGGCGGCTTGCTCACGGCTGAAACTGTGATTCCAATCGCTTGAAATGACTTCATCAGCACAGTGAGGGGCAGACTTCAACACATTGTCATGAGCGTCAGCTTGACCATTTTCAATGGCGCGAATTTCCTCGCGAATATTCAACATAGCGTCGCAGAAGCGATCCAACTCAGCCTTGCTCTCGCTCTCAGTGGGTTCGATCATCAAGGTACCGGCCACAGGGAAACTCAAGGTTGGGGCGTGGAAATTGTAATCCATCAAACGCTTGGCAAAGTCTTCGGCTTCAATGCCACAGCTCTGCTTGAAAACGCGGGTATCCAAGATCATTTCGTGGGCACAGAATCCGTTTTCACCTTTGTATAAAATGGGAATTTCGTTCTCCAAACGAGCCTTCATGTAGTTGGCGTTCAAAATGGCCATCTCGGTAGCGGCTTTCAAACCGGCACCACCCATCATCTTGATGTAGGCGTATGAAATGAGCAAAATGCTAGCCGAACCATAGGGCGCAGCACTTACCGCGTGCATGGCTTTATCACCCCCCGTTGGAATGACCGCGTGAGAGGGCAAATAAGGAGTCAAGTGCTTGGCGACACCGATGGGGCCCATGCCGGGTCCACCCCCACCGTGAGGAATGCAGAAGGTCTTATGCAGGTTCAAGTGGCAAACGTCTGCCCCAATCATGCCAGGTGAAGTCAAACCTACCTGGGCGTTCATGTTGGCACCATCCATGTATACTTGGCCACCGTTGTCGTGTATGATTTGGGTGATCTCGCGAATTCCGGCCTCGTATACCCCGTGAGTCGAGGGGTAAGTCACCATCAAGCAAGCCAAGTTGTCTTTGTGCTCTTCAGCTTTGGCGCGCAAATCGGCAATGTCAATATTTCCTAGTTCATCGCAAGCCGTAACGACTACTTTCATGCCGGCCATTACGGCCGAGGCAGGGTTCGTTCCGTGTGCAGAAGAGGGGATCAACGCAATATTGCGGTGCCCTTCCCCACGGTCTTTGAAGTATTCGCGAATGACCATCAAACCGGCATATTCACCTTGAGCCCCAGAGTTGGGCTGCATGCTCATACGGTCAAAACCGGTGATTTCCGACAAATCTTGGTTCAGTTCTTCAATCATCTCCAAGTACCCTTCTACTTGGTCAACAGGTACGAAGGGGTGCTGAGAGTTGAATTCAGGCCATGTAACGGGAACCATTTCGGTAGTGGCGTTCAACTTCATGGTACAAGAACCCAACGAAATCATGCTGTGGCACAAGCTCAAATCTTTCGCTTCCAAAGACTTGATGTAACGCAACATGTCGTGTTCAATGTGGTAAGAGTTGAATACGGGATGCAACATGAAATTGCTTTGGCGCTGAGCCCAATCGGGCCAATTCACCGATACGCTATCGCCTCCGGCATACACCTCTGAGGCAGAGCTGTTTTTCGCAGCAGCGAAGATATCAGCCAATACTTGTATGTCTTTTTCGGTGCAGGTCTCGTCGATGGAAACACCTACATGGCCATCACCAAAATAGCGCAAGTTGCGGCCATGGGCTTCCGCCACTTGGCGAACCGCTTGCTCATTGGCGGCCACTTTGAGAGTATCAAAGTAATGACCATTCAATTGGGTGTAACCCATCTGAGTCAAGGCTTGCTCCAACAAACGGGTTTGAGCGTGAATGCGGCCGGCGATTTTTTTCAATCCGTCGGGGCCGTGGTATACACCGTACATACTGGCCATGATGCTTAACAACACCTGGGCTGTACAAATATTAGAAGTAGCGTTTTGGCGTTTGATGTGCTGCTCGCGCGTTTGCAAGGCCATGCGCAAGGCACGCCCGCCGCGCTTGTCGATCGAAACACCGATGATGCGACCAGGAATCTGACGCTTGTATTCGTCTTTGGTGGCGAAGAAGGCGGCATGAGGACCACCGAAGCCCATGGGTACACCGAAACGCTGGGTATTGCCCACTACGCAATCGGCACCCAAATCACCAGGAGAGGTCAACAGGGTCAAGGCCATCAAATCGGAGGCAAATACCGTTTTTATGCCTTTAGACTTGCAGTCGTTTACAAAGGCGCGCACATCTTCGATGCTTCCGTTGCTATTGGGGTATTGAATCAGGGCTCCGAAATAAGAATCGTCCAAATTGGCCGTAGCGAAATCGCCGGTCACAATCTCAACGCCAACAGGTTCGGCCCGGGTAATCAACACGTCTAGGGTTTGAGGGAAGGTATGCTGATCGACGAAGAAGCGATGAGCTACGCCTTTTTTATCAGCGGCTCGGAACATGTTCATGGCTTCAGCAGCTGCCGTTCCTTCGTCCAATAATGAAGCATTGGCGATTTCCATACCGCTTAGATCAATGACCATGGTCTGGTAATTCAACAAGGCTTCCAAACGACCTTGGGCAATCTCAGCTTGGTAAGGCGTATAAGCCGTGTACCAACCTGGATTTTCCATAATGTTGCGCAATATCACACCGGGGGTCAAGGTATCGTAATAACCCATACCAATATGGTGCTTGAACAACTTGTTCTTCGCCGCTTTGCCTTTGAGCATGGCAAGGAACTCACTCTCGGTCAAGGCCTCCCCAATGCTCAACTCTTTCGGCAAGCGAATGTTGGCAGGAATGGTCTTGCTGATCAACTCGTCCAAACTGGAAACTCCAACCGTTTCCAACATGGCCTGAAGGTCCTCTCCGTGTGAGCCGTTGTGGCGCTCTACGAAAGGCTTTGAGTAGCGGGCGCTGTATTGCATATCGAGGTTCGAATTTACAGCCTTTACCGCGAATTTTTTGTGCATTCTGTTGGACTTCAATGTTCCAAAAGCCCCTCATCTGAAAAGCTGGTATACCCGGCCTCTGTGACAACCAGGTGATCGAGCAATTCCAAGTCCAAAAATCGCGAGGCCTTCTTCAATTGCTCGGTCAAACTTCGATCTTGAGGGCTGGGGTTCAAGTTCCCCGACGGATGATTATGACCGACAATCAATGCAGTTGCTCCCAACTCTAACGCACGCTTCAATAAAAGTCGAACATCCACAACGGTGCTACTGATACCCCCCGTGCTCAGTGTCTCTAAACGAATGACTGCGTGCCTTCGGTTCATGTAAAGAACCAAAAAGGCCTCTGCGTGGAGATCAACCAAGTGTGGACGCATGATTCGATAGGCATCAGCCGAAGAACGAATGCTGGGTTTCAAAGCCACGGGTACCTGACGACGAAGCCCCAATTCGAAAGCAGCTGCCAAACCCATAGCCTTGGCCTGACCCAATCCCGGTATGGCACACAAGGCCTCCACACTGAGTTTGGCCAGTTCGTCCAGATTGTTTCCACATGAATTGAGAATTTCAGAAGCCAATTGGCTTCCCGATTTGCATCTATTGCCAGAACCCAAGAGCAAAGTCAAGAGTTCCTGATCGCTCAAAGCCCGTCTTCCATGCGCCATCAAGCGCTCTCTCGGCATCAAAACAGACCTCCTTGATTGGGTCGATAGAATTTGGTGTTGATAATATTTTTAACATACATTTGTCAAATATATTTTCACATTTTCTACCTTTGAAAACGGATCGAACAAAAAGTACCTTTAAAAAGTTGTAATAATTGAGATGAGCGAACAAAAAGAAAAACTCAAAGCCCTCCAACAGACCATAGAGCGTTTGGAGAAGAACTATGGCAAGGGCATTGTCATGAAGATGAACGAGAACCAGAATGTGGCTGTTGATGTCATTTCTACGGGTTCCTTTAGTTTAGACCTCGCCCTAGGAGTGGGCGGTTTCCCCCGTGGCCGAATCATAGAAATCTACGGTCCAGAGAGCTCTGGTAAGACCACCATTGCTTTGCATACCATTGCAGAAGCCCAAAAGAAAGGAGGCATTTGTGCTTTCATCGATGCAGAACATGCTTTTGATAAGTTTTATGCCAAAAACTTGGGCATCGATATCGACAATTTGCTCATTTCTCAACCCGACGATGGGGAGCAGGCTTTGGAAATTGCCGACAATTTGATTCGATCAGGTGCCATTGATGTCATCGTCATTGACTCTGTAGCAGCCTTGGTTCCTCGTGCTGAAATTGAAGGCGACATGGGAGACAGCAAAGTAGGTTTGCACGCTCGTTTGATGAGCCAAGCGCTGCGCAAACTAACCGGTACCATCAACAAAACGGGATGTGTAGCCATTTTCATCAACCAATTGCGCGAAAAAATCGGTGTCATGTTCGGCAATCCAGAAACCACAACGGGTGGTAACGCCTTGAAGTTTTACGCTTCCATTCGTTTGGACATTCGTCGTGCCGCTCAAATCAAGGGTACCGATGAAGTGATTGGTAACCGAACTCGTGTGAAAGTAGCCAAGAACAAAGTAGCCCCTCCCTTCCGAGTGGTCGAATTTGATATCATGTACGGTCGAGGTGTTAGCCGCAGTGGCGAGGTGCTTGACTTAGGTGTTGATGCCGGAATTGTTCAAAAGAGCGGAAGCTGGTTCAGCTACGACGGAACCAAACTCGGCCAAGGGCGTGATTCTGTCAAAGAATTATTGGAAGACAATCCTGAGCTGATGGCAGAGATCGAAGCCAAAATCAAAGCCAAGGGTGCCGATGTCGACATACTCGATGTTGAACCTGGAGAAGATCATTAATTCATAATCCCCTATTTGCAAAAAAGCCCGGCCTAGGCCGGGCTTTTTTGTTATTCAGTGTAAGCTTTTTTCTTACCTGTAAATATTTCCTTGTACATGATCGGGTATACAATAAATAGCATCAACATACGGCTGTATCGAAACACGACGGGCAGCATGAGCAAAATACTCACAGGAATGATTACCATAGCGTAGTCGAACAACCCGGTGTACCACAATAGAACAGCGAAAGTGACCGACATGCCTACAATCAAAGCATAACTCCAGTACATGGCCCCATAGAAGAAACCGGTTTCAGGCTCAAAGGGCAAATGGCAAGATGGGCAATGATCGTGCGTTTCAGAGAATTTCGCAGGATTCAATATCGAATTCTTAAAAACAGGTCCTTTGCCACATCGAGGACAACGGCAAGCCGCAAAGGCTAATGCCCCAGCCTTTTGAATTTTTTCTTCAGCCACGTTGAGCCTTCTTTCTCTTAAAATTCTGGTAATAGAAGAAACCCGCCGTTCCCACTAACACATAAGGCGTAGCCAACAAGAATAAAATACCCTTATTAATACCATTGCCTACTGTGGCTTCCGACTTGCCATTCATGTCTCGATTGGATGTCAAGGCCGTTTTGCACATTGGGCATTGTGCCTGCAAAACAGTCAGAGCCGAGGCTAAATGAAACAAAAGAAATAGTACCAAGCGTTTCATAGCACAAAGTTAAAAGTTATAACACGGACTTATCATGATATACACGACAACACCGGTAACCGATACATATAACCAAAGGGGAAAAGTCCATCTCGCTACTTTCTTGTGTCGCTCAAATCGACCCGAAGTCGAAAAATAAATCGTATACAAGATCAAGGGTAGAATAGCCGCTGCCAAAACTATATGGGTAAGCAAAATGAACAGGTACAAGCTGCGCATGAAACCTTCTTGGCAGAATTCTGTATGGGGCATCACGGTATGGTATACCACATAACTAACCAAGAATAAGGCAGACGCTGAAAAGGCCGACAACATATATACCTGGTGCATGCCCTTATTCTTTTGTACGCGAATGGCTCTGTACCCCAAGATCAACATGGCACTAACAAAACTGTTAATGACAGCATTGGCAAATGGCAAATTCTTGGCGAATTCTGCCGTTGGCCTCCAGTCTTCAGGCATATAACGCAACAAGGTCACTACCGCTGGTACAGCCAAGGAAATGGCTAATACCAACCAAAAGAACCCCTTATCACTGATCCAAGTTTTGTTTTCTGTATTCATACAATAGATTGTTGATGTCGTCGCTTATTCGTTTGATATGATCCATTCGCTCGGTATTCGTTTCCCCTCTGGTGGGAAGGATACCTCGAATGTGTCGGCTCTTATCCATGATCACGACTTTGTCATCGTGAATAAAATCGTCATCAGGGGTTTGTTCAGTAGCCAAATGCAAATCGTTGATGGCCCAATCGTAAATCTCCCGCTTGCTTCCTGTAGCAAACGTACGTTTGAACAAGTCTGCATCATAGGTTTCGGCATAACTGGCGAGTACAGGAATGCTATCCCGTTCGGGATCAATGGTTACCGACAAGAATCGCACATCAGGGTTATTGCCAAACTTTTCCGCCACCGATTGAAGCTGTTTATTCATTTGTGGGCAGACTTCAGGGCAAGTAGCGAAAAAGATGTTTACCAAAACGATGCAAGAATCGAAATCATCCAAACTGATTTTTTGACCATGTTGGTTATACAATACAATATCACTGACGGTTTGAGGGATGGAATCACGGCCATCTAACGACTCTTCCATGAAATAATAAGGCAACTCCTTGTGAACCCATTTGAGTTGGGCAAAAAAGAAAATACCTAAGGCCGGTAAAACAACAAGGGCCGCGAATGCGGCCACTTTCTTGCTGTTATATTTTTTGCTCATGCAGAATTACTTAACCCAGGTTAGGGCGTTTCCTTCATACAACAGACCCATGATGAGTCCAAGGATAAAAATAGTGGGGACCAAAATGATCAAAGCCAAATTGATTTTTTCGTGCTTCAAGTGCATGAAGGCACCAACAATGTAATAGGCTTTAACCAATCCAAAGAAAATGAAAATGAAATTTCGAAGACCTGTAGCAGGCATAACGAAATAAATCACAAAGTCAAGAACGGTGATGCCCAACAACAACCAAAAGGTGCGCCACAATTCTTTAGTACCGTGACTTTCGGTGTGAGGGATATAGTTAATGGCATCGTATTCGCCAGGTTTAACGTGGAAATCCATATTCGCTTACTGTGTTAGATCAAATAGAAGAAGGTGAAAACAAAGACCCATACGAGGTCTACAAAGTGCCAGTACAAACCGGCTTTCTCAATCATTTCATAGTGGCCACGGCGCTCGAATACTCCGCGAACGGTCATGATATAAACCACCACATTGATAACCACTCCTGAGAAAACGTGGAAACCGTGGAAACCTGTAACGATAAAGAACAAAGCTGCGAAAGGTACGGGACCATCGGTACGATCTCCAGGAGCCCATTCAAAATGATCTCCAAAACCTACGCTGTGCAAGTGGTTATAACCTTGTTCGGTAATTCCAAACGTGTTTCCGTAAAGACGTGCACCCTCATGAATGAATGTGTACCACTCCCAAGCCTGGCAGCTCAAGAACATTACACCTCCAATGATGGTATAAATCATGTAGGTCTGAACTTCTTTTTTACTGTTGCGGTGACCGGCTTCTACCGCCAATACCATGGTCACTGACGACAAAATCAAGATAAAGGTCATCACTGACACGAACAGCAAAGGCAAATGCAACCCATGCATGAAGGGGAAGTGGTTAAAAATAGAAGCGGGGTCAGGCCATGTGGTGGTGACGGCTGATTCTACGTTAGAAAAACGCTGGGCTCCGTATTGAACCAAAAGACTAGAGAAAGTAAATGCGTCTGACAAGAGGAAAATCCACATCATCAGCTTACCGTAGCTCACGTTGAAAGGAGAGCGTCCTCCAGCCCACATAGGCTGGTTCTCAAATGCTGCAGGGGTATGATTAGCCATGAAAAATGTTACTGTGCAAAATAAAGAAATAAATAGAGGAAAATCCACAGAAGTCCGACAAAATGCCAATAGGTATGTGTAATGGACATCAGCGTCATGTTTTTCTTGTGAATTTCCAATTTAAAGGCCTTTGTAAGGGCAACGGCGAGCAGAATGATTCCACCCAAAACGTGCAAAACGTGCACGCCCGTGATCATCCAAACATAAGAGGCAGAAATGTCTTCAGGACGGGCATTAACCAAAGTTAAATCTAAGGCTACCAATTGTTTCCAACCCAAATACTGAGTAACACAAAAGGCCAAACCCAAGCCCAATGTCAGGGCCAAAAACGTCTTATTCGTATTCAACTCATCATTTCTGGCGGCCTTAAACGCCAAAAATACGGTCACGGATGAAATGACGGCAATCAGAACGGATACCAAGAAAAAAATGGGCAAATCAAAGGCAGTCCAGGTAGATTTTGCCTGCGCGTCTGGCTTGTGAACGATAAAGGCGCTCACCAAAGAGGCAAAAAGCATGCTGCTTGCCAACATGAGCAACCACAAATTGAACTTGCCTGGGGCTACCAGTGGTTCAGGATCTTTGATTTTCTTTTTAGAATTCATACGCTTAAAAAATTATGTAGGCCAGGAACACTACAGGAGTAAATAACAAGGATGCGAACATCAATTTCCTTGCTTCAGGAACAGCCAAACTTCCGAAAAGTTTCGCAGCTCGATACAGCACAAAGGCACCCACTGGAAGAATCATGCTCAAGGCCTTTACATCACTCAATCCATAATAGATGGGCATCATGGAAACCAGAATAAGCAGCACCGTATAGGTCAATATTTGGTAGGCACTTCGCTTATCTCTTCCACCCGAAGAAGGCAATAGCCAATAACCGGCTTTCTGGTAATCGTCGTGCAACATCCAAGCAATGGCCCAAAAGTGTGGGAACTGCCAAAAAAACTGCACCAAGAACAGCATCAAGCCCGGTTCATCGATGCGCCCAACCGCTGCCGTATAGCCAATCAATGGGGGCAAGGCTCCAGGAATAGCTCCCACCATCACCGCCAACGAATTCACTTTTTTCATGGGCGTGTAAACGAACACGTACAAAATCAGCGAAAGCAAACTTAGGAGCATCGTGGCAAAGGGGGTAAAAACTGCCAATAAGAGCAAGCCCAACAAGCCAGACACCCACGAAAATATCCGTGCTTCGGAGAGGGAAATTCGCTCTTCCACTATGGGGCGAGTGGCGGTGCGACTCATCTTTGAATCATTTCCCTTTTCAATGATTTGATTCAAACCATTGGAAGCGAAAACAACCAACATACCTCCAATTAGCACAGCCCAGAAAACCGACCATTCGAAAGCTTCCTTCCAATGATCTCTGTTGTTCAACTGACAACCCAGCATGTAACCAAAGGCTGAGGTAGCCGCCACCGTTGAGGTCAGGCGAAACTTAACCAACTGAAAATAGCTTTTCAATGTAGAAGTACTCATCTTGTTTCCGAATTAGAGTGTTGTAGGGCTAGGTAAAAAGCCAAAACTGGCAAACTGCTTCCCAATACGACATGGAAAAGTTGGGTCCAGGTGGGAACGAGGAACCATATATGTATGGCGCCCAACCCGATTTGTAGAAGACTTATTACGACAAACAACAGGTATGGGAATTCGCTAGTGCCTAAACTTTCTCCAGGAAGTTTTCGAAGGTGCATCACTACCCAAAAAGCCAGCAATACCGGCAGATATCGATGAACGATAAACAGGTTATCCATGTCTGCCATGTTCAAATGGCCTCCATCGCTGAGAATTCCATTCAACCTCAATACATCCACTTGTTCCCGTGTCCAAGTACCCAATAACACAACCGCCATGGTACCCAGGAATAAGCCCCATTGCAACATGGAATGGCTTCTAAAACCTGGCCAATGAAAATGGCGCTGCTTGTGTAAGGCCATCATGAACGAAAACAAACAAGCGAAAGCCAACAAGTAATGAAGCGACACTATGCCAGGAAGCAAGTTGCTCGCCACAACAATTGAGCCAAGCCAAGCGTTGATTAGCAGTAAGACAAACCCAAGAACTACCCAAATGCGCTGAGCCGAAAAGGCCCTATGCCTGAAGGCAAAGAACAAGAAAGCCGTGGCGGCAAATCCAGACAAAACACCAAACAGTCGATTGATGTATTCAATCCAAGCCTTAACAGGGTCGAATTTTTCGGGTAGATCAACATAGGGATTTTCACGCAAGGTTTTGGCCTGTTGTGTCAAACCCAATCGTTCCAGTGTTTGGGAAAAGCGTTGAACTTTGGCCAACCTCTTCTCCAGAAATATCTGTTCATAGTTCGCTGGCAAATCGCAATCACAGGTTGGCGGAGCCCACAAGCCGAAACAGCGAGGCCAGTCTGGGCAACCCATTCCACTCCCTGTAGCGCGAACCAAGCCCCCAAAAAGGAACAATAAAAAAACAGACGAACAGGTAATGAAACCTATTCGTCTGTATATACGGTCGATTCTATGTGAATCTGACATGTTCGGGATTATCCCAATCCAAATACACGCTTGATGGCCGAGAAGAATACGCTGCTTTCAGCTTCTACTTCTTTTTCAGCTGGGGCTGATTTCGCCTTTTCAGGCTCCAATACCTCAGGGGCTGATTCATCAGGCACATACTGTGGGAAGAAATCTTCCTCACGATCAGGGCGGCTGTACTCATAAGGACCACGGTAAACCGTAGGCAAGTCTCCAGGCCAGTTGCCGTGCAAGCGCACGTCTATGGGCGAAGACCACTCCAAGGTGTTAGCACCCCAAGGGTTTTGAGCCGCTTTTTTACCGCGGAAAATGCTAACGAAGAAGTTGTACAAGAACAACAACTGAGCGGCACCGGCCACAATAGCTGATACGGTGATCAATTTGTTCACGTCAATCCACACGTCAAACTGCTCAACCAAAGTGAATTGGTAGTAGCGACGAGGAACACCCGCCAAGCCCATAAAGTGCATGGGGAAGAATACCAAGTAGGCACAAATGAAGGTGATCCAGAAGTGGAAATAACCCAAGGTATTATTCATCATTCTACCATACATGCGGGGGAACCAGTGGTAAATACCAGCGAACATTCCGAAGATGGCAGCAGAACCCATTACCAAGTGGAAGTGAGCCACTACGAAATAGGAATCGTGCATTTGAATATCCAATGCGGCATTACCTAAGTAAATACCGGTCAATCCGCCGGAGATGAAGAATGACACCAAACCAATAGAGAACAACATGGCAGGGGTGAAGCGCAAATTACCTTTCCACAAGGTGGTCAAATAGTTAAAGGCTTTCACCGCTGAAGGCACCGCAATGATCAAGGTCAAGATCATGAACACCGAACCCAAGAATGGATTCATACCCGTAATGAACATGTGGTGACCCCAAACAATGAAGGACAAGAAAGAAATACCCAACAAAGAAATAATCATCGCCGTGTATCCAAAGATGGGCTTACGAGCGTTACAAGAAATAACCTCAGATGTGATACCCAATGCGGGCATCAAAATGATGTATACTTCGGGGTGACCCAAGAACCAGAATAAGTGCTGGTACAAAACAGGGCTACCACCGATGTTTTCCAAAGCACCTACCCCCTCCAAATAAATATCAGATAGGTAGAAACTTGTACCGAAACTGCGGTCAAAAATCAAGAACAAACCGGCACCCAACAATACAGGGAAGGACAACAAGCCCAAAACCGCCGTAAAGAAGAAGGCCCAGATGGTCAATGGCAAACGATTCATGCTCATTCCCTTGGTGCGCTGGTTCAATACGGTAGAGATGTAGTTGATACCGCCCAACAAAGAAGAAACAATGAACAATACGATGGCTACCAACCACAAGGTCATACCCAATCCAGAACCGGGCATAGCCTTATCCAATGCGCTCAAAGGAGGATATACCGTCCAACCGCCAGAGGCAGGTCCAGTTTCTACTCCTACTGAAGTCAACAATACCACAGAAGACAAGAAGAAGAACCAGTAGCTCAACATATTCATGAAGGGAGAGGCCATATCACGGGCACCCACCTGCAAGGGAATTAATAAGTTCGAGAACGTACCACTCAAACCGGCCGTCAGTACATAAAATACCATGATCGTACCGTGAATGGTAACCAGACCCATGTAGAAATTGGGATCCAATTTGCCATCAACACCCCATTTACCCAATAGGGTTTCGATGATGCTGAATTGGTCGTCTGGCCAAGCCAATTGAAGACGGAACAACAAGGACATGATCATACCGATCATTCCCATGACAATACCGGTGATCAAGAATTGCTTCGAGATCATCTTGTGGTCCATTGAAAACACGTACTTGCTGATGAAGCTCTCCTTGTGATGGTGATGTGCTTCGTGCTCGGCGTGCAATGCTGCTGTGCTCATATTCTTTTTGGAATTGTTGTTAATTAGTTGAGGGCTACGGATGGGGTAGCTTGTGAAGTAGTATCAGAGGCAGGGTCAGCTTCTACAGCTGGAGCCTCAACAGGGGCAACTACTGTGGCTTGCTGAGCCAACCACGTCTCGTATTGAGCCTGGTTGTCTACAACAGTGATTTTGATTTTCATGTTATAGTGGGCTGCTCCGCAAATCTTGTTGCAATACAAATAGTAGTCGTATTCAGGATTGCCTTTTTCAGCGCGAGCCTCATCGGTTGACTTGATGGGAGTAAACGCAAATTGAGTGCTCATACCGGGTACGCAGTTCATCTGGGCACGGAACTCAGGCATGTAAGCCGAGTGAATCACGTCACGAGCACGGAACTTGAATACGTAAGGCTGGTTCTTTACCAGTACGATTTCGGTTACCACTTTGTCGTCATAAGCCGCCTTATTGAACATGTTCTCGTCAGCACGGAACTTAGCAATACGCTTGATGTTTGTGCTCTTGCGCTTGATTTCTTTTTCCAAGCTGCGCACATAGGCACCGCTCTCAGCATCCATCGCCATTTCGCGAATTTTCTTATAGGCATCAGGATAAGCGCGCTGGCGTCCTTGCGCTTCGAAATCCTTCAATCGAGCTGACCAAACCGCTGCTGAGTCATCGGCAGAAGCTATCAAGGCTTCCAATCCAGCAATCTCATCAGTCAAAGACTGAGACAATTCATCAACAGAACCTTCTACCGCCAAACCCAAGGGGTTGCTACCAGAAATGAAGGTAAAGCTATTGTCTCCAAATTTGTTATCAGAACCGGCATAGCGAGCTTTCCAACCGAATTGGTAAGCAAATACTTCGATTTCTTGGGCATCTTCGTTATCGGCACTGGTGATTTTAGACCAGGTATTGAAACCACGCAAAACCAAAAAGGTCAAAACGATGGCGGGAACAACTGTCCAGATAACTTCCAATTTGTTATTGTGGAAGTAATACAAGGCCTTGCGGTTCTCGTCGTAGCTGTATCGGAACATGAAGTAGAACAACAATACCTCGGTGATGATGAATACCACGAACGTGAATCCAAAGGTCCACATGAACATACTGTCGTATACGGCACCGTGCTCAGAGGCGGCATCATTCAATAACACATACTTGCCATGGTACACCATTTCGTACCACACGCCAATCAAGCCTAACACCAAAACAATGATAGCCACCCAAGCGTTGATTTTGTGAGGACTCACCAGGCGTTTGCCAGAAATTTTCTCAGTCAAGCTTCCGATATCGAAGGCACGAGCAATCACCAAAATCACCAATAGCATCAAAGCCAAGGTCAACAGGGTGCTCCAATCCCACAATGAGGGATTGAATTCTTGAGGGGGTTCAACCACATCGGCAGCCATTGCAAAGGCCGGAGCCAAAATCAGCGAAAAAGCGGTTAAAACTTTCTTTGACAATGAGTTACGCAGAACTCTATTGAGGGTAATTGTCATCTTCTAAGCCTAATTAGGGTTTAAGTCAGGCAAAAATAGGCATACCGCTCAGGATTTAATGGATTTTTTCAAGGATTTTTTAGGTCAAACAGCATAAAAAATCGGATGAATTTTAGGTCGTTCTAAAACCAAATAACAACAGGTCAATGATTTGATTCTTCAAACATGCGAGCCATGGTTAAAAAATCTTCTACCCCCAATTGTTCGGCTCTCAGGGAAGACCACTGTTCGGGAAGCTGAAAATCTTCCCTTGTGCTCAAGAGGGGCTTCAAGGCATTTGATAGGGTTTTTCGCCTTTGGTTAAACGCCATCTTTACCACCGATTTGAGCGATTTGTAGGAGACATCTGGGCATTCTGCTTTACGGGTGCAGGTCATGACACCGCTGCGCACCTTCGGGGGTGGTTCGAAAGAATGTGGCTCTACGGTGAAGCAGTATTGGCAATCGTAATAGGCTTGCAAAAGCACTGAGGTTATTCCGTAATCTTTGTTCCCTGGACCGGCGCACAATCGCAAAGCCACCTCGCGCTGAAACATGCCGGCAAATTGGTAAATGGGCACAGGGCTCTCCAGCACCGCAAAGGCAATCTGAGTGGAAATGTTATAAGGGTAATTGCCAATCAAACAAGCACGGGAACCCTGGAAAAGCTCGCGCATATTGATGGCCAGAAAATCGGCTTCTATAACCGATAAACCCTTGGCCCAATTTTGCTGAGCCAAATGCTGAACCGACTCTGAATCCAATTCCACACAACTCAGTTTTTCGCCCCATTTGGGGTACAGCAAACGGGTCATTACACCCGTACCAGGGCCTATTTCTACCACTTGATCGCAATCGGGCAAAACCAAGTCAGCGATATCGGCCGCGATACCACCATCACGCAAGAAATGCTGCCCTAAGCCTTTTTTGGCTTTGACACCTTCGTGCGAGGCCGGAGCCGGTCTCAGAGGTTGAAAACGACGGGATTTCACTGCGTTACAAAATGGGTGATAAAATGTTTGACTACGGTTTCTTCCAAGGCCGATAAATTGTAATTATCAGAAGCTTCTGCTACATCTTGGACTCGGCCATCTTTGCGCAAAATCCGAATGCCTCCGCCCTCGCTTCGATAAGCGTTGTTTTCCAATTTCCCACGGGAAACAAAATAGTCGATCTCATCGTCGGCCAAACCCAACTCACTCTGAACTTGACTGCGGTAAATGTTCCACTCCCCATCGCTAAAAGGTTGCAATTGAACCTTCACCTTGGGAAGTCGGCGCTGCAACATGGCTCTCGAAAGCAAGGATAAAATGCGGTCTTCGTGAAACTGCCAATGCTTTATGGAGGAAACAATGTCAATGTCATCCAACTGCAGAAAAAGATCCAGAGCCTCTTCATCGAAGTTGCCAAAGTGTATGTCCCTGAATAAGAAATGCAACAGCGGATGATACATACCCAAAGAATGGTGTTCAGCAGCCAAAACACGAGCGCGCTTTAAGATGGCTACCAATAAGGCATCGGCCGCAATTACTGTTTTGTGCAAATAAACTTGCCAGTACATCAAGCGCCTGGCGATCAAGAATTTCTCTACGCTATAAATCCCCTTCTCCTCGACGGCTAGATGGCCATCAACCACCTGTAGCATATGCAGGATGCGATCAGCTCCAACAATCCCTTCGCTCACGCCGGTATAAAAGCTATCCCGCAGCAAATAGTCCAAGCGATCCATGTCGAGTTGACCTGAGATCAATTCGCTGAGAAAGGGTTTGGCGGCATATTCACCTTTGAAGATTTGAATGGCCAAGCCCAAGGCACCCTTAAACTCTTGATTCATTCGCTCCATGATTCGAAGCGATATATCCTCATGGTTCACCTCACGAATCAAGGTGTGTTCCAAGGTGTGACTAAAGGGACCGTGGCCAATGTCGTGAAGGAGAATGGCCAACGCGGTGGCTTCCTTTTCTTCAGGAGTAATATCCACTCCCTTTTTCTGCAGCGACTCCAGTGCCTGCCAGGTCAAATTCAAAGCCCCCAAAGCATGGCCAAATCGAGTATGAATGGCTCCGGGATAAACCCATTCGCTCATTCCCAACTGGCGAATACGCCTTAGCCGTTGAAAATAGCGATGCTGGATCACATCGTACAACAAGGAGGTGGGTATGGCTAGAAACCCATGAAGGGGATCGTTGATGATTTTGCTTTTGTTCACTGAATCGCCAATGGTTAGCGCAAAGATAGGGGCTTCAGCTATTGCCCATGGTGAAGCTTACGCATGCAGGCGTTTGAAAACGTCAATGTTATTGCCCCTCGTCCCAAATGAGCTTAGAACCCGGTGCTGGACGGCGCCTTCGCACCTCATCCAAAAAAGCATACAAGGAATCCACATAGGGATCTGGCGGATTGCCACTCAAATACTGCTTGTAATAGTGTTGCATCAAACCCCACTCTTCTTCGTCAATTCCTTGCTGGTGCATTTTGCGGCGCAAATTGCTGCCCATGTGTAACCAAGCCGATTGATTCTGGGTGGACTGACCCTTGGTTTTATCCAAATAGCGATCAAACAAATACACAGCCCTGTCGTATTGATCTTGACGTTCGGCACTCAGTGCCAAGTACCAATAGGAACCCGCCACCATACTGTCTTTGAGTATGATGGAACGATTGATGGAATCGGCCTCAAAGTAACGCCCTTGCATAATCAAAGAGTGGCTCAACAACTGCCGAGTCGTGTTCGAGGTTGGGTCTGAAGCCAACATATTGCGATAGATATACTCGGCTTTGATGAACTGTCGCGAACGCATGGCTTGAGCCGCCTCCCTCACGGGAGCTTCGGGTCCGTCTTCTAGTCCAGGCTGAGCCAAAAGCGGGCTGACAAGCATGCAAATGCAGAGAAATGCTAGGCGCATGGGTCAAATATAGGGGCTGAACCCCACCTTTGTAAGCATGTCTCGACTTTGGTTCATCCCCTTGGCCCTTCTTCTATTTGGAGCTTGCCGTAAAACCGATGAACCGGCCAGAGACTTTCGCTTTCTGCAATTGCAGCCTTTTGACCAGTTGGAAGTCCACGATCGAATCGAATTGCACCTTTGCTGCAATCCTGACTCAGGGCTATTCTTAGTTTGGGATCACCTCGACGATCGCTTAGACGGCTTGCAAGCCCTGAATGAAAACGGAAGATTGATCTTACGAGATGCGAACAAGGGTCGATTTTTAAGACCTGAAGACCCGGCTCCTCGCTGCACCTTGAACGTCTTGAATTTGTCTTCCCTGCACATCTTGGATGCCGCCCAAGTACATTGCCTTGACACCATTCGAAGCGCCGCTTTGCAAGTCATTCAAGGCAGCATACTCGATCAGGAACTCAAGGTACAAACCGGTCAATTTTTTGGCGGCAGCGACAACCAAAGTCTACTTCGCGTATCGGGTCGAGCCAACATCGTATCCTGGAGTTTAGAACAAGGAAGTGCTTTAAACGCCCGAGATTTATGGTGCGACGATGCCTACATTCGCCACTACACGTTGCACGATGCCTTCATCAGCCCTAACAATCAACTGTTTGCCTATTTATTCCATTCTGGCAATTTGGTTTGCCAGCGCCAAGCGTCCTACCGAATGGAACGCGAAGGCCCTGGTTCCGGTCAAATATTGATACAACCCTGATGCGAATAGGACCCCTTTGGATAGACTCCCCTTTCACCTACCTGCACATAGGTCTGCTGGTTTTGGTATTTATTGCCTCTATGGGCAATCCGAACATGATTGGCAATCTGCTGCTGGATTCTCGATACCGCAGGCAACGCTACCGCCTACTTTCTCATGCTTTGGTACACAGTGGGCCCATGCACCTGTTGTTCAACGGCTTGACGCTGTACTTCTTCGGCCCTACGCTCGAATCCCTATTGCCACAACCCTTTGGTGCGATAGCCGCCAGCCTGGTCTTTTGGACTGCGGTTTTGGGGGCCGGCCAATACTCCCTTTCCTTTCGCCGTGATAGGCCCGTATATTTAGCGTTAGGAGCGTCGGGAGGTGTCGTCGGATGCATCTATTTCCTGCTATTTCTAGCTCCTGACCTGAGACTTTCCTTGCTCTTTTTACCCGTAGCCATACCCGGCTGGCTCTTTGGCACCCTATTTGGGTTGATTTCTACCGGGCTTATGTTTTCAAAAAAAGCGGAGCTAGCCCGAGTCTCTCACGAAGGCCACTTAGGCGGAGCCGCCATCGGATTGCTCTGGGCCCTACTCCTGAACTCCCATGCTTTGGGCCAAGACCCGATTCGATTGGGCTTGCTTATCTGCGGCGGCTTATTGGCCCCAGTCCTAGCCTTGATCTACAAGCTGTACTGGCGCTAATTTTTATTCCAGGTCAAGGAATTTCCTTTGGCCCTCAAGCTTTATATTTGCAACCCCGTTCACCCGGGGCACCTCGGTGCAAAAGCCCAGTTGGTGAAATTGGTAGACACGCCATCTTGAGGGGGTGGTGTTCGCAAGGACGTGCTGGTTCGAATCCAGTACTGGGCACAAGGCCCAGCAGCCTTTGGCTGCTGGGCCTTTCTTTTTTCAGCGCTGGCCAAGCCGAAGGGTTGAGCCAAAGAAGAAAAAAGAAAGGCCCCTTCCCCGCTGAGCGGGGAAGCCGGGCCTTGGGTAAGACCGCCCCCCAGGTTCGCCGAGTTCGGCGACAGCCGAACGAGGCAATCCAGATTAAAAAATCGATTAAATGTTAGCGAACAAGCCCATCATAGTCAGGGCTGTTTCGGCAAACTCAGCGCCTTTGTTCATGCGCTCAGGAAGAGCGCGCTCCAACGCCAACTCTTCGGTCTGGGTAGTCAACACCCCAAAAATGATCGGAATATGAGCCGAAGCCGACAAGGTAGCAATACCATGGGTCACGAAATTGCAGACATACTCATAATGATCGGTATCACCTTTCACTATAGCACCCAAAACAATGATACTCTTGTAGCTACCCGTGTCCATGAGCTTTTTGCTCAAGGCCACCGTTTCCACAGCCCCCGGAACCTCGAAGAGTTCATACGAAGCTTTCTGCTCTTTGAGGCAATCTATGCATCCCTTCAACAAAGGGCCGGTGATCTCTTGGTTGAAATCAGCTTTAACAATGGCTATCATGATTCAAAGGTAATGTGGTGCTGTCCGAGGATCTTTTTATCGGTTAAGTATTGGAGATTGTGGGCATTGGGTCGCACTGGAATTGAATCTACCTCAAAGGCAAATCCCGCTTTAGTCAATGCAGCTACTTTGTCAGGATTGTTGGTCATCAAGACAAACTCATCCAATCCCAATTGTGCTACAATATCAGCCGCTTCAGCATAGTGCCGAGCATCAATCGGGTAACCCAATTGTTCATTGGCTTCATAGGTATTCAAGCCCTTCTCTTGCAGCGAATAGGCGGCAATTTTATTGCCCAATCCTATACCTCTGCCCTCTTGCCCTTTGAGGTAAACCAAATGACCGTGACCTATCTCTGCAATCTTTTTTAGGGCTGACTGCAGTTGATCTCCACAATCGCAGCGCAGACTACCAAAAACATCGCCTGTTTGGCATTCGCTGTGCAAGCGCAGAATCGGCTTGGCATCTAGGTTGTTCTTTTGACTCAAAACAGAATGCTCCACCCCGGTTGCTATTGACTTATATACTTGAATCGTGAATTCTCCGTATTTTGTTTGAAGGCTGGATGCTGAAACCCTATGGCAAAGCCGCTGCAGTTTAACAGGAGCGGAAGACAAAGGCTGTTGTTCCAAATACGCGTGCAACTGTTCGATGGAAATCATCTTCAAGCCATGGCGATCAGAAAAAGATCGAAGGCCCTGGCGGCGCAACATGGTACCGTCTTTGTCCAAGATTTCACAGATGACCGCTGCTTCAGACTGCTGGGTCAGCTTGCAAAGGTCAACAGCCGCTTCTGTATGGCCTCTACGGGCCAACAAGCCACCAGGCACAGCCCGCAAAGGGAACACATGACCAGGCACAGAAAAGTCGCCTATCAGAGTGCCTGAAGAGGCCAACAATCGAGTAGTGATGGAACGGTCAGAGGCCGAAATACCGGTACTCACTCCATGGCTTTGAACCGCATCGACTGAATCCAAAAATGCCGTAGACAAGGGGTCTTTTTTATTGGACGGCACTTTGTTCAAACCCAACTCAAGGGTCCTCTCGGGCCCCAAGGCTACGCATACCAAACCTCCACCCTCTTGTATGCAAAAATTGATTTTATCGGGTGTGCATTGACTGGCCGCAAATACGATATCTCCTTCGTTCTCGCGGTGTTCATCATCTACAACGACAATAGGCTCGCCATTTGAAAAGGCCTTCAGAGCCTCTTCTACGCTGTCAAAAATCGGCTGTGTCACTTCTTTAGTAACCTTTCTGTGTATTTCGCTAAAATGTCAAATTCCATATTGACTTCATCTCCTGATTCCAGAGTTTGAAAGTTTGTTTTTTGAACCGTAACGGGAATGATGCATAGTTCCATTGCATTACCATGAATGGCATTGACTGTCAAGCTAACACCGTTTACCGCTACAGATCCTTTGTAAACAAGGTAAGGCAGGAATGGTTCAGGTATTTGAATTTGAATGAACCATGCGCTGAGAGCTTTATCTACTGAATGAACCCTAGCCGTACAATCTACATGGCCCAAGACATGGTGTCCACCCATGCGATCTTGAGGCCTCAAAGGCAACTCCACATTCACCAATCGACCCGTTTCGTAGTGCCGAACTATGGTCTTGTCAATGGTCTCAGATGAAACGAAAAACACCATCTCACCGTCTACCTTTTCCTCGACTGTTAAGCACATGCCGTCGACGGCTACGCTATCACCCAATTGACACTCGGGGTAATGATCTTCAGCCCGAAGACCCAATCTGATTCGATCATTTGATCGTTCTACACGGGCGATTTTGCCCGAACCCACAATGCCTGTAAACATGAATATTTCGGTAATTTCGGGTGCAAATTTATGGAGGATTCACTCGGAAACCCTTGGTTACTTGAAACAATAGCCCTCGCACAAGAGGCCGATCCCCATCAAGTTCGGCCCAATCCGAGGGTAGGAGCCCTCCTTTTGGATGCCCATAATAACGTGGTTGGCAGGGGCTATCACCCAGCGTTGGGGCAGCCTCATGCCGAGGTGTTCGCCATTCAAGAGGCCTTGAAAAATGGGGCTAGGCTTGATCAATGTCGATTGTTTGTCTCCCTTGAACCCTGTTCTCACGTGGGTCGAACGCCCGCCTGTTGCAGCCTTATTTTGCATCACCGCATTCCCGAGGTCTGGGTGGCATCCATTGACCCTAACCCCAAAGTAAATGGCCTTGAATTGTTGCAGAAAAATGGTGTAATCGTTCACTATTCACCCATGACAGAGGCCATTGAAATCAATAAGGCGTTTTGGGTAAACCAGGTTCACAAAAGACCCTATATCAAACTCAAAATGGCCGAATCGAGCAACGGCTATGTTACCGCTCAACTTGGAACTGGAACCCCTATCAGTGGCCGCGAATCTCGAACTCACTCCCACCAAGAGTTGCGAGAGGGAGTAGACGCTATTCTCACCACGGCCAAAACCGTGATGATCGACAACCCTTGGTTAAACGTACGTTTAGAAGATGAAACCAAAGAATTGAGCGTGGTGGTCATTGACCGTACGGGCTCATTGCTGCATCGACCCGATTTGAATCTGTTTTACCCTCGCAAGCATAGCCGCATCTATTTGGTCTGCGATCAGGATCATAACACCCCAGAACATTCAAAGGACGTAGAAATCATACCCTTAGCCTTTTCAGATGGGCGAGCCCCCTTAAAAGAACTCTTCCATGCGATATACGCTCGTTTTGAACTCGCGGCCTTATTGGTTGAATCGGGACCCGAACTAGCCGAATCTATGCTCAACCAGCAACTAATTGATGAAGTGCATTTGTACCAGGCTCCGCAATCGATTTCTCCTTCAACGGGTTTGCTCAATTTTTCAAAGAAGCATCTGGAATCAGCCATCTGTATAAGCACCGAAAAAATCGGGAATGACTCGTACCAATGCTTTGATTTTCAGCATTTCAAACAGGATTAACGGCGACCGCCTGCGGTTTGCATGAAAATGTAAATCTATCCTCATAACTTGCATTATTATGTACTGGAGAAAAGGATTTTTACTGATAGCTTTTAGCGTCGTAACCGCCTTATCGGCACAAAAAATTGCTCTGAATTTTGATGGGACCGATGATTATGTCGAAACCAAATATGCGGGAGTGAGCGGCACAGGGGCTCGAACCATCGAAGCCTGGATTCGCACCACCGCCAACTGTGACCCCAACAACGGGGGAAAGCAAAAAGTCATTTGCGATTACGGAGCTATGAGTACCGGCAATCGCTTTACACTCAACCTCCTATTCGGAAACAAACTTCGCATTGAGGTAGGAGGGTCGGGTCTAATGGGCCAAACCGTTCTGAACGATGGCAATTGGCACCATGTTGGAGTTAGTTATGATCCTAGCAACAGTTCGGCCCCTTTTCGATTGTATGTAGATGGAAAATTGGATACGACAGGCAGTATCCCTACTACTGTCAATACCTCTTCCTCTATGCCACTTCGAATTGGAATGAGAATCGACAATACCAATATGTTCGAAGGCGATATTGACGAAGTTAGATGCTACGAACAAGTATTGTCTGACTCCCTGATCAAAGCCCATTACAACGAAGAGTTTTGCAAGGTTCCCAGCCGAGTAAAAGCTTATTATAAATTGAGTGAGGGGACCTCCTCAGGAAACAACAGCAGCAAAAAGACAGCCACCGATTATTCAGGGAACTCCAATCACGGCACCCTATACAACTTTGCCCTCAGCGGTAGCTCATCCAATTGGATCAGCGGTGCCAATTTGAAAGGTGGCAATACCGCTTCTTCTTTGACCACTTTTGCCTGTAGTACTTACACGGCCCCTAGCGGCAAGACTTATTCCTTTTCAGGCACTTACAACGATATCATCAGCAATGCTTTCGGATGCGATTCTGTAATCACCATCAAATTGACGATTGGAAAAGTAAACAAAGCCTATGCGGTCAGTGGCTGCGACAGTTTCGTTTCTCCGGCTGGAATTGTCTACTACGCCGACGGATCCTACTTTGAGAAGTACCAAACCTGGCGTGGCTGCGATTCCAACATTCGCTATCAGGTCACCATTTTCAAGAGTTTCGATACCAGTATTTCGGTTCAAGCTTGTGACTCTTTTGTCAGCCCCGGATGGGTTAGTTACACGCAATCAGGCCAGTACACCGAGTCCTACAAAACCGTCAATGGTTGTGATTCCATCATTCATTACAACATCCAAATCAACCACCCTGTTTCGACCTATGATACGTTGGTGGCTTGTGATACTGCTTGGATAATGGGCAAGCCCCAAACGAGTTCACAATCGTTCAAGTTTGTTTCTCAAACCTGGCAGGGATGCGATTCATTTCACTACCTCGAACTGATCGTGCACTACAACCAGCGCCAAATGGAAACGGCCAGCGGTTGCCAATCCTATACCTCTCCCTCAGGTCAAACCTACACCAGTACAGGTGTTTACTCAGAGGTGTTTTCCACCTGGCAGGGCTGTGACTCCATCATCGATTACCATGTGACTATATTCCAGCCCATCGTTCAATACGATACGCTAAATGCTTGCCGAGTAGCTAGTCTGCGCGGCCAATCATACGTTTCTGACCAAATGGTCACTTGGGTGGGTAAATCTTTCGGCGGATGCGATTCTACTGTGCATACCTTGATCTGGATCACCAAGCCGGACGACGCCATTAGCGCCTCTAACGACACCCTCTTTGCCGCTCCCGGGGCCGACACCTATCGCTGGATGAAATGCAGCAATCAGACTTTGATTGCGGGTGCTACTTCTGCTTGGTATAGCCCAGCTTTGGACGGAGATTATGCGGTTGTGGTGAGTCTGGGCAATTGCAAAGACACCAGTCAATGCATCACCATCATGCACATGGGCTTAGAAGCTTGGGCTAAAAACTCGGTGCAAGTAGTTCCCAACCCGAGTTCAGGAGAAGCGTACTTAGTGAGCACGCCGGGTCAACCCGAGCCTGAGAAATGGCGCGTATACGATCGAAGTGGGCGCCTGATTCAAGAGGGCCATGTGAATAGCAAATCCAATCGCTTACCCCTCTTACCCACGGGTATATACCTTTTGGAATGCGAAATGCCTTCTGGCCAACGACAGAGTATCACTTGGATTTGCCAGTAACGAAAAAGGCCCCGATGCATCGGGGCCTTTTTTATACATGAATGGAGCTAATTAGAGAATCAACATAGCGTCTCCGTAGCAAAGGAAACGGTATTTCTCTTTGATTGCCTGCTGATATACATCAATCATGAAGTCGTAGTCGCTGTAGGCACAGGCCATCATATACAAGGGCGACTCGGGTGCATGCAAGTTGGTCAAAAAGGCGTTAGCAATATTGAATTCATATTGAGGGAAAATGAATTTATCAGACCACCCTTCGCTAGGATTCAAGGTTTTGGTTGAAGACACCGATGACTCCATGGCGCGCATGACACTGCCACCCACAGCTACTACGCGGCGCTTTTCACTCAAACCTTTGTTCACGATGTCGCAGGCTTGTTGTTCGATGCGGTAGTACTCACTGTCCATCTTGTGCTTGGTCAAGTCTTCCACTTCTACATTGCGGAAGGCACCAAGACCCAAATGCAAGGTGATTTCGGCAAACTGAATGCCCTTGATGTCCAAGCGCATCAACAACTCACGCGTCATGTGCAATTGCACGGCTGGAGCGGCTACGGCGCCCACATGCTTGGCATGCAAACTCTGGTACCACAACTCGTCTTCAGGTTGTACGGGGCGAGTGATGTATTTCGGAATAGGGGTCTCTCCCAACTTTTTAATGACGGCGGCAAATTCCTCATCGGTTCCGTCAAACAAGAAGCGAATGGTACGACCGCGGCTGGTGGTATTGTCTACGACTTCAGCCACCAAATCATCTTCCCCAAAATACAATTTATTGCCCACGCGAATTTTACGCGCTGGATCCACCAATACATCCCACAAACGCAAATCGTGATTCAATTCGCGCAACAAGAAGACTTCAATTTCAGCCCCCGTCTTTTCTTTCTGACCATACATTCGAGCCGTGAACACTTTGGTATTGTTGACTACGAACACATCGTTCTCGTCAAAAATGTCCAGAATATCACTGAACATGCGGTGTTCAACCTTGCGGTTTTTGGTATCAACCACCAACAAACGACTGTCGTGGCGGGTTTTCAAGGGTTCCTGAGCGATAAGCTCTTCGGGTAACTCGAATTTAAACTGGCTTAATTTCATAAGGGCGTACTACTCCCAAAAACGGGGTTGCAAAGGTAATGAAACTCAGCG
>JBJOHK010000150.1:0-7595 GCA_046047755.1 Bacteroidota bacterium | reverse complement strand
CCTACCTTTGTACCATGAAATTTTTCATCGATACGGCCAATTTGGCCCAGATTCAGGAAGCTCATGATTTGGGCATTTTGGACGGCGTTACCACCAACCCCAGCTTGATGGCTAAAGAAGGCATCGTAGGCGACGCAGCCGTACTGCAGCATTACAAAACCATTTGCGAGATGGTGGATGGCGATGTCAGCGCCGAAGTAATCAGCACCGATTTTGCTGGCATGGTAGCCGAAGGTGAAAAATTAGCGGCCCTGCACAAAAACATAGTTGTGAAAGTACCCATGATCAAAGAGGGCATCAAGGCCATCGCCCACTTTACTAAAGCGGGCATTCGCACCAACTGCACTTTGGTGTTCAGCGCGGGTCAAGCCATTCTGGCTGCCAAAGCTGGCGCTACCTATTTGTCTCCCTTCATCGGCCGTTTGGATGACATCAACTGGGATGGCATGCAATTGATTGAAGACATTTCGGATATCTACACCATTCAAGGGTTCCAAACCCAAATATTGGCCGCTTCTGTTCGCACGCCCTTGCACATTGTTCAAGCCGCCAAAGCCGGCGCCGATGTTGTCACTTGCCCCTTGAGCGCCATCACAGGCCTTTTGAAGCACCCCTTGACCGACAATGGCTTGGCCCAATTCTTGGCTGACCACGCTAAAGCCAACCAAGGTTAAACCAATACGGAATTTCATAAAAAAGCCCCGACTGGTCGGGGCTTTTTTTGTGGGCTGTAATGGATTCGAACCATCGACCCCTACCTTGTCAAGATAGTGCTCTAAACCAACTGAGCTAACAGCCCTTTTGTCATCAATACTGTTCGTTTTGATTGGGGAAATCCCGCGACTTGACGTCAGCGATGTATTGCTGCACCGCCCCTTTCATATCGTCGTACAAATTTAAGTAACGGCGAAGGAATCGCGGTGAAAATTGCTGAGTAATTCCAAATAAATCGTGCGCCACTAAAACTTGGCCATCCACTCCACCACCAGCACCAATCCCTATAACGGGAATGTTTAAGCTATTGGTTACTTGTTCAGCCAAGGCAGCAGGTATCTTTTCTAACACCAAAGCGAAGCATCCCGCTTCCTCTAGGAGTTTGGCATCGCTGAGCAACTTAGCCGCTTCCGCCTCTTCTTTGGCCCTGACATTGTATGTCCCAAATTTATAAATGCTCTGAGGAGTCAAACCTAAGTGACCCATCACAGGCACTCCAGCCGTCAAGATTCGTTTGATACTTTCTATGATCTCTTCGCCCCCTTCCATCTTGATAGCATGGGCTCCCGATTCTTTCATGATGCGTATGGTACTGGTCAACGCTTCTTTACTGTTTCCCTGGTAAGATCCGAAGGGCAAATCAACCACAACCAACGCACGATCTACACCTCGTACCACAGAACTCGCATGATAAATCATCTGGTCCAAGGTAATGGGCAAGGTGGTCTCGTGTCCAGCCATCACATTCGAAGCACTGTCACCGACTAAGATTACATCAATTCCAGCAGCATCGACAATTTGCGCCATTGAATAATCGTAAGCCGTTAGCATGGAAATGCGCTCGCCACGGGTCTTCATCTCGTGAAGTTGGTGGGTAGTCACCTTACGAATGTTGTTGTGTACACTCATGATTGGGGTTTTATAACAAAATGCACCGTCATTTTTTTGTGGCTTCCGCAAAGCAGTCTTACGAATGCCCGCAAAAACGCTCATCTTTGTGCACCTGTGAGCAAAATTAGGGCTTTTTCCATCATCGCCATACTGGGCTTATTCGCCTCTTCTTGTGAGAATACCGTTGACATCAACGCTCCATGGAAAGAAACCTTAGTGGTTTATGGGCTCTTAGACCCCTTTGATTCGGTTCAGCGCATCAAAGTGAACAAAGCATTTTTGGGCGGAGATGGCTCGGTCTACCAGACCGCTAAAATCGCCGACTCCCTGTTTGCCGATTCCATCAAGGTTTATATCATTCGTTCCTCTACGGGTGAAACAATTGAATGCAAACCCGAATGGGTTCTTGAGAAAGACTCCGGAATATTTGCCAACGATTACACCCGCATTTGGACAACTCGCGAGCGTATTTATTCCAACGAATCCTATGAAATTCGGGTGAGCAACCCTTTGAGCGGCACCCAGATTTATTCCAGTACCCGTACGGTGGGTGATGCCAAGATTCAGAGCCCCTTCAACAGTGTAACCAATTTGTTTTCAGTAGGCCCAGAATACGTAACCATCAGCTTTACGCCAGGAGCCAACACCTATGCTTACGACGTGCGCTTTATGGTGCACTATCAAAGCATCAATGCCTTGGACACGAATCAAAAGACGGAACACACGGCAGTTTGGAAAATGCTGAGCAATTATTACGTCCAACCCGGCAACCGTGCCTTAAACCAAATTCCCCGCTTATCATTTTTGCAATTCTTAGCCAATACCATTCCCAGCGACCCCAATATCCTGCACCGTTTTACTAGCGTAGGAATTGTTTTCTACGGGGGCAATCAGCAGTTGTTGGATTACATATCTGTAAACGAGCCTAGCATTGGCATTGTGCAAAAACAGGCCGAGTACTCCAACATCGACGGTGGCTTGGGACTTTTCGCCAGCCGCTGTACCCAAACCATTGATCAAGTTCCCATTCACGCAGCTTCGATCTCCTACATGGCCAAGCATCCGACAACTTTACCGCTCAATTTGATTCCCTAAGGCTTAAAACTGCCAAAATCTGCCAAATCGGCAGACCAATACTCAAAAAATGCCAGTGGCATCGGGTTTGCAAATAGAGAGCAAAACCGAATACGATGAGTAAAATTATTGGAATTGACTTAGGAACGACGAACAGTTGTGTGGCCGTTTTGGAAGGAAACGAGCCCGTGGTAATTGCCAACAGCGAAGGTCGTCGCACCACTCCTTCTATTGTAGCATTTCTGGATAATGGAAATGGCGAGCGCAAAGTGGGTGACTCTGCCAAGCGCCAAGCCATCACCAACCCCAAGCATACCATTCAGTCTATCAAACGCTTCATGGGCGAAAAATACAGTAGCGTTAGCCGCGAAATCGGTCGCGTACCCTATGAAGTAGTAAAAGGTGACAACGACACTCCTCGCGTGCAAATTGGCGATCGCCAATACACCCCTCAGGAGTTGAGCGCCATGGTCTTGCAGAAAATGAAAAAGACGGCCGAAGATTATTTGGGTCAAGAAGTAACCCGTGCGGTAGTTACTGTTCCCGCATACTTCAATGACGCCCAGCGCCAAGCCACCAAAGAGGCGGGTGAAATTGCAGGCCTAAAAGTTGAGCGCATCATCAACGAGCCTACCGCAGCCGCTTTGGCCTACGGTTTGGACAAAATCGACCGCGACATCAAAATTGCCGTATACGATTTAGGGGGAGGAACCTTCGACGTCTCCATATTGGAATTGGGTGACGGCGTATTTGAAGTAAAGAGCACAAACGGAGACACCCACTTGGGTGGTGATGACTTTGACCAGGTGATCATTGATTGGTTGGCCGAAGAATTCAAAAGCGAGCAAAACATCGATTTGCGCAAAGACGCAATGGCTCTGCAGCGCTTGAAAGAGGCCGCTGAAAAAGCCAAAATCGAATTGTCAAGCAGCACCGAAACGGACATCAACCTGCCATACATCACGGCTATCGATGGTGTGCCCCAGCACTTGGTTCGCAAACTGACCCAAAGCAAATTCGAGCAATTGGCTGACTCCTTGATCAAAGGAACCTTAGAGCCTTGCAAAATGGCTTTGAAAGATGCCGGCATGAGCGCCAGCGATATCGATGAAGTGATTTTGGTAGGTGGTTCTACCCGTATCCCTGCCATTCAGAAATTGGTTGAGGAGTTCTTTGGCAAGAAACCTTCTAAAGGTGTAAACCCAGATGAAGTGGTGGCCATTGGAGCCGCCATTCAAGGGGGTGTATTGACCGGTGAGGTGAAAGACATTCTCCTGTTGGATGTAACGCCGTTGAGCCTGGGCATTGAAACCATGGGAGGCGTAATGACCAAAATGATCGAGTCAAACACCACCATCCCCACTAAGAAAACGGAAACCTTCTCTACCGCCGCTGACAATCAGCCCCAAGTAGAAATTCATATTTGTCAAGGAGAACGCCCCATGGCCGCTGACAATAAAACCATTGGTAAGTTTATTTTGGATGGCATTCCTCCTTCACCCCGTGGTGTTCCCCAAATTGAGGTAACCTTTGATATTGACGCCAACGGTATTTTGAACGTAAGCGCCAAAGACAAGGCTACGGGCAAGGAGCAAAAGATTCGCATTGAAGCTTCTAGCGGCTTGTCACCCGAAGAAATCGAGCGCATGAAAAAAGACGCCGAAATGAATGCCGAAGCCGATAAGCAGCGCAAAGAAGAAACCGATAAGATCAACGCCGCTGATGGACTGGTATTCAGTACCGAAAAGCAGTTGAGCGAATACGGTGATAAATTGCCTGAAGACAAGAAGAAAACCATCGAAGAGGCTGCAGCCAAATTGAAGGAAGCTGTCGCCGCTCGCAACTTCGCCGACATCGAAACCCACTCTGCCACTTTGAACGAGGCTTGGCAGGCTGCCAGCCAGGACATGTATAACGCAGCCGGCGCACAAGGCGCTCCTGGTGCAGGTCCCGAAGGCGCAGCTGATGCCGGTTCTGCCGGTGCCGCTGACGAGGTACAAGATGTTGACTTCGAAGAAGTCAAATAAATTTCCATTCGCATTGTATCAAAGCCCTCCCATGCGGAGGGCTTTGTCGTTTTGGGACCCCATGTAAATGGCCTAAATTTGAACAATGGCTGAATCGAATGGCAGGAATTCTTTCCCTTTGAGCAAAACCCAAGGTTTACTCCTGGTTTTGGCAGCCTCCGTGGCCGCTGCTTTTTGGTTTTGGCCATCCGACACAGATGAGCAAGTCCAAGAACCCATAAGTTCCACCCAAGAAGCAGACCAAGAGCCAACCGCCACTGACATGCAATTGGTGGCTCCTCCCGCTTTGCCTGACACCAGCAACCTATCCTTGTATGCCATCGATTCCATTAAACTGCACCGCCTGTTTTGGGAATCAGCCAATAGATTGAGTCAGGCCTTTCACGCGAGGAATGCCCAAGAATATGCTGAATATGCACCACCAGGCATGGTAGATCGATACGGAGGCAAAGCGGCTTACCAAAAAGCCGTATCGGCTATGTGGGCTCAAAATGAACTGCCTCAAGCGGTAAAACCCCTTTCTCCCTTGCGAGTAGCGGCAGCCTTAGACGATGAAGGATACGGGCACGGTTGGTATGCCTTGATCCCTGTTCGTCAACTGTTCGGTTCAGAAATACGCATTCAATGGTTAGGCGCCCAAACCTTAGACGAAGGCCAGCACATTTATTTTATCGACATCAGCAATGCCGAAAAAGAACGCATTGAGCAAATCATGCCCGATTTGCATGTCGCCTTAGAAAATGACGAATACGATGATTTGCGCCTGGCACCACCTAGTACCTGGCCCAAGTTATAAAACCCATGCTCGAACAGTTCACACCCGATAGCGAAACCGTCAAAGAGAGACTCGAAGAGCAAACCACCCTCTTTTTTAGCATAGTCAAATGGGTAGCTCTCGCCACCGCCATTGGCGCCATCGTTGGTCTCTCGACTACTTTCTTCTTGGAATTACTCGACATGGGCGTGGTTTGGAGCCATCAACCTTACTATTATTTAGCCTTGCCCGTCTGTTTTGTGCTCTGCACATGGCTAGTCAAAACATTTGCCCCTCAAAGCCAAGGGCATGGCACCGAAAAGGTCATTGAGGCGGTTCACAAGCGAAGCGGGCGTATCGACTGGAAAGTCATTCCCGTCAAATTATTGGCCACCGTTTTGACCATCAGCAGCGGTGGATCAGTAGGAAAAGAAGGTCCCAGCGGTCAAATTGGAGCCGGGCTAGCCTCTTTCTTTTCCGACCTAATGAGGCTCAGTGACCGAGACCGCAAAAAGCTCGTCATCTGTGGCATTTCAGCCGGCTTTGCCGGCATTTTCGGCACCCCCATTTCAGGTGCGATTTTCGGTCTCGAAGTGCTCTATGTAGGTGCCGTCATGTATGACGTGATGCTGCCCAGTTTCATTGCTGGAATTGTCGCCTATCAAACCTGTTCCTCTTTGGGCATCGAATACTTCCACTCAGATGGCTTCTTCGTACCCGAATTCAACCGAAATTTCTACTTACTCCTCTTGCTAGGAGGGGTATTTTTCGGCCTCTGCAGTTTTCTATTCATCGAGCTAAACCGCTTCATCGAAAAGAGACGAGAACTCATCAAATGGAACACCTACGCCTTGAATTTTACCGGAGGGCTAGCCCTTGCCGCCCTTGCTTATTTCGCAGGAACCCGCTACCTAGGACTGGGATTAGAAACTATAGACGGAATCTTGATCGGAACCGACTCCGCTCGTTCGTATGATTTTCTGCTCAAAATGCTCTTCACCATCATGACCTTGAGTTTTGGCGGTAGCGGCGGAGTCGTCACACCTACCTTTTTCATTGGCGTCACTGCCGGAGCTGTATTTGGAACCTATTTTGGCCTTCCTCCCCAGACCTTTGCGGCCATTGGCATGGTGAGTCTTCTTTCAGGTGCCGCCAACACACCCATTGCTGCCTCCATTATGGGCATGGAACTCTTTGGCGCTGAGATTGCTCCCTATGCCGCCATAAGCTGTGTAATAGCGTATTTGATGACCGGTCACCGCAGCCTATTCCCATCCCAGATCTTGCGTCAAAAGAAAGACCCATCATTCCATGCCGACCTCGATGTAGAAATCCAGGAATCAGACGTGCAGCTAAAGAAAAAGGAACGCATGTTGGTCTACCGCTGGTGGAAAGTCTGGCGTTACAGGGATCGAAGCAACCCCTAATATGTTTCAGCAGCGCTGGTCCATAAAAAAAGCCCCGAAGAATCGGGGCTTTTCATTGAGTGTCATTTGACCTTATTTGGTAGCCGTCAAGCGCATCTTGCGACGCGTAGTCTTGGGCTTGTCTTCTTCGTTTTGGGCTTTGATACCTGAGATATGCTCGTCTACCAAAATACGACCGCAGAATTCGCAATCGATGATTTTATAATGAGCGCGGATATCGCTGTGGCGTTGTGGTGGAATTTTACCGAAACATCCGCCGCAAGAACTGCGAACGATAGCGGCAACGGCCACCCCATTTTTCATGTTCTCGCGAATGCGGTGGTAGGCACGGTTGTAACGATCGTCCAATTTCTTGGCAGCGGCGTCGCGCTCCTTGCCCAATTTCTCCAACTCCTCTTCGTTTTCTTTCTCAATTTCACCCAATTCAGATTTTTTGAACTCGATGTCCTTGCGCTTGCTGTCCAAAGACTCTTCAGTTGCGGCCAAAACCTCAGATTTAGCCTCAATTTGAGCCGTCAAATCTTTGATTTTCTTCTCAGCTGACAAAATCTCCAAACCGGCGATTTCCTTCTCTTTGCTGATGGCGTCGTACTCTCGGCTGTTCTTGATGTTGTTCAGCTGCTCGTCGTACTTTTCGATTAAGGCTTGGAAATCCTTAATGGAGTTTTTCTTATTGGAAATTTCGCTCTTCAACTCAGCTACTTCGCC
>JBJOHK010000149.1:0-2801 GCA_046047755.1 Bacteroidota bacterium | reverse complement strand
AATCGCAGCAAATGAAGGCCTGACTCATCCCACTTGACAATGGTGCTTTCGATACCAACTTCACAAGGGCCCCCATCCAATACGGCCTCAATGCGGTCTCCCAATTGATCCAATACATGTTCAGCCGTGGTAGGGCTCACGTATCCGAAGGGGTTGGCCGAGGGTGCAGCCAGAGGGAATTCCAATTGGTTTAATAACTCTAAGGCCAAGGCATGCTGGGGCATTCTAAGGCCCACTGACGGCAGATCACTAGAAACAATGTTGGGTACCTCGTCAGACTTGGGAAGCACGAGAGTCAACGGGCCAGGCCAAAAGGCTTGGCTAAGTTTTTCCGCCTCGTCGGGCCAAGTTTGGCACAGTGATTTTGCTTGCGCGATACTGGCAACGTGAAGTATTAAGGGGTCAAAAAACGGACGATTTTTAGCTTCGAATATTCGGGCTACGGCCTGGTCATTCAAGCCGTTAGCCGCTAATCCGTATACCGTTTCTGTCGGAATTGCCACCAGTTGACCTGCTGACAAGAGTTCAGCCGCCTTCGCTGCTAGGGTTAGGCATTGGGCAACCATTTTAGCGGCGCTTGAGGTTGTATTTATCGATTTTATTGTACAAGTGGCTGCGCTGAATGTCAATTTCAGAGGCAGTTTTAGCCACATTCCAACCGTTTTGAATCAGCTTCCTTTCTATGAAAACTTTTTCAGCCCAATCACGGAATTCCTGCAAGGTTTGGTATTCATCGACCACTCCAAATGGATCTGCACCGCGTTGAGCAGGGTTGCTGTACATATATACATCTTCGCCGCTAATGGCCTCTCCGCAAAGAATAACCAGTCGTTCTACGACATTTCGAAGCTCGCGAATATTTCCGGTCCAATTCACTTCTTTCAGTGCATCGTATCCATCAGGTGTGAATGTTTTTAAGGCCAAACCATTTTCAGCACATATGTCCTCTAAGAAGTGTTCCGCGATCAGAATGATGTCTTCTTTTCTTTCGTTCAAGGTGGGTACATGCATCAGAATCACCGATAAACGATGGTACAAGTCCATTCTGAATTGCCCTTTTTCGATTTCTTCGAGCAGATTCTTATTGGTGGCTGCCACAATGCGAACGTCGACTTTGATTTCTTTGTCGCCTCCCACACGGGTGATTTTACCTTCTTGAATGGCGCGCAATACCTTGGCTTGAGCGGCCATGCTCATATCTCCGATTTCATCCAAAAACAAGGTACCGCCATGAGCCTGTTCGAACTTGCCAATGCGTTGCTTGATGGCAGAGGTGAAGGCACCCTTCTCGTGGCCAAACAATTCACTTTCGATCAATTCGGTAGGGATGGAGGCACAATTAACCTCAATTAAAGGCATGGCTGAACGCGCACTTTTTTCATGCAACCAGCGTGCTACGAGCTCTTTACCCGTTCCGTTTTCACCTGTGATGAGTACTCGAGCTTCAGTGGGAGCTACCTTTTCAATGGTTTCCTTGATTTTGGAAATCGCGGGAGTCTCTCCAATGATGTCAAAGGTTTTCGAGACTTTTCGTTTCAGCACTTTGGTTTCCGTAACCAAATCAGTTCGTTCAATGGCATTGCGCAGGGTAATGAGCAAGCGATTGAGGTCGGGTGGCTTAGTGATGAAATCGAAGGCTCCTTTTTTCGTAGCATCAATGGCCATTTCTACATTTCCGTGACCGGAAATCATGACAAAAGGCAATTCGGGCTTCAGCGCCAGTGATCGCTCCAAAACTTCCATCCCGTCCATTCCGGGCATTTTTACATCACATAACACGACATCATAGTCGTTTTTCTGAATGTATTGATAGCCTTTTTGGCCATCTTCGGCTAGGGTAACGTTGAAGTTCTCGTACTCCAGAATTTCCTTAAGCGTTTCTCTGATAGGGGCTTCGTCATCAATGACCAATATATCTGCCATAAATCTGTCTTAAATAGAATACAAGGATAGGGGACAGTGAGTGGACACAAATCCACAGAAAACGGGCACTTTTCCACCTTGCAGCATTTCGAGAATACCAAGCTTCATGGGAATTTCAAATTAATTGGACAGAGAGAGGAAATATTTGGGAAATCCCTCTGATTGCGGTTTCTTTGTTATTCGGCTATAGTACGAATACTGCATGCGCAAGAATTTCTTTATCCAAACGGCAATGCTAATCGCGGGCTTAGGTGCACTTCCTCTAGTGGCACAGCAAGACCCGATGTATACGCACTTTACTTTCAATAAAGTGTTGTACAATCCTGCTTATGCGGGAGCTTCCGGTCAGTTTTGTTTGAATGCGATTACCCACCAACAGTGGTTAGGATACGACGATGAATCTCCGTACATCAAGACCCAGAGCGGTTTGCCAGTGTCTGATAATATTGCACGAAACATTGCACCCAAGACCACGGGTGCTGGATTTACAGCTCCATTGCGTATGAAACTCAAAGGCAATACTATCGATATAGGTGGTGTTTATGCAGGTTTCATCAGTGATCAAGTGGCTTATGAGAACAATACTTATATGAAATTTGGATTGGCAGGGGCATACAATTTGTCTAGTGGCGCCAATGTTCGTTTAGGTGTTGATTTCACTTCGTTGACCAAAGAGTTGGATGGGCAAGGGCTCCGTTACCACGATCCTGGAGATCCTTTGATTCCAACGGGAACCTCAGCCGATACTCGTGTGACTATGGGTTTAGGTGCTTATTACAGCGATCCCAATATCATGGGTGGAGCATGGGGCAGTTTGTCCATGACTCACCTCATGCCTCAGACATTTGCATACGGTCCTAGTGGCGCTATTCAAATAA
>JBJOHK010000148.1:0-2745 GCA_046047755.1 Bacteroidota bacterium | reverse complement strand
GTTGTTCACGCATAGCCTGGCGCTGGGCTTTCATAATGGCCTGCTGTTCAGGAGTTAGAATAGCCTTGATGGCCATTTTGTGTTCCCGGTTCAGCTTTTGAATGGCTTCCCTGTGTTGGCGGTTCAGCTCTTGAATTTGGGCTTCTTGTTCCTCGCTTAAATTCAAAATAGAATCCATGTGTGCCAACTGTCGGTTCATTTTCATTTCTGCCCTTTGAGGTCCTCCCATAGCTTCTCGAGGCTGCGAACATTGGCTGCTATCACAAGAAGTAGGTTTCTTTTTCTTGTGCTCTTGGGCGCTGGCGGCAGTCACCAGGGCTAGGCCGAGCAGGCCTATCATCATTAATTTTCTCATCTTAAATAGGATGCTTTTAGCCCTCGTGAAGTTTAATTCTCCCAACAAATTCTCGCTTTTGCTTGTTTACTTACAAGTCTCATGGCCATCGATTCTCCTTCTTGGAAACCCCTGTGGAACCATTGGTTTCAATCCCGCAAGTGGCACGGGCACCGCTTTCAAGAAGACTGTGCTGAGCATTATTTCAAAGGAAAAAGTGGTCTATTGAATGCCCCTACCGGCAGTGGCAAGACCTTCGCCTTGGCTCTTCCTGCTCTGATAGACGCTAAGTTACGCACTCATAATAAGGGTCTTTTCTTACTGTGGATAACCCCGCTCAAAGCTTTGAGCAAGGACATTCGTTCGGCCATTGATGCCGCCGCCCAAGAGTTGGACTTGAATTTCACGGTAGCCTTGCGTACCGGTGACACCTCGGCGGCTGAACGACAAAAAATCAAAACCCAAGGGGTGCAGGTGTTGATCACCACTCCAGAATCGCTTCACTTGCTGATAGCCAGCGCTTCAGCCTCTGACTTTTTCAAGCACTTGGAATGCGTGGTCTGCGATGAATGGCACGAATTGTTGGGGTCTAAGCGCGGGGTGCAGGTAGAGTTGGCTCTATCCTACTTGCGACGAATCAGACCCACGCTAAAAACTTGGGCCATTTCAGCTACTATTGGCAATTTGGAAGAGGCCAATCGGGTGTTCTTGGGGCCTGGCCGCAAGGGTGCTCAGGTCAAGGCAGATATTCAAAAAGACATTCAAGTGCACACCATAATGCCTGATACCATAGACCGTTTCCCGTGGTCTGGGCATATGGGAACCGCTTTGTTGGCCAAGGTAATTCCCTTGATTGAAGAGGCTAAAACTACACTCATATTCACCAATACCCGCAACCAAAGCGAAGTCTGGTATCAGCAACTCTTAGAGGCCAACCCCAGTCTAGCAGGCCGCATGGCCTTACACCACGGGTCTCTCACTCGAGAAGTACGCGATTGGGTGGAAAACAGCCTACACGATGGCAGTTTAAAAGCGGTGGTGTGTACCTCTAGTTTGGACTTAGGGGTTGATTTTCGCCCCGTTGACCGAGTCATACAGATCGGTAGCCCCAAAGGAGTAGCTCGATTCTTACAAAGGGCGGGCCGCAGCGGTCATGGCCCAGGAGAAGTCTCAGACATTCATTTCTTGCCTACCCATTCGCTGGAGCTGCTCGAAGCTGCGGCCCTCAAACAAGCCGTATCTGAACAGCGAATCGAGTCCAGAGTTCCTGTTTTGCGCGCCATGGATGTGCTCATGCAATACCTCATGACTCTGGCTGTGGGTGAAGGCTTACAACCCGACTGGGCCTTTGCCGAAATTCGCAGCACCCATGCTTTTGCCTCCGTAACCCGAGAGGAATTCGATGATATGATTCGTTCGTTGGTGTTTGGTGCCCCAAGCCTAGAGGCCTACGATGAATACAAGAAAATCACCTGGGTGGAAGACCGATATAAGGTCATAAGCCGCAAATTGGCCATGATGCATCGGCAAAGCATCGGCACCATTGCCGCTGATCAAACACTTTGGGTGAAACTTCAAGCAGGAAGTACCCTGGGTTCCATGGAGGAATACTTCCTATCCAAGCTCAAAGAAGGTGACGCCTTTGTTTTTGCCGGTCGAGTACTTGAGTTTGTGCGCATTGACGGAAACACTGCAGTGGTTCGCAAAAGCAAAAAGAAGAAGGCGGTTGTGCCCAGTTGGATGGGCGGCCGCATGAGCCTAAGCAGCGAGCTTTCAATCGTGATTCAAAGCAAACTAGAGACTTGGCAATCTTCAACTGACCCCGAAATAAAAATGTTGCAGGGTCTATTTGAAATTCAGCAGGAGCGCAGTGCCATTCCTTCAAGCAAGGAACTACTCATAGAGTTGTTTGAAAGCCGAGAGGGTCACCATTTGTTTGTTTTTCCATTCGAGGGCCGCATGGTGAATGAGGGAATGGGAATGCTGTTGGCTTATCGATTGAGCCAGATATCGGCTCAAACCTATTCGATTGCCATGAACGATTATGGTTTTGAGCTGCTCAGTTCTGACCCCATTCCCTTGGAAGAAGCGTTGGAACTCGATTTGTTTAGCACGCAAAACTTGACCCGCGATTTGCAGGAATCAACCAATTATTCGCTCATGTGCCAGCGAAGATTTGCTGATATCGCGGTTATCGGCGGCTTGCTGTTCAAAGGAACCCAAAATAAGCCTGTAAAAAATCGGCATTTGCAATCTTCATCACGCTTGATGTATCAGGTGTTTAGTGATTTTGAACCCAACAATGTTTTGCTTCAACAGGCACGAGAAGAAGTATTGTCCAATCAATTGGAAGAGCGTCGATTGCGTTTGGCATTGAACAAAGCAGATCGGCAAAAATGGATCATAAAAAA
>JBJOHK010000147.1:0-22349 GCA_046047755.1 Bacteroidota bacterium | reverse complement strand
GGCGTCAACCGATTTGCCTTCGGATTGTTCAAAAAGGTCTTCATTGCCAACGCTACGGGGGCCCTGGTCGGAAAGTACCTGGATGCCCAATTGATGGACCTTACTTCGCCCGATGCTTGGATCGGTATAACGCTGTTTTCTATTCAACTCTATTTCGACTTTTCGGGTTATTCGGATATGGCCATTGGCTTGGCTCGCATGTTTGGTTTTGAATTGGAGGAGAACTTTCGGCATCCCTATGCGGCCATTTCGGTGGCCGATTTCTACCGCCGTTGGCACATCTCTCTGGGCCGCTTTTTTAGGGATTACGTATACATTCCTTTGGGAGGGAACCGCCGCATGCAAGACCGCAACATTTTCGTAGTTTGGGCCCTTACGGGACTCTGGCATGGGGCCTCATGGAATTTTGTGATGTGGGGTTTGTACTTCGGGGTTTTCATGCTCATCGAGAAGTATTCCATGCCTGTGTTGAACAAAACACCGCGATTCCTCAAGCACATCTATACCTTAATTCTCATTGTATTCAGTCGCTCCATCTTCTATTACGTTGATTTTGGGCAATTGCAAGAATTTTGGAGGCATTTGTTTTACGGTCGCACGGCCTTAAGCGAGGGCATGGTCCTGGATCTCTACAATCATTGTTTCCTGCTGGGCTTGGCCATCTTACTCTGCATTCCCTGGGATGAGATTTTCCCTTCAGCGGAACAACGTCTTCAGCCCGTATACAAATGGTTGAGTTTGCCGGCTGTCATTGCCATGATGTTGGTTTCAACCGTCCTTTTGGTGGGCGATACCTATAACCCCTTTATTTATTTCCGTTTCTAAGATGAAGGCTTCCAAATTCTATACACCCCTGGTTTTCTTAGCCCTTTTGGCTGTGCCCATCGCCATGCTTATTGGCGAGAAACAGTCAATTAGTATGGATGAGAAACGCAAGTTGGCGGAGTGGCCTTCCTTTTCTTGGGAGGACTGGACCAGCGGCGCCTACGGCGCCGCGGTCGACGACTACTTTGATGATCACTTGCCGAGCCGAGAAGAGGTCTTGCATTGGGCGGATGGTGTCAAGTACGCTTGGGGTGTACACCCCGCGGTGCGCGAGCACAAAGTGGTGGTCAAACCGGCCAAGCGAGAGCCCATTGACACCAGTAAAGCGGGAAGTGATACCGCCCGAATGAACTACCTGAATGACTTTGATGAGTCTTATTCTGGGGAGATGTTGATCATCGACGGGGCGGTCTATACTCAGAACAGCGGCAACCCCGCGATGAGTCCCTCATTTGCGAAAATGCTCAATGAATATGCCGAGAAGTTGCAAGGTCACACGCGTGTCTTTTCTTGCGTAGCACCCTTGTCTTCGGCCTTCATTCCGGTTCAGAAATACCGCCGTTACTACCACCGCAACAAGGCTACCCTAGACGCCATTCGCGATAACTTAAATGGCCCTTTGTTTTGTGATGTGATGGGAGAAATGACGCTCAAGCAGGACCAAAAGCTCTTCTTTGGAAGCGATCACCACTGGACGGCTCGTGGGGCCTACTGCGGGTATGTTTCTTTCTGCAAGGCGGCTGGATTGACTCCCGTTCCGCTAGAGCAAATGACCCGCAAGGTCAAGACTGGTTTCTTGGGTTCTTTGTACGCCATTACGCGTGATGCTTCCGTTAGAGAGCATGCCGATACCTTTGAATATTTCAAGCCCAAGGTAGAGTCGACTGCCGTTCGCTTCGGTGAAAGCGGATTGGCCAATCCCATCAAATCTTCGGTATTCTGTGATGGTTTTCAAGGCTCTTCCTGCTACATGACCTTTATCTGTGGCGATGCTCCCTTGGTAAAAATCAGTACCGGAGTGAAAAACGGTAAGAAGGCGGCTGTGGTAAAGAATTCTATGGGCAACGCATTTTCGGTCTATTTGATCTCGCACTACGAAGAGATTTGGGTCTTTGATTTTCGCTATTCCAAACACATCATGTTGGACATCATTGCCCAGGAGGAAATCGACGATTTGATTTTTGCCTTGGGTATGTACGGGGCTATGTCAAACGGCACCATACATATGATGCGGAAACTGGGCGAAGGAGGAGTGGGTATGCGCCCGCGCCCTACTCATGGAGATTCCCTTCCCGCTGATACACAAGGGCAACCCATGCCCCAAAGCGATAGCAGCCGCCCAGCGGCCGTCTTGCCTGTTGAACCCTTAGAAAACGATAGCAATGGTTAAGAGTGGAGCTTGGTATCGTTTTTGCCTTATGAACAGGATGCTCGTTCGTGCGGTAGGTTTGTTTGTGATGGTTCTGGCCACGTCCCTTAAGGCTCAGTTCTATGCCGATGCTCCTGCCAGTCTGCGTTTGGATACTTCCTTCAGTTATTTTCAGTTCTTTTCGGAGCAAACCGGCCATCAGTTACAGGAGGTGTTTCGAAAGGCTCAAAGCGATCGTGCGGTGATTTTTCACTACGGGGCTAGCCATGTTCAAGCCGAGGTATTGGTGACCGAAGCCAGAGCGGCTTTGCAAGAGGAATTCGGAGATGCCGGCAGAGGCCTGGTGTTCAATTACGGCGCCGCCAATACCTATTCCTCCATCAACTATAAATCGACCAAAGAAGGTACTTGGAAATACGCCAAAAGTTTCATGTCACGCCCCGTCTTGCCGCTCGGAGTCATGGGTATGACCGTTCAAAGCGAGGAGTTGCAAGCTTCTTTGCATTGGGACTTCAAATCGCCGCTTCAAGAACGAAAGCACATCATTTGGATTTTGGCTGATAACAACGAGTGGACACCCGATTTCGAGGTGCACATCAACGAGGCTCAATACGTATTTGATAAGGCAAAACGCGACTTGTTCCGCGAGGTTCCCTACTACGCCCTGGAATACGAGGGCGAAATCGAGCACGTCAACATTCGCTTGACCAATCCCGGCGATAGCGGGGTTCGATTTACCTTCTACGGAATGAACTTCGAGTACGCCAATGCCGGCGGATTGGTATACCACTCCTTAGGTGTGGGCGCGGCCCCTATGGAGTCGGTTTTGCGCCTAAAAGCCATGCCCGCCCAGGCCCAAGCGTTGGAGCCCGATATGGTGTTTTTGGACTTTGGTACCAACAACATCCTGTACACAAACCGCGTAGATCCCAAAGTCCGTCAAACCGTGGCCCGCGCCATTGATTCATTCCGGGTCTTGAATCCCAATGTGGTCATCGTGTTGACGACCACCCAAGATTTATATTACAAAGGGAGAATCATCACGGCGGGTGTTGAGTTTCGCGATCTCATGCAAGAGCTGGCTCGGGAGCATGACTGTGTGTTCTGGAACTGGTACGATTTATCAGGTGGGTTGGGGACTATTCGCCAGTGGGGTTCAGATGGCTATGCCTTGAGTGATAACATTCATTTGACTTGGAAGGGTTACCGACTCAAAGGGGGATTTGTGCACCACAGCATCATGAATACGCTGAATTACCTCGAGGCCAATCCCGGTGCTGATTCATTGGTTGTGACCCCCAAGGTATATGAGATGCCGGCCCCAGCACCGACTTATTCCGCAAAAAGCAGTTCCGCTCGGTACCACACCGTTCGTTCGGGCGAATCTCTGTGGTCCATATCGCGCAAGTACAACACCTCGGTCGAGAAAATTCAGCGCCTCAATGGCATGAAAGGGACCTTGATACGCCCGGGACAACGCCTGCGCGTGCGATGAGCTTGTTGCGCTCCGTCTTGTTGGTGTTGCTTTGCGGCTTTTCGGGCTCGATTAAGGCCCAATCCTCCCTGCCCTCTGAAGTAGAGCTTTACGACAGCTTGGTTTCGCGTGGCTTTTGTGCCCCTGATGTGGTTTGGCGCATTGCTGTTTGGGAAACGGGTCACCTTCGCAGCGGTCTTTGTGTCAACTACAACAATTTATTCGGCCTGAAGCAAAGCCGCAGCCAATACCGGCATTTCAATCATTGGCTGGATTGTTTGGATTATATGCAGGTTTTGTGGAACCGAAAATTTGAAGAATTTGCCGAATCTGGGGTAGGGGGTGATGCCTATTATTTCTTGCAATGGTGGGGCTATAAAACCGGTCATTCTCAGCACCCTTCTGAAGCCAATTACATCGTTCATTTGAAGAGCATTCGCCTGCCAGAACCCTATCGAAGCGAACCCATCTTGGAAGTAGAACCTCAGGGTCAAGACGAGCCACATGAAGACTAAGTGGGATGCGGTAGTGGTTGGAGCGGGAGCAGCTGGTTATTTCTGTGCCCTTCAATTGGCTGAGCAAAAGCCCGAGTGGTCTATTGCTATAATGGAGCAAAGCAACAAGACCTTGAGCAAAGTCAAAGTCAGCGGCGGCGGTAGATGCAATGTGACCAATGGAGAGACCCGTAACAAGGTGTTTTTGGAAGGCTACCCCCGTGGTGCCGCCCATCTGAAAACCTTATTCCAGCGATTTGGCCCCCAAGCCACCAAAGAGTGGTTCCAAAAAGCGGGTTTGGATCTAGTGGCAGAGGCCGATGGTCGCATGTTCCCCCGTCAAAATACCTCACAGGCGGTCATTGACTTGTTTGAGCGTCGTGCTTCACAATCGGGCATTCAAATATTTCGATCTCATGCCTTGTTGGCGTTAACATCTGGAGATGAGGAATGCCAGATCAGCCTAAAGTCGGCATCGGGTGAGATGAAATGGGAAGCCCGCTATGTTGTATTGGCTATGGGTGGTGTCCATAAGGAGTCGGTATGGGAGCCACTGAAAGGCCTGGAGCTTACTCGCGTACCGTCCGTGCCCTCTTTGTTTACCTTCCAAGTACAGGATCCAGAACTGCAGGCCTTGAGTGGTTTGTCGGTGCCACAGGCTCGAGTTTGGATGCAAGGTGATAAACGGCGTTTTGACGGGCCACTGTTGATTACCCATTGGGGACTTTCGGGTCCAGCCATACTTAAGGCCAGTGCTTTTTTAGCTCGAGAGCTGGCCCAGAGAGAGTATACCTTTACGGCGCACATCAACTTTTTAGGCTCTGAATGGGGTGAGCAAAGTTGCATGGATTCTCTGCGCCTTCATGCGCAGACACATGCCGACAAACAGTTGAAGAATGCCGTACCCTTTGGATTGCCTGCCCGCTTGTTTGCCTTTATTCTTTCAAAGTTGGGCAAAGCTGAGCATAGCAAATGGAGCGAATTGGGACCAACGCAGCAACGGCGATTGATTGAAAATTTGGTCAATTATCAAGCCCATTGTAAGGGGAAAACCACTTTTAAGGAGGAGTTTGTGACCGCTGGAGGAGTGGCTCTATCCGAACTCGATAAGGATGGTTCTCTACGCAAATACCCGCGAATTTGGGTCGTTGGAGAGATGTTGGATATTGATGGAATGACCGGAGGCTACAATTTTCAAGCAGCCTGGACTACGGCCTGGGCTGCTGCTGAGGGCATCGCGGCTCGTGAATCCAATTGAGCCTATTCAAGGCTAAGGAATGTTGATCTTTTGACCAATGCGCAAGAGGGATTCTGCTCGAATGCCGTTCAATCGACAAATGGCATCCACGCTGCTTCCGTATCGACGGGCTATACCGTATAGGGTGTCTCCACTTTTGACTATATGAACCTTAGAGGAGGTCTGGCCAGGCTGGGTACTAGAAGGGGCTGTCGATCGGCCGTATACTCCAGAGCCATAGGCTGGGAATCGCAAGCTGTGAGCCGTCAGGCATACGGTATCGTTAAGGGCTAGTCCTGTTTCCCAGTCGATTAATTCTTCGGGGTTCAAGGGGTGGTCTTGAAAGCGCATTTCAAAGTGTAAATGGGCGGGGCTGTTGCGAATCGCCGTGCGCCCCCCTGTGCCTATGCATTCTCCGGCTTTTACATCTTGGTTGGGGCTGACCCAAATGTCGTTCAAGTGGGCGTAATACGATTCCATTCCATTGGGGTGGCGAATGACAATGAGCTTGCCGTATCCGCCGGTGTTGTATTGCGCATAACGCACCCGACCGTCGTAAATGCTGAATACAGAATCTCCCACCTGCAGGGTAATGTCAAGCCCTTTGTGCAACTGGCCGCGCCGGGGCCCAAAGGCCGACATGATTGGGCCCTTGTGAGGCTTGTGAAACAGGGCACTGGTGTCGAAATTCAAACAGACTTGAAAGGAGTCGCGAGCCTGGACGGCTTGGCCTATGTAAGGGAAAAGTTGGCTGTTGTTCCAGCACTCCGCATATAAGCTGTCCTGCGCCCTGAGTAAGAGAGGCGCATGGAGGAGGATCAGGCAGAAAATGCGAAACGACACTTTCCAAAGTTCTGCATAAATCGCCAAAGGCTCCCCGAACAGACGCCCTATATTTGTTTCAATTCGATGAAATTCAAACGGTTTGTTGGTTTTGTTCTGCTTGCGGTAGCCTCTGTCGCGACTTGGCAATACTGGAAACAATTGGAACGAGAAGCCCTTCCTCCAGAAGTTCAGGTAGAAGAAATCGAAGAAATGGATCCTGATTCTTGGCCGGGAATGGTGGAGCCGGCACTGGCTGTTTTGGCTGACTCCCTCTTGTTAGATTCCCAGATCGTTGCTTTCATGTTGGAGAATGAATTTACCCGTACTTGGGGGCTTCGATATGTGCAGGAACCGGGCTTTCGGGACATGGTGTTTACCCTCTTTGATAGCCTGCGCTATGAGGGTTTTCCTGTAGATAGACTCCTGTTGAATTTTCTCTCTCATCAGCCTGATTTTTCCGATACCAGCCTTCGATTTGACAACAAGACGGCCCTTTTGATTGATGTGGCCTTGTCTCATGCAGTCTTGGCTTGTAAGCAGTGGCTGGACTGGGGTATGTTTAATCCAGCTGATCATTTGGTGGTGTTCAAGCGCCGAAGTTTGGTGCTCAAACGACCTGATAATTACCTGGATAGCATTTCGGGTTTGCGCATCCGTGACCTGTACAAGCGCGGGTTTCAAGATAGCATTTACGAGGGCTTGGTGCTTCAATTTAAGGAGGTCTATGCTGAGTCACTGGATACCTTTGTGAGCCCAGAGGGCCCTCTCTTGAATACCTTGGTAGAAGGTGATAGTTCGGATCGATTGCCTCTGGTAAAGGCTCGACTGCATGAGTTGGGTTTTGGATTTTATCGAGACCGATCGGTTCGCTTTACGCCTGAACTCAAGTTTCAATTGCAGCGATGGCAGCGTCAGAAAGGCTACATCGAAGATGGCAAGTTGGGATTTGAGAGCGATGAGATGTTGTTCTTGGGTCGTTCACGAAAGCTGCAAAAATTGGCGCTGGCTTTGGAGCGCCAAAGGTGGATGCATCAATTCGTGTTGGGTGATCGTTTTGTTTGGGTCAACTTGGCCGCGGCTAGGGTAAATCTAGTTTCGGCTGATTCCTTGGTGAGTTTCAACACCTGTTCAGGCCGAAGGCCAGACAAGGAAACCGATATGCGAACGCCACAGATGTTGTCTATTGTCAACTATGCTTTGGCCTATCCGTATTGGGTAGCCCCTACGAGTATTGGGGAAAAAGAACTGTATCCGGCGGTGCGAAAAGATCCTGGATACTTGAAAAAACACCACTATGAGTTGGTGAAGGGCAACAAAGTCGTGCCTGATTCAACGGTGAATTGGAAACGGCTCAATCCTGAGCGCATACCCTTCTTTTTTCGCCAGACACCGGGCCTTCACAATGCCTTGGGGTTGATGAAGTTCAACATCGTCAATGACATGAGCATTTACATGCACGACACTCCTAGTAAAAGGGCCTTTGGCTATAGTTACCGCTGGGTCAGTCACGGCTGTGTTCGCCTTGAACAACCCTTGGAAATGGCTCGATTTTTACTGGCCTTTAATAAGCCCGATGAGCAGCGCATTCCTGAAGTGGTGTACGATGAGAGCAAGCGAAGCGAAAAGGATACCTTTAGCGGAGCCGAGCCTGTGAGAATCATGTTGGAAGAGCCTGTGCCCGTATTGTTTGATTATCGTTGTGCTTGGTATGACGCTTTGTCTGGGGCGTATTCCTATCACTGTGACATCTACGAATACGATGCCCGGTTGTTGGCGGAAGCCCGCCGACGAGGTTGGGACTGGGCTTATTGATCAATAAGCTCTTGCCTAGGCTTGGAATTAGGCTTTCTTGACAAATTCGCTTTTTAGGGCCATAGACCCAAAGCCTGGAATCTTGCAATCGATGTTGTGATCGCCCTCCACGATTCTAATGTTGGCTACTTTGGTGCCCGCTTTGATGGGTTTGGGTGCGCCTTTGACGGGTAGATCTTTGGCAACAATGACAGAATCTCCGCTTTTTAATGGGTTGCCATTGGCGTCTATGGCCGTCAATTCTTCTTCGATAGGGGCCTCAGCTGGATTCCATTGGTGTTCGCAATCGGGGCAATTCCAAAGATTCTCTTCCAATTCATAGGGGTATTCATAACCGCAGTTTGGGCAAAGGGGCTGATCCATGCGGCAAAGGTCGGGATTTAAAAGGGTAGACTGATTCTGTATAGCGTTTAGGCAAATGGTCCACTAAGTGTGACGCTAATCGCTTCGTTGAAGACCTGGAATGGTGTCGGCAAATTGAAACCCATAAAAAAAAGGCCCCCGATTGGGGGCCTTTTCGTGGTGTCGGGCGGAATCGAACCGTCGACACAAGGATTTTCAGTCCTTTGCTCTACCAACTGAGCTACGACACCGTTCCTGATATGGGCCTCAGATTTTGCTTTTGGTCCATTTCGGGGTTGCAAAAATAGGCAGAAGTGAGCATTGCGCAAAGATTGTTGTAGAATTTGAAAATAATTCGGGAACTTGCCTTGGTCTTTTCGACGCATTGCGCTGATTGACAATGATAAAAACATGAAATCAGAACGACAGACTTCTTTCGGTTCGCCTTGGCAAAAAGTCATTTCGACTCTATTTATGACGGCTTTGACCGCTTTTGGTTTGTTGGCATTAAAAATCCAGTGGTTGCCACTGACATTGCCTCAACAAGAAGCCTTTTCTCAGGTATTGTGGATATGCCAAGGGGTTATGTGGTGGTGCTTTATAGTGGGTGAATTAACGGGGAACAATTCTCAAGTTGACAAATTATGGAGCATTGTTCCGGCTGTGTATGCCTGGTTTTTGGTTTACAAGGCCGCTCAAGATCCTTTATGTCAGGGTTGGATGAGAATGGCCTTAGTGGCTAGTTTGGTGACGTTGTGGGCCGTTCGATTGACCTATAATTTTTACCGCCGAGGAGGCTATTCCTTGCTGCCTTGGAAAGGGGAGGAAGATTATCGATGGGCAATACTGAGGGCCAAGGCCCCCTTGAATCGCTCTTGGGTTTGGACCGCTTTCAATCTGCTATTCATTTGCGGCTACCAAAATGCCTTAATTTTACTTTTTACCCTACCTGTCTTCGCTATTTGGCAAGCCGATTTGGGGGCTTTGACTTGGTTTGATGCCGGGTTGACTGTGCTTTTCTTAGGATTATTGGTGCTGGAGTTTGTAGCCGATCAACAGCAGTATGATTATCAAACGGAGAAACACAGAAGAAAGGCGGCAGGAGAAGAGCTGAATGATGGTTTTGAACTGGGTTTTGTTCACAAGGGCTTGTGGCGTTGGGTGCGGCACCCGAATTATGCGGCTGAACAAGCGATTTGGATTGTGGTTTACCTGTTTTCGGCCTACGCTGGTGGAACTTGGGTGAACTGGAGCATCGCGGGCTGTGTCTTGTTGATAGGTTTGTTTAAGGGGAGTTCAGATTTTAGCGAGGGTATAAGCGCTGAGAAGTATTCGGCCTACTTAGACTATCAGGGTAAAACGGGCCGTTTTATACCGCGTATAAGGTTTTCAAGCAAAGCTTAAACACAGGCTTAACGCTTGTTTTCCATTCTATTTCGGTACTATATTTACCCTTTTATGACGAAGACACGCACCATAGGTTTCGCGAATAATGGCAACGAGTTTTTTGCCGAGCTGAGAAAGGAAGTTGAGGCTTATTTTCAGTCTAAGAACATCAGCAAGTTTGGTAATTTGACACTTTGGAGCAAAACAGCATTTGTATTGATTGCGGTTCCCTTGTGTTATGGTTTGGCTCTTTTTGGAGGGTTTTCGATGTGGGTAATCATGTTGTTATTCTTAACCATTGGAGTATTGCATGCCTTCATGGGATTCAATGTCATGCACGATGCTTGCCACGGGTCTTATTCGAGCAAACCTTGGGTGAATAAATTGTGGAGCCACAGTATGCATTTGTTGGGAAGCGATGCGCACATCTGGAAATTCAAACACAACGTTTTGCACCATACTTGGACCAACATCGATGGCATAGATGATGACATTGCCAAGAGCCCTGTATTGCGCCATTGTGAGTCTCAGCCATTTAAACCTGCCCATAAGTTTCAACATGTGTACATGTTCGGTTTGTATGGAATTTCTACCATCTGGTGGATGTTTGGCAACGACATGATCAAGTATTTCAAAGGCGAAGTGAATGAGCGTGTTATGCCCAAAATGGGCACCTATGAACATATTCTGTTTTGGGTAACAAAAATTACCTATGCCCTGGTCTATATTGCCATTCCCGTCTATGTGTTGGGTTGGTTCTGGGGTATTATGAGTTTCGTCGTTTTACACGTGGCCTTGGGCATATTGCTTTCAGTGGTCTTCCAATTGGCCCATGCCGTTGAGCATTGCCATTTTGCTGACTTGGAAGCCATTGAGCCCGATCAGACTAAAATGCCCAATGAGTGGGCTGTGCACCAGTTGATGACAACCTCGAATTTCAGTACTCAGTCTGCTTTTGCCAAGTGGTTTACCGGAGGGCTGAATTTTCAAGTAGAGCACCATTTGTTTCCGCAGATTTCGCATGTGCACTATCCGAAAATCAACAAAATTCTTCGCAGAGTGGCTGATAAATATGGGGTAGAGTACAAGGAATACCCCAAGTTTGGGCAAGCCGTGGCTAGCCACATTCGTTGGATGAAATCAATGGGTCAACCCAGTTTGGCTTAATTTTTTCGCCCAAATCGATCCAGCACCTGCTGGAAAAAAGTCAACTCGCCCAATATTCCAACCACAAAGACTAGCGCGCTTACTGCGCCAAATACCTGTGTGGGGTAAAACCGAGAAAAAGCAAATAGCCCGAAACCCAGGCTGAGCAAAATGGCTGAATCCAACATGGAATGTTCCAGGCCTCCCAGAGGTTCTTTGAGGATCATTCGCCTGTACAATACATGAACGGTATCGTCATCCAATAGCCCAAGGCATACTACGGCTGTGATAGCGGTAATCAGATTCAAGTCAACCCCTAGCAAGGTAAAGGCCCATACTGCAGCACTCAAGGGCAACAGGTTGGGCACAAGGCCGATGAGGGCTTGTTTCCAACTTCGAGTGAGTAGCCAGAGTATGAAAACAATGGCCAAGCCGGAGGTGCCTAGGCTTTTGAAAAGCGAACGGGCCAAATCTTGGTTGATGTATTCGTATAGCAGAACACCGCTATGCGTGTAGGCGGGGAAACCCAAGCCTTTAAGCTGCGATTGAAACGAGGAATCGCGAACCAGAGCCAAAAGGTGCTCAGTCGATTCAAAAGTGAAATCAGCTTTATACACCTGCTGCTCTTGGTCATAATAGGGCGATGCAGGGCTTTTTATTTGGAGCTCGGGCATTGGGATAGGCAAGCCTTCGTTCCACTCGCCTTGCTCAAGGGGTAACTGGACGCTGATAAGGCCTTCTTGTCCTTTCCATTGCCGGCAGAATCTTTGGCAGGTTTCCAAGAAGTCGGCGTTGTTGTCGGGATTTTTCATCCATAGGCTAAAGGATTTTTGAGATTGAAATTGGCGATTGAAGTGTTCGTGTGCCTGAGTAATGGTTTCCCCTCTTGGGTAAAAGGCTTCGGGGTCAGAATGAAATCTCAAGGAGGGCATGAGCAACAGCGCTCCTATTCCCAGCAGGGCAAATCCCCATGTCCATCTGCGCTTTTGGGTTTGGAAGTGTTCAAGGGTGGTGCGGAGAATGCTGGGTGCAGAACTGTTGATTTGGCTGTGTTTCATCCACAAGGGGGCCAGGAGGAAACTCAAGGCAAACTCAGCCATCAAGGCCGTACCCGTAATCAGACCTAGGTGTTGAATATTGGCCGTTTCGCTCCAAAAGAAGCTGAAGAACGCCGCCGCCGAAGTCAAGCTGCTAAACAGTGAAGGAATGGCCAAACGAATCAAGGAAGAGGGGTGGCTACCCTCGTGTTGTAAGGCTCCAAGAAAGTGCACGGAGTCGCATAAACTGAGCACTAAGACCACGGGTAGGGCTAGAGCCGTGATGACATTGATGGGAATGTTGAATAGGCCGTAGAGCAAGAAGGCAAACAAGAGGCTAGGGGTCATGGCCAGCAAGGAAAATAGAGGTACTTTCCAGCTTTTATAGGCCCAGACCAAATAGCCCATGACCAAGACAAAGATCAGGGAGCAAATGAGCACAATGTCGCGAACCAGGGAGTTTCGAATGGCCGTTTCCAGTTGGGGTATGGAGTAGACAATGGGTGCCTGAAGTCCTGGAGGAAGGCCTGATAGTAGCCGATCCATGAAATCGTCTGGCAGGCTTTCAAGGTTGTGTTGAACCAGCAGTAAAATCGATTGCTTGTCAGCGGCAATAAAGCGGCCCATTTGGGGATGGCTTTTGAGCAGACTCAATTGACTGTCCAGCCCAAGTTCTCGTTGAGGGTCAGCCAGATTGAAATATCGAATGGCGAAGGCCCTGGGTGACCAAACACGTGCACCAGGAATGGCGTTTCGGCAGCGGCGTTCCATTTGGGCGCAAGCGTTCCAAAAATCAGCTTGGCCATTGGGTGTTAGGCCCACAAATATCAATTGATCGGCCCGGCCAAACAAGGAATCGAATTGCTGTGCTTCTTCAAAAATAGTAGCTTGTTTGGCTTCAAAACCAGACAGGGAACCGCTGATTTCGATGCGATGGGCCGTAGGTAGGCCGCTTGCCACCACTAGAAGAGCGGCTATCAATCCAAGGTAGGGACGATTCCATATGGCGCTAATGAGTTTCTGCATGAACCCAAGCAAGTAACAGCCCTGAGGGGCGATTGTTTAGATGGGGTAGCCTGGGCTCGCTTGAAGGCGTCCCGTAGTCCGTTAGGCCGCTTGGCCTACTGCTTTCAAATGAGCGATGTGCGAGCGAATGGCCGAGAAGAAAGTGGGGAATTCCTGATAGCGAACCTGGAATTCTTCGCAGGTTTTCTTGACAATTTCGTTCAGTTTGGGGTAGTGAATGTGGCTGATTTTAGGGAACAAGTGATGCTCTACCTGGAAATTCAGTCCACCCAACATCCAAGCCCAAAAACGACTCTTGGTAGCAAAGTTTGAGGTGGTTTGAACCTGATGGGAGGCCCAATCAGAAGGGACGGTGGTGAGTTCTTCGTTGCCCGTGATGAAATCCATATTCTCCACCACATGAGCCATTTGAAACACGACGGTGATGAAGATGCCTGTAGTCAGAGAGAGGCACAAGTATCCGCCGAGGGCGACGGGCCAACCGAGCATGTAGATGGGAAGAGCCAAGAACAAGCCGATGTAGGCGATTTTGCTGCCCCAGAAAGCCACATGGCCCCAGCCGCTGGTTTTTTCTTTCATTTCGCGAACGGCAATTTTACCGCTGAAGTACTTGACGAAGTCCTGATAGAAAATCCAAGCTAGGTAGGCCACAGAATACAAGGGCCATACATAGATGTGTTGAAACTTGTGAAACCATTTGCGAGGTTGACCTGTGTTCATGCGCATGAGGGGCGCGGCATCAATGTCTTCATCCACTCCATTGATGTTGGTGAAAGAATGGTGAGCAACGTTGTGCTTTTCGTGCCAATAATGGGCATTGCCTCCCAGTACGTTCAAGCTATAGGCCATTAGGTTGTTTACCCAAGTTTTCTGGCTGTAAGAACCGTGTGCTCCATCGTGCATGACGTTGAAGCCAATACCGGCAAAACTGATACCCATAAGGGCCGTCAGTAGTATGTCCGCCCACAATAGACCGGGGTTGAAGAATACCCAAATGGTGTAGGTGCTGATCAACAAAGCCCCTAAAACCAAAGTCTTGTGATACAAATTCCAATTGCCTGTAGGGCGAATGTTGTTCTCTTGGAAATACTGATCTATGCGAGAACGCAAAGTGGAAAAAAATTGGGCATTTCGCCCTTCAAAACGTACCGTTTGCATACCAATGGTTTACTCAAAGGTACAACCAAAGCGCCGAATTCAGACTTAGGTTTAGAACAGAAATCCTAGACGAATGCCACCGCGATTGCCCAATTGCAATCCCATTTGAGTGCCTAAGTTTTGCTCATTGGTGGTCAATTTCCCATTGTAGTCAACGAATGATTGTTGATAGCCAAGGTGTTGAAAGCCCAGTAGCAGAGAAGTTTCTATGCCCAAAAACAAGCGTTCGACGGGATAGAAGTCAAGGCCGGCCAAGGCCGCCAATCCGGCTGAAAAACCACCCGATACGGAAGAATTCAAATGGGCTCCATCGGTGAAGTTCAGGCCGTCAAGCGTGTTGGTGGCGTCAAATTCGGAATAGTCGGTACCAAAGACCAATTCTCCCCCATAATAGGCCGAAAGGCGATTGTTGCTTCCTGTGTGCTTTTCAAGGCCCAGTGCCAGTTGAAGACTGTATTGGGTGATGTTGCGTTCGCTCACTTGCAAAGGGGCAAAGGTTACAGCACTGCTCTCTTTGGAGAATGTTGGGGCTAAGCGTGCTCTATAGGCCCAGTTGTGTTGGGATTTGAGGCTGAAATAGCGCAGTTTGATTTCTTCCACATTGAAGCGCACAGGAGCTGATCCCGTTTGCCACAATAGGGTGCCTTCGAGGCTCCAGTCGCCATTCAAGGGTTTGAAATTTTGGCCCTGTGCAGCCGCCATCAATAGGCAAAGGCCTGTGCTTAGCAATAGTCGTCTAACCATGCTGTGAATATCGCCCTCTGAGGGGATTTAAAGGCTATTTATCTTTGAAGGGCTCGATGCGAAGACTGATTTTGACAATGGCATGTTGGCTAAGCGGGTCATTATGGGCTCAGTCTGACTCCCTCTGGCCCCTGAGCCATTGGCGAGATACCCTTAGGTCAGCCCTCTATAACCCGGCTTATCCCAGCGGCGGATTCGATTCACGTCGAAGCTACGTAGCTGGCTTGCCTGTTACCATTCAAGGGATTCGGGCCGGTGTGGACCTAGGGCCTGCGGGAATATACTTGGGCTATTACCATTGCCCTTATACTCGTGTCGATTCTCAATCTGAATTTCGATACCGATACCTGTCGGCTAGTTTGGATTACCGCCTGCATGATTCATGGCGCTGGCAATGGTGGGGCATTGCTCAACTGGGATTAGGGGCCTATTCCCAACAAGATTTGCAGGCACGAGAACTTTCCACTGGGCTTATCATTCCCATTGAAGCGTCTGTTCTGGCTTCAGTTCGCTTTGCGCGTTACTTCGGTGTTACTGGAGCCATTGGCGCCCGCGTAGCGGGCGGTACCTACTTTTCTGGGCCTATTTACACATACGGATTAAAGGTGTATGGAGGAACGCTATGGGCCGATTTGAAAAAAGAATGCCCGGAGTGTATACCCCGGGCATTGCGTTGATGAAGGCTGGCCTCACGCCGAGTAGCGGTGATGAGGTGTGCCTCTGAAGGAATTATTCAGTCTTTTGCTTAGCCTTTTCAATGGCGTCCAAATGGCCAATGAATTCAGCAATTTTTTCTACATCAATTCGGTTGGCGGCTACTTTGCGGTTGGCATCCAAAATGTAGATGGTGGGGGAGGCAATGACATAGTAGGCAAACAGATTCTGCTTCATGAACTCCGATTGCACCTTGTCGCGAATCAGGTGGGTCCATTCGCTCATTTCGGGATGGGCGGCCAAGTAGTCCATCCATTCCTGTCGCTTGTCACCTGAACTCAAGGCAATCACTTTCCAGCCTTTGTCTTTATTCTCGGCGTAGATCTTGGCCAACTTGGGCATTACCTCTTTGCAATGGCCGCAGGTGGGGTCCCAGAAGATCATGATGGTATAGGGGGCCTGAATGCTGTATGTATTGACCCAGTTGCCGTTCTGGTCTTGCAATTCAAGGGGAGGCGCTTTTTCGCCGATGACCGTGTGGGCGCGGCGATAGGCATTTTCGCACATCTTGCTGATGGTGTTGGAATCGGCCCACCAGGCTTTGCCTCGGCAATAGGTGTTGAGGGCTAGATAAACGAATACCTTGTCCTGGCCCATGATATTGCTAGACTCAAAGCGGTTGGTCAAGTACCAGGTGATGTATTTTTCCATCTCTACGGTACCGGCGGTTTTAGACAATAAAAACTCGCAGACTTGGATACAGCTATCGGGGTCGGGTAAAATGAGTTTGTCGAAGTAGAAATCCATTTTCTGCTTCATGATGTTGACGGGCATTCGAACCAAACCTTCTTCGTTGAAATCAATGTGGTCCCAATAATGAGCCTTGTACCACTGATAAGGGAAACTGCTGTCGGCCTCGCCTTTCTCATTTTTTGGGTAGACTTCTGGATAGGGCACATCTACCATGCTGTAGAGGAAACGAGCCAACAATGAATTGGGGTTGCTTTTGATGAAGGATACATCAAAACCCTCTTTTTCGAGCAGCAATTCCCGGCGCTTTTCTTCCAGCGCTTTTTTCTGCTCGGGCAAGGTGTCGATTTTCATTTGATCATCAACGGCTATGAGTTTCTCAATGACCGCCGTCTTGCCTTTTTGATAATTGACAAAGCGAAGGTTCTCCTCTGAACCTACCACTTTCATGTTGGGGTAGTACTCTCCGGTATAAAAGGCGGTGTCGGTTTCGATCATGAACTCTTGGTCATCGTCGATCATGAATTCGAAATAGCCTTGCTTTTGGGGCAGCACAAATAGGTACATGCCGCGCTGCAAGAGTTGAGTTCCGGTGAATGTGGCTATGCCTTTTTTGTCTACAAAGGCGGTGTCGCGCAGGTACTTTCCACCAATGTGGTGGTCGGCCAGGTACACCTCATCGCCTTGTTGCAAGCCATTGATTTTAAATTGAAGCGAATAAGTGCCTGTCGCTCGGCCGTTCCATTGGGCACTGTCTTTCAATTTGGGATATACACCGATTCCGTTCACGATTTGTTTGGTTCGTGGAGCTTGGTAAGGATTAACTAAGTTGGCGTATGGGTCCAGAACGGGGTCTACACTAGGGACGACAAATTCTTCACTGGAAACAAATTCTTGTACGACCACTTCCTCTTCTATGACCGGCGCGGCTTCCACCACGGGTTCTGGGCTGGCGTTTTTCTTCTTTTTTGGGGTCTGAGCATCAAGACTCAAGCTGGTTAAACCTGAAATCAGGCCGGTCAATAGTAGAATTCTACGCGTCATAAGCAACAAATCTCGTGGGTATTGACAAAATTTGTTCCAAAATGTGGCTTGGAGATGGCAGTTTCTGAATTTTATCAAAATGTCTATGACTTGGTCAGGCAAATACCCGAAGGCCGTGTGTGCAACTATGGCTTGATTGCGCGGTACTTGGGTTCAGGAAAAAGCAGCCGTTTGGTGGGTTGGGCCATGAATGCCAGCCATGGCCAGCAGCCGGCCATTCCCGCTCATCGGGTAGTCAATCGCATAGGAATGCTCAGTGGGAAAGCCCATTTTCAAACGCCCACTCAAATGCAGGAATTGCTGGAAAAGGAAGGAATAGTCGTCGTTGACGATCAGATTCAGGACTTTGAATCCCTCTTATGGGACCCGTTTGTAGAGCTGGCCGTTTAGCGTTTTTTGGCTGCGGTTTTGTGGTAGGCCGCGAATAGTTCCCACCATTGGGCACGGGGCAAGGGGGCTGTGACGTCTATGGGCTCAGCCACTTTCGAGGCGTGGGGGCTCATCAAGCGGTAAGAGTGCAAGGCGATGCTTCGATCGGGCAAGGGCTCTTTGGCTCCATATTTTAGGTCACCTACAATGGGGCAACCCGCTTTGCTCAATTGTACCCGTATTTGGTGAAATCGACCGGTTTCCAATCGAATCTCGTAGTAGAATCGACCCGCATAGTTGGCTAGCAATTTGTAGTGCAATACGGCTGACTTAGCTCCGGGTTTTGGAGACTTGTAGGCGATGGCTTTATGGGTCAAGCTGTCTTTGCCGACATAGTGAATCAGAGTGCCTTCTTCTTGGGGGAGCTCATACAAGGTGATGGCTCGATACACTTTCTGATTCTGCTTATTGCGAAAGACCTCGTTCATGCGGGCCAATGCTTTGCTGGTTTTGGCCAAAACAACAGCTCCGCTCACTGGACGATCCAGGCGGTGAACCAGGCCCACAAAGGCGGCGCCCGGTTTTCCAGCTTTGTCGGCTATGTATCGCTCGGCCCATTCCAACAAGTGTGGGTCGCCAGTTTGGTCACCTTGCACAGGTAGTCCGGCAGGTTTATTTACGATCAATAAGTGGTTGTCTTCAAATAATACCTGTACCTGCATGCTACAAAGGTACTACGGGAATGCCAAAGCCCTATTTTTGCGCCGCTGTGAAATCCAAATTGTCTGTTTTGTATGCTGAGCACATAAAGCCCATGTTAGCCTTGGCTTGGCCCATCATATTAGGACAGCTGGGAATGATACTCATGGGAGTGGCCGATACGCTGATGGTAGGCCGCCTAGGCTCAGCCGCTTTGGCGAGCGCGAATCAGGCCAACAACCTTTTCTTTATGGTTTGTGGATTGACCTTTGGTGTTTTGTTTTCGGTGTCGACCTTGGTCAGCATCAAGATAGGCGCGGGTAAAATGAAAGAAGTATTCATGACTTACCGTGCCGGCCTCTGGGTCTCTGCGATTTTGGCGGTGGTGCAAACTTTGATTCTTCAACTGGCGGTACATCGATTCGATTGGTTCGGGCAGAGCCAAGAAGTCAATACTCTGACCCCTTCCTACTTGAGCATTCTTACCTGGAGCATTTACCCCATGCTGCTGTATGTGACCATGAAGCAGTTTACAGACGGCTTGGGATTTACTCGCTTGTCGATGTACATCACCTTTGGTGGTTTGGCGGCTAATGTTCTTTTGAATTACGCCTTCATCTACGGGCACTGGGGCATCCCCGCTATGGGTTTGGATGGCGCCGGATACGCGACTTTTCTTTCGCGTTTGTTGATGCTCGTGGCCAGTTGGTGGCTCATACGCAAACATTCAGCTTTGCAGCCGTATAGGCCCGATCGAGCCGCTCCTTGGCGAGATGTATGGGCTGAAACCCGTCAGATTTGGTCTATTGGCTTGCCTTTGGCTTTGCAAACCTTCGCCGAATGGGCCTGTTTTGGAATCTCAGGCATTATGGTTGGTTGGTTGGGCAAGCACCCTCATGCGGCTCATACGGTGGCCCTAAACGTAGCCTCGTTTACCTTTATGGTAGCATCTGGATTTGCCATTGCGGGTTCCATCGTAGCGGGCAACGCTTATGGAGAGCAGAACCGAGACAAATTGCGCAAAACGGGTCATGCTGTACTTCTGGTTTTGGGCATTTTTGAAATTATTAACGCCGTGGCATTTGTCGTTTTTGCTCGGCCCATGGCCCGCCTGTATTCGGTTGAAGAGCCGGTGATGCCCTACATTCTGCCCTTGCTGATGTTGGCGGCTATTTTTCAGTTGGCTGATGGCATCCAAGCCGGTGGCATGAATTTGCTTCGCGGCATCAAAGATGTACGTTGGTCTGGCGCTATATCGGTTCTCAGTTATTGGATTGTGAGCCTGCCCTTGTCTTACGGTTTGGGCATTTATTTGGGTTGGGGCGTCAGCGGTATTTGGCTGGGATTCACCGTCGGATTATTCGTGGCTGCCCTGCTTTCTGTACGCCGTTTTTATTTGCAATTGAATCGTCTGACCTTTGATGTTTGAGATGAAACGAATCCTAGTAGTGGCGGTCATGCTGGTAAGCGGAACTGCTCTTGTCGCCCAATCCAATTCCAAGGCCCAATACAAATGGGATTCACAACTAAGTGCTTACTTGGCCCCTACTTGGAATCATCGATTGTTGACGGGTGTGACCCCGCCTCCCAGACAAGCCCTGTACACAGAAGCAGGCCTGCGCGATTCTTTTTCGCGTTGCGACCAAACCATGAGAAGCAGCAATTTGGGATTGCGAATCACCAAGAAGAGAAGCAGTTTCCAAGCCTTCAGTTTGGGCTTGTCGTTTTCTCGCTATGGTTTCGAGCGCATCTATGATGGAGAGATTTTTGGCTACGAAGTGCACCCCGATGTAGGCATCTACGAGAGTTTTGTTCAAGGGCCTCAGACCTCGATTGTCTATCAGCACCGCAGCACTTTTTTGGAGTTTCAGGCCGATTGGCACAGACGCATAGATGGGCCTTCCTTTCACTTAGATAAGGCCAGCTTATGGGCTTTTGGTGGAGTCGCCCCAATGGTGCTCTTGCAGCACGCTCAACACATTGAGACCGTCGGTTTTGCCATGACCAACGGGTCTGAATTTTTGGTTGATGAGCTTCAGGTAGAATTGGCCGCTGACGATACGCCTAATTATGTGCCGGTGAATACGGCAGAAATCAATTTGGCTATTCGCGGCGGATTGCGCTGGGAGTACGAACTCGATCCTGCCATCCGTCTGCATTTTCAACCGAGCTTCTCGGCCTTGTGCTGGTCACCCGCTTACGGCACCCAAACCTATTTACCCCTTCAATTGGCTATGGAGTTAGGGGTGATATTGCCTTTGAACTAACAAAAAAAGCCACCCGAAGGTGGCTTTGATGACTTAAAGTAGGAAAGGTTAGCGCCCTTTTAATTTGGCGCTGGTGTATTCGCGGTTGAGGGTCGCAATGACACTCAAAGGAATTTCTTTAGGACATTCAGCGGCACAAGCACCCGTATTGGTGCAAGCACCGAAACCTTCAGCATCCATTTGGTTGACCATGGCTACTACGCGGCTTTCACGTTCGGCTTGGCCCTGGGGAAGCAAGGATAACTGGGTTACCTTGGCTCCGACAAACAACATGGCTGAAGCATTTTTACAAGCACTTACGCAGGCTCCACAGCCGATACAAGTAGCGGCTTCGAAGGCTTTGTCAGCGGTGTCTTTTGGAATCAGTACGCTATTGGCGTCAACGGCATTACCGGTATTGACGGAGACGTATCCGCCGGCGGCAATGATGCGGTCAAACGCACCTCGGTCGACGCTCAAATCTTTGATGACAGGGAAAGCGCTGGCTCTCCAAGGCTCTACCACTACGGTGTCGCCATCGCTGAAGCTGCGCATGTGCAACTGACAAGTGGTAACCCCTTGTTTAGGCCCGTGAGGACGGCCGTTGATGACCATGCTGCACATACCACAGATACCCTCGCGGCAATCATGGTCGAAGGCAACGGGTTCTCCACCTTCTTCAATGATTTGTTCATTGAGAACGTCCATCATCTCCAGGAAGCTCATGTCAGGGCTAGCCTGCACCTTATAGGTTTCAAAACGACCTGTGTTTTGGTCGCTAGGTTGGCGCCAAACTTTGAGGTTGATATTCATGTTTTCGCTCATAACGATTCCTTTCAATTACTTGTAACTGCGTTGTTGGATTTTGATGTTTTCATAATTCAGCTCTTCCTTGTGCAAGGTCCAGCTGTCTCCGGTGTTCTCCCAGGCGGCAACATAGGCGAATTTGTCGTCGTCGCGCATGGCTTCACCTTCTTCGGTTTGGAATTCTTCACGGAAGTGGCCACCGCAGCTCTCGTTGCGGTTCAAGGCATCGACACACATGAGTTCACCCAATTCTAGGAAGTCAGCTACACGGCCTGCCTTATCCAATTCAGGGTTGAATTCGTTCACTTTGCCTGGAATGCGCACATTCTTATAGAAGTCTTCACGCAAGGCGCGAATCTGATCGATGGCTTCTTTTAAGCCGGCTTCGTTGCGGGCCATGCCGCACTTGTCCCACATGATCAGACCCAATTCGCGGTGGTAACTTTCTACACTGCGCTTACCTTGAATGCTCATCAGTTTCTCGATGCGTTCGCTTGCGCGCTTCTCGGCGGCTTCAAATGCTTCGTGTTGGGTGTCGATGGCTTTGGTGTGAATCTCCTTGCTCAAGTATGAACCTACGGTGTAAGGGATGACGAAATAGCCGTCAGCCAATCCTTGCATCAGCGCAGAAGCTCCCAATCGGTTAGCCCCGTGGTCGGAGAAGTTCGCCTCACCCAACGCATACAAGCCGGGAACGGTAGTTTGTAACTCGTAATCTACCCACAAGCCACCCATGGTGTAGTGTACCGCAGGGTAAATGCGCATGGGTACTTCATAGGGATCTTCGTCGGTGATCTGTTTGTACATGTCAAACAGGTTTCCGTATTTCTCTTTTACGACTTCTTTGCCCAAACGCACCAAGGTGGCTTCGTCTGGGTTTTCGATGCCTGCCTTCGTGGCTTCGG
>JBJOHK010000146.1:0-11153 GCA_046047755.1 Bacteroidota bacterium | reverse complement strand
CAGAATTGCCGCAGCAAAAACAATCAACAATGCACTCATGACAATATTCCTCCACTCTCAGCAATGGCATTTAACCAGTTTTCTGTATTTGACTGAACCATATCCAAAATGATTTGGGGTTGAACTCCTGTGTACAAAACGGCCGCAGCGATGATAACAAGGGCCAATTTCTCGTTCCAGGCCAACGATGACAAGGCTTCTTTTTCAGCACCTAAAAAGGACAACTGGAAGAAGCGCAGCATATAAACCGCGCAGAAAATAATGGTCAAGGCCGCCAATACCCCGCAGTAACCCGTTCCTGTGTTGAATACAGCCTTCAGCATGAGAAATTCACCTGGAAATCCATTGGTTAATGGCACAGCCACTGTACCCAATACAATGATCAATGCCGTTGCAGCAAAAAACGGAGAAGACTTTGCGAATCCACCCATTTGGTTCAAATCGCGATGGCCCAATCGACGCTCCATCAAATCAACCACTAGAAACAATCCAACAGCGTTCACCCCGTGAACCCACATCTGCAATACAGCCCCGTTGATACCGTCGCTTTTCAATGTCAACATAGCCATAGCAATCAAGCCGACGTGAGAAAGAGAGGAAAAAGCGATGAGGCGTTTGGCATCTGATTGGCGCATAGCGATGAATGCTCCATATAACAGACCGGCCAAGCCCATAGCCATGATCAGATCTCTGAAATCGAACAAGTCGTTAATCAACTCGTAATGAAGCGATTCGGGAGCAAGCGCTACAAACCACACAAACAATCCGTATAACCCCATTTTGAGCATGATACCCGAAAGCAACATGGTGGCTCCAGCAGGTGCCTGTGTGTACGTATCGGATTGCCAAGCATGGAAGGGCATCAAGGGTATTTTAACCGCAAAAGCTAAAAACAACCCGAGTCCTACCCAAAAACCTTCTGTGGTGCTCAATTCAACCGCTTGCAGAGCCGAATAGGCGAAGCTATGGTGACCATCATCTCCAACTGCGGTAAGGCTGTACAAATACATCAAGGAAGCCAACATGGTCAAGGATCCCAAGAAGGTATACAGGAAGAATTTAAGCGTAACCGCAAAGCGATCACCTTCACTGAAGAGTAGGGCCAAGAAATAAATGGGAATCAAAGCCAACTCCCAGAAAATGTAAAATGTCAAACCATCTTGAGCCATGAATACACCGTTCAAAGCGGCTTGCATAAACAAGGTAAGCGCCACTTGAAGGGAGAACTTCTCTCCTTCTCTCCAACCGGCCAACACAATAACCGGTACCAAGAAATTGGTCAACAGCAACATCAAGTTGCTCCAACCTGAGGGATTCAAAGCCAAACGAATGTCATCTGAAAACCAAGGAACATCAATCGAGTGAACACCCAGGGCTAGGGCCACAAGGCCTGGAATCAAAGACAAGGCAAAGGCCAAGCTTCGATTCAAATTATTACCAACTGCATAGGCTACAGCAGCAGAAAGCAGGGGAATAAGGATCAGTTCCATTATGCAAACAATTCAATACCCAACATCAATGCTGCGGCCAGCACCATAATGATCAAATACAACTCAATATTTCCACTTTGAATGCGAGCCAAAGTTTGGCTTTTCCAAAGCGTGGCTTTGCCCATCAAATCTGTGAAGGCCACAAAACCTCGACGATCCAAAATCTGGTAGGTCCAGGAGCCAAGAGCCTGTAAGGGTTTAGCAAACAAAGAATCATAGAGTTCATCCACGTAAAATTTGTGGGCCAGTAGCTTGGCAGAGCTCGACATTTGATCGTCATTCTCAGCAACCTGACCTTTTACAACGTATTTCTGTCTCATCCATAAGAAAGCGATGACAAAAACAGAAACGGCAACGCCTAGCAATGCCCATTCCGTAGAAGGATCGACATGAACGGCGGCATCACCAAACACAAACAGCGGTTCCAACCAATGAGCCAAGGCTTCCGAATGGGAGTGGCTCAAATAATGAGGCAAATTCAACAAGCCACCCGCTACACTCAACACCGCCAAAACCAGTAAGGGAATGGTCATCAACAAGGGGCTCTCATGCACCTTTTCAAAAGCGTAATGATCATTGCGGTAGTTTCCGTGAAAGGTCAAGAAGAACATGCGGAACATATAGATGCCCGTCAAGCCGGCAGAGAACACCGACAAGCCATACACCCAAGGGCTATGATGGAAGGTGTGAAGCAAAATTTCATCTTTTGAGAAGAATCCTGACAAGAAGGGGAAACCAGAAATGGCCAATGTACCTATTAGGAAAGTCACATACGTGAGCGGCATGGCTTTGCGCAGGCCTCCCATTTTGCGAATGTCTTGTTCGTGGTGCATACCGTGAATCACAGAACCCGAACCCAAGAATAATAAGGCTTTAAAGAATGCATGAGTAGCCAAATGGAACATGGCTGCTGAGTAAGCTCCGCATCCGAGGGCGATGAACATCAAACCCAACTGAGAAACGGTTGAATACGCCAATACTTTTTTGATGTCATTCTGCTTCAAGCCAATGAATGCGGCGAGCAAACTTGTCGCTAAACCTACGTATAATATCAGGTCTCTGGCCATGGGCGCTAAAGCGTACAAAGCCTCGCTGCGCACGACCAAATAAACGCCAGCGGTCACCATGGTTGCCGCGTGAATGAGAGCGGAAACCGGAGTTGGACCAGCCATGGCATCGGGCAACCAAGTATACAAGGGTATCTGGGCACTCTTACCCATGGCTCCGACAAATAGGAGAACGGCTATGCTCGTGTAAACCCATTGAGGATGAGACACTTTGGCTATTTCAGAAAAGACTACTTGGTAATCCAAACTTCCAAAATGTTGAATCACCATGAATAAGCCCAACAACAATCCCAAGTCACCAATGCGGTTCATAACAAAGGCCTTCCTGGCAGCGTATCCGAAATCTGGATTGTGGTACCAGAAACCAATCAACAAATAGGAACAAAGACCTACCCCTTCCCAACCGAAGAATAACATCATGAAATTGGCTCCTAAAACCAAAATCAACATATTGAAAACAAACAGGTTGAGATAGGCAAAAAACTTATAATACCCGGCGTCATCGGCCATATAAGCCATAGAATAAAGGTGTATCAAGGTTCCAATACCCGTGATGATTAAGGTCATGACCAAACTCAAGCGATCGAGCATGAGTTTGAATTCAATGTTCAAGTCGCCTACCTGCAAGAAGGTAAAGGGTTGGCTCACTATGGCTCCCTCTTTTACTTCTGACCACATAGACAAGGCCCAAACAAAGGGCAAGAAAACCAAGGTGCTGGCTAAAGCTCCCACCATGAATTTGGGCAGATTCTTTCCAAACAGCCCGTTGATGGTGAATCCCAGCAAGGGCAGAGCGAGTAAAATGTACAAATTCATGCTTATCCTTTCAGGTTGCTCAAGAAATTAACTGTGGTATTGCGTGTATTGCGGTATACCATGACAAGAATGGCCAAGCCAACGGCCGCCTCAGCTGCAGCCACGACCATGATGAAAAAGACGAAAAGCTGTCCTCCTGCATCTCCCATGTAAGTAGACAGAGCGGTCAACAGCAAATTCACGGAATTCAACATCAATTCTATGCACATCAACAACACAATGGCATTGCGACGAAATAAAACCCCAAACAAGCCAATGCTGAACAGCACGGAGCTTAAATAGATATAATGGCTGATATCAACCTGCTGGAATATAGTATTCATGAAGAAGCTCCTTTCTCTTCAGCCAAGGCCGAAGACTCGTGATCACCTGAATCTCGTTTTCCTAACAACACAGCACCTACCATGGCACCAATGAACAAAGCACCGGTCAATTCAAATGGAATCAAGTACTCTCCAAACAACACTTTTCCCAAATTCTTTACCAATCCAACCGTTTCAGATGGATTTCTGTAAACCTGCTCTCCACTTTTCTGGAAGGCGGCCGTCAAAATGAGCAATAAACTGCCAGCCGAAATCGCTGATGCCAGGGCCCAAGCATTGGATTTGACGGGCTCTGCTGCTTTACCCAAATTAAGAAGCATAAGCACAAACAGGAATAATACCATGATAGCTCCCGCATACACCATCAAATTGACAATGGCCAAGAATTGGGCATTCAACAAAACGTAATGGGCGGAGATGCTAAAAAAGGCAACAATCAAAGCCAATACGCTGTGAACAGGGTTTTTACTTGTCACAACGTACAAGGCACACAAAATGGTTATGAACGACAGAACCAAGAAAGGAATAGGCAAAGCACTCATGCGTTTTCGTTGTTATAAGACCATATTTGGCGCTGGCTGATGTCAACACGCTGATCAACGGGCTCCACCAATTTGTCTTTGCCGTAAATGAATTCACCGCGACCAAAGTCTGCGTCTACGATTCGGTCTGTTAAGAAAATCGCTTGTTTCGGGCAGGCCTCTTCACACAACCCGCAAAAAATGCAACGAAGCATGTTGATTTCATACGTAGATGCGTACTTCTCTTCCCGGTACAAATGCTCCTCGCCTTTTTCACGCTCTGCAGCCACCATGGTGATAGCCTCAGCCGGACAAGCCACCGCGCACAAGCCACAGGCCGTACAACGCTCTTTGCCATCTTCATCGCGCTTCAACACGTGCTGACCTCTGTAAATGGACGAGATCGGTCGGGTTTGTTCGGGGTATTTCACCGTGGCAGCAGGTTTAAAAAAGTGCTTCAAGGTGATCGACATTCCTTTCAAGATAGCGGGCAAATAGATGCGCTCTTTGAAGCTCATCTCCTTATTGACCACCAACTTAGATCGATTACTTAATTTCTCCATAAGATACGTTGTACCAATTATGCCTCTTCAGCCACCGCATAGATAGCCCAAGTAGCGCGACAAATTTAAGGTATTTCGCCCTTTCTGCGGGGCAATTTGTATAATTGCTGAGCCATGAAAAATCACCCTTTTATTTTGATGATTTGTCTGGGTTTGGGAATGGGTCAATTACAGGCTCAGGTTGCCAAGACTCAAGTTCACCGATTCAACGCCAGCGCTCTGGGAGATGATGGTATTCAGCTTTTTTGGAATCCCGAAACCTACAGCGGCAATTACCGCATCTACAAGCGTGACTTCATTCACCCAAATGGCGCCTGGGGAGATCCCTTAACCACCCTAGCTGGACCTGATGGCGACAGCCTATGGGTTGACTCTGACTTAAAACCAGGACAAGCCATGGAATACCACATGGCCAAGGTAAATACCGCGGGGGCATTTGAAGCGTTTGGGTTTGCCTATGCCGGCAACCAAGCTTTTCGATCAGCCTCTGATAGCAGTTGGTTTTTTGGCCGACCTGAGCGAGGAAACATCTTGCTTTTGGTTGATAGCTCCTACCGATTGGCCCTGTCTAGCGAAATCAAAGAACTTCAAGAAAATCTGTTGGCTCGTGGATGGTTCAGCGATATAATCTATGCGGGAAGAGGGGAAACAGCTTCAGCCGTAAAGTCTCGGATTGTCAATTTCTGCAACAATGGGAGTTTCAAACCCAACGCCCTTTATATAATAGGTCATGTACCGGTTCCCTACAGCGGATATTTCTCCAGTTCCGGAGACCGCCCACCACCAGACGGACACGTAGAAGGTGTTGGAAATCACACCGGCGCTTGGCCTGCCGATGCCTACTACGGAGATTTAAAAGGAACCTACACCGATGACAATGTTACCTGCACAACAGGGAACCAAACACGGCATCACAACATACCGGGTGATGGGAAATTTGACCAAAGCGTCATTGCAGGCGAAGTAGAATTGGACATGGGCCGAGTGGACATGTACCAAATGGACTATTTCAGCAAGGATGACACAGCCTTAACCCGTCAATATCTACAGCGCAGCTTGGATTGGCACAAAGGGTTATCCCGAGAACAATTCGAAAACAAAGCCCTTATTGACAACAACTTCACTGGGTTAAACCTAGCCTCATCGGGATACCACAATTTTGCGGCTTTGCTGCCTTTGTCCAACACTTCTGACAAGCTGGACTACCTGAGTACCCAAAAATCTTCTGCCTATTTGTGGAGCTATGGCTGTGGCGCTGGCAGTTACACCAGCTGCAATGGCATTGGAACCTCGGCTCAATTTGCCGCACAAAAAGACAGTTTCCATAATGCTTTCACCATGTTGGCCGGAAGTTATTTCGGAGATTGGGACATTAAAAACAACCTAATGCGTTCTGCCCTTGCGGCCGGTAGCCTAAGCTGTTTCTGGGGCGGAATTCCCAAATGGTATGTGCACCATATGGGCATGGGATATCACATAGGCTATGGTGCTCGTATCACCCAGAATAACGTAAACGACTATTTCAACGGATCTTTCAATGGGTCTTGGAAAGGCGTTTTCATCGCTTTAATGGGTGATCCTACCTTAGAGATGAGCCCTAGCCCAATGCCCGGAGCCTTAAGCGTTCAACGCAGCTTTGGCACCAATACTTTGCACTGGTCGGCTAGCAGCAAGCCTGTAGTAGGATACAACGTGTATCGGGTAGATACCGTCGGGCGAACTTGGTACCAATTGAACAAGGAACCCCTGACTGATTTGCAATTCGAAGATCCCATGTTGTTTGACGCCGGTACTTTGTATGCGGTTCGCAGTGTGGAATTGATTGAAACGGGCTCTGGCACTTATTGGCAAGTCAGCGCAGCGCAATTTGGAAGCACACGTACGGCCTCCTCAGAAGAGCTAAGCATGCCGAATGTTAAGGTATTCCCTCAACCCTCAACTGGGACCCTGAATATTAGCGGCCTAGATTTTGCGCTTTCCATTGATTGGACCTTGCACGATATAAGCGGCCGAATGGTGGAAACGGGTAGCAGCGAATGCCCATATGGCGGCACAAGCCTTCAAACCCATGCACCTAGCGGTGTTTATATATTGACATTATCAGGCAACGGCCAACGTTTCAGCCAACAAATCGTCATCAACAGACCTTAACGCTAGCAAAGTTTCCAAGCATTCAAAAGGAAACCTTTTCCCATTTGACTTAGTTGGTTTATTTTCGCGACCCCTTATCTATTCCTAGAGAATTGAATTTATGAACAATACCATTCTTTATCTGATCCCCGCCCTCGGCGTTTTGGGCCTCATTGTGATGGCCATCAAAAGCGCGTGGGTTGGCAAACAAGACGCAGGCGATGAAAAAATGCAAAACCTCGCCTCCAAAATTGCCAAAGGCGCTATGGCTTTCCTACGCGCTGAGTGGAAAGTGTTGAGTTACTTCGCTGTTGTAGGCGCCGTTTTGTTGGCCTACAGCGGTACCATCACCGAAGTCAATGGCCGCGCCATTCACTCCCATTGGTTGATTGCTGTCGCCTTTTTGATTGGCGCCTTCTTCTCTGCCACTGCCGGTTACTTCGGCATGAACATCGCTACCAAAGCGAACGTTCGCACCACTCAAGCAGCTAAAACAAGCTTGCCTAACGCCTTGCGCGTTTCCTTCAATGGAGGTACCGTTATGGGCTTGGGCGTGGCTGGCTTGGCTGTTTTGGGTCTTGGCGGCTTGTTCATTGTCTTCTACCAAATGTTTGGTGAAGGAATGGGCGCTGAAGGCATGGAGCGTACCATCGAGGTTTTGACCGGTTTCTCATTGGGTGCAGAGTCAATCGCTTTGTTTGCCCGTGTGGGTGGTGGAATCTATACCAAAGCGGCAGACGTAGGAGCTGACTTGGTGGGTAAAGTAGAAGCAGGCATCCCTGAAGATGATCCTCGCAACCCTGCTACCATTGCTGACAACGTAGGCGATAACGTAGGTGACGTAGCCGGTATGGGTGCTGACTTGTTCGGTTCGTATGTGGCTACCATTTTGGCTACCATGGTTTTGGGACGTGAAATCTCAGTTGAAGACAATTTTGGAGGCTTGTCCCCCATTTTGCTTCCCATGTTGATCGCTGGTTTGGGTATCGTATTCTCTATCATCGGCACCTGGTTCGTGCGCATCAAAGGCGAAGACGGGAATGTGCAAAACGCCTTGAATATGGGCAACTGGTCTTCTATCGTATTGACCGGTATTTCCTGTTATTTCATCGTGGACTGGATGCTTCCCGAAAGCATGACCCTTCGTGGAGTTACCTTCAGTTCTGGCCAGGTATATGGCGCCATCGTTGTAGGTTTGGTGGTTGGAGCTCTTATGAGCATCGTGACCGAATACTACACCGCTATGGGAAAGCGTCCTGTTAATAGCATCATCAAACAATCTGCCACGGGTCACGCAACTAACATCATCGGCGGATTGGCCATCGGCATGGAATCAACCGTCATCCCCATTTTGGTTTTGGCTGCCGGTATTTATGGTTCTTTTGCCTTTGCTGGATTGTACGGTGTGGCCATTGCGGCTGCTGGTATGATGGCTACAACAGCCATGCAGTTGGCTATTGACGCCTTCGGCCCTATCGCTGACAATGCCGGCGGTATTGCTGAAATGAGCGAATTGCCCGAAGAGGTTCGCGGTCGTACTGATATTTTGGACGCTGTAGGTAACACTACTGCTGCTACGGGTAAAGGTTTTGCCATCGCTTCTGCTGCCTTGACCTCATTGGCCTTATTTGCCGCCTTTGTGGGTGTTGCCGGTATTGATAGCATTGACATCTACAAAGCCGACGTTTTATCTGGCTTGTTCATCGGCGCCATGATACCGTTCATCTTCTCAGCTTTGGCTATTTCAGCTGTAGGCCGTGCCGCTATGGATATGGTAAAAGAAGTTCGCCGTCAATTCAAAGAGATTCCCGGCATCATGGAATACAAAGCAGAACCCGAGTACGAGAAGTGTGTAGAAATTTCGACCAAAGCTTCTATTCGCGAAATGTTGGCTCCTGGCGCCATTGCCTTGTTGTCTCCCGTATTGGTTGGTTTCTTGTTTGGACCTGAGGTTTTGGGAGGCATGTTGGCTGGTATTACTGTCAGCGGTGTATTGATGGGTATATTCCAAAACAACGCCGGTGGAGCTTGGGACAACGCCAAAAAATCGTTTGAAAAGGGCGTTGATATCGACGGAGAGACTTATTACAAGAAATCAGAGCCTCATAAGGCTTCTGTTACGGGTGATACTGTGGGTGATCCTTTCAAAGACACCAGCGGTCCATCCATGAACATCCTGATCAAATTGACTTCTATTGTTTCCTTGATCATTGCTCCTTACATCTCTGGCGCTGCCTCTGGCGAATGCCACGACATGGAAGGTTGTGAAGCCAAGACCGAACAATGCGAAAGCAAAATGGCTTGCGGTGCTCACAAGTGCATCGAAGAGGGCATGACGGCAGACCAGTGCAAGGCCAAATGCGAAGCCATGGGCTGTTCTGAAGAAGAAATGGCCGCTTGCATGAGCCACTTCGACTCAACTGGCGCTATGATTCCTTGCACAGACGCTTGCAAACCCGCTACTGATTGCAAGAGCGGCGAAGAGTGTAAGAAAGAAGAGAAAGATTGCTGCAAGAAGAAAGAAGAAGCTCCTAAAGCTTGTTGCAAAGACAAAGCTGAAAAAGAATAATCCGTTTGTAGGATTCTAATAAAAAAAGCCCCGTTTACTCGGGGCTTTTTTTATACCTGTCTGATAATTTTTTCCAAAGCTTTGCCCTTAGATAATTCATCAACAATCTTGTCCAATCGCCTTATGTTTTGGGTTAGAGAATTTTCGATATTCTCTATTCGGTAACCGCAAATTACACCCGTAATCAGGGGAACTCCGTCAGGAAGCTGGGCCTTGTCAAACAATTCAGAAAAGCTTCGGGCATCGACTTTGGCCAATTCCAATTCCTCTTGACTATAGCCCAAAAGCCAGCGAATGACGGCATCCAAATCGTCTGCACTGCGGCCTTTTTTGACCACTTTGTTTACATAATGAGGGTATACCGATGAGAATTTGAGCTTGGCTATCTTCTCATCGGCATTTTGAGATGCCCTCATACCGCTAACGGAAAATTACCGGCGTGGGATACCCTTTGCTGCGCAGAGTATCTATCAAACGTTCATAGGCCGATAAGCAGGCTGCCATATCTATGGAGAGCTGCTGCATTTGAGCCTCGGCTTGCTGCAAGGATAATGCATGGTTCAGAGTAGGTCCATAAGTAGAACTCGTGGCGTAATACAAAACGGTTCCTACTCGCTCAGAGAGCCCTTCTGGGGTTTCAAATTCCTTACTAGCCAAAGCAGCATTGCCATACAGCGTCAACTCCATAGCCAATCTCTGCTCATTGATGGCTACAACAGCCTTCAATTGCTCCTTGTCTTCGGGATGCAAAACGTACTCCAAATTGCTCAACTCCTCGAGGCTAGCCTTCAATTCCTTGAGTAGACGCTCCATGCGATTAAGTTCCACACGAACCAGTTGGGCTTTCTCTACAAAAGCATTTCGTTCTTCGGGGCTTAATGCTGGAGGCAAGCTAGGTTTGAAAAGTTGACGCACCTGGAAGGAATTACCTGTGGCCAGAACAGTCCATTGACCCTTATACAACTTCATCAAATCAGCTACATACAAACCAGGCTCAACGAATGGCCCCGATTCAGGTTTGGTATTCAAAGAACCGGGCAATTCAGAAGGGTCTGTATACCTCAAATTCCAATTGACCTTTTTAATACCCATTCCTCCCGAAACACTGACCCAAGCAACGGGCAAAGCTGATTCTGCCTTGCGAATGCGCACAAAATACTCAGGTTCAGTTTCGATAGACTCGGCATAAATAGAGTCTTTGGCTGGGTAAATCTGGGCCATTTTATCCGAACTGCCCGCTTTTTCTTTTTCCAGGCGACGATCCTTGATGCTTTTGAATTCATCGGAATTGTATAGGTAAATACGGGCTCCGAATTCAGGGTTGGGAGCAAAATATCGGGTAGAACCTACAAACCCATTGCCAGGTCTGCCCAAAGGTGAAGATTCTCCAAACAAATCGGCTTGCTCAACGGTGTAAACAAAAGAACCCGCTTTGACAAACACTTCACCCGTCTTGCTCGAGCCCTGAGCTACACCGGCAGCATCGCGTAAGACATGGAAGTCATCGCAAACGGCAAATCCGCGGCCAAAAGTGGCTACCACCAAATCGTCTTCGCGCTCTTGAAAGACCATATCCTTAATGGCAATGGGAGGCAATCCGCCCGACCATTTGTTCCATGACTTACCGCCGTTGAAACTGATAACCATGCCGTATTCATGGCCCACCAACAAGAG
>JBJOHK010000145.1:0-8388 GCA_046047755.1 Bacteroidota bacterium | reverse complement strand
CACTCGGTAAGGGCTTTGGATATTAGCTTCAAAACGCAAATCATATAAGCGACCTGGGTCACTGAGGTAAGGCTAGCTTATGCCTACCTTTGCCCCATGAAAATGCTGCTTTTTTCCCTGGCAAGCCTGAGTTTGCTAAGCGGTCCTACCGGTTGTGGTTCAGGCAATGTCGTGACCGATTCAGCCGCAGTCGAAACAGCTTCAGTTGTAGAAACTGAAGTGGCCACAGAGCCCAAAACAATGGTTGATTCCACCCAAAACGAAGAAATAGCCCCCGTTCAGGAGCCCATTTCTAAGGTTTTGACTTGGTATGGAATAGAAGAGGGTTATGCCAAATCGGTAGCCGAGAAAAAAGTACTATTGATAGATGCTTACACCGAGTGGTGCGGTTGGTGCAAGGTCATGGATAAAAAGACCTACACAGACGTGCGGGTGATTGAAGCACTGAATCGCGATTTTGTCTGTGTGAAATTCAATCCTGAAGTAGCCAAGACTTTCAGTTTGGGTGGAAAGGCATTCAACCAAACCAGCTTTCATCAGTGGTTGAGCTACGGTGAATCAACCGGATACCCTACCACCTTTTTCTGGATGCATCCCGGTGTCGACGATGTGAGGTACAACCAACCCGGCTACTTGGAAGTGAATGATTTTCTGCGCTTGTTGGCCTTGGCATTGAATTCCAAATAAGATGGGAGGTCGTCGTCAAAAACGCCGGGAATACGCGCTGTTTGAAAATGTGCGCATTGGGTCTGCTGTCGCTGAAGGGAACTGCATTGCCCGTATCGATGAGCAAGTAGTATTTGTCAAGTTTGCAGCACCTGGAGATCTAGCCGATATCCAAGTGGTCAAGCGCAAGAAGAATTACATGGAGGCTCGCATTGTCAATCTAATCGAGCCCTCGCCTTTGCGAGTAGCTCCTCGCTGCGAGCATTTTGGTGTTTGCGGCGGGTGCAAATGGCAGCATTTGGATTATTCGGAACAGCTGAAAGCCAAATCGCAACAAGTCAAAGATTCATTGGAGCGCTTGGGTGGCCAAGTCGATTTTGAATTGCTTCCCATTATTGGGGCAGATCAAACCTATGAATACCGAAACAAATTGGATTTGACCTTTAGCGATCAAGCTTGGGTATTGGATTTTGATAAAGAAAATCCTGAGCGACCTAAGGGTTTGGGTTTTCACATACCGGGCCGATTTGATAAGGTGTTGGATGTGCAGGAATGTCATTTGATGCCCCCATATGTCAATCAAATTCACCGGGGCTTGAAAGCCTTTTGCGAGCGCGAGAATATTTCCTTTTTCAATTTGGTCAAGCAGGAGGGATTGATGCGCAATTTGCTTATGCGCTGTAACGCAAAGGGCGAATGGATGGTTTTGGTTTCTTTCTTCTACGAGAGCGAAGAGGTAGAGGCTGTCTTGAATTATTTGCAGTCTTCGTTTGCGGAGATCAAGTCCTTGTTGTTTGTCATTAACGATAAAAAGAACGATACCTTGCACGGCTTAGACGTACAAGTTCATTCGGGTGATAAAGTTTTGACCGAGCGATTGGGAGATCGAGAATTTGTCATTCAGGCTCAAAGCTTTTTCCAAACCAACACCACCCAAGCCAAGCGCCTATATGATTTGACCAAGTCATTCGCTCAGTTGTCTGGAGAGGAGAAGGTATATGATTTGTATACGGGAACCGGTAGCATAGCCTTGTATGTCGCCGACCAGGCCAAAGAAGTCATCGGTATTGAATATGTGGAAGAAGCGATTGCCGATGCCAAAATCAACATGGCCAATAACGGAATGGATCACTTGAAGTTCTATGCCGGAGACATGAAAGATCTTTTAACCGCTGAGTTTATTGCTGATCATGGACAACCCGATGTGGTCATTACCGACCCTCCGAGAGATGGAATGCATCCTTCAGTGGTTCAGCGTTTGGTTGAAATGAAAGCCAAGCGTTTGGTCTATGTGAGTTGCAATCCGGCAACACAAGCGCGCGACGCTAAGTTGCTGGAAGAAGCGTATAAACTGGTCAAGGTACAGCCCGTAGACATGTTTCCCCACACTCACCATGTGGAGAGTGTAGCCCTATTTGAGAGAAAGTAACACCGATCAGGCGAAGGCCTTTTCGATGATTTCTTGTTGCTCGCGATCGTGCACTTTTTTGTAGCCGGTGGCTGGGCTGGCGCTTGAGCGGCGACCCACATAGTTTAGCTTTACAGGGAATTCATAGCGATGCAAATGCAGCCATGCTCCTTGGTTCATCGACTCTTCTTGCACCCAGGCGTATTCCGCATTGGGGTATTGCTCGAATACTTCTTTCAGTTTCCATTCAGGTAAGGGGTACAACTGCTCTATGCGTACGATGGCTACATCGCTGTGCTGCTGTTCTTCCTTGTAGGCGAGCAATTCATAATAAATCTTGCCGCTACAGAACAATACTTTTCGCACATTTTGTGAAACGGCAGAATCCGTGATTATCTCTTGGAATCCGCTTTCGCTGAAGTCCTCTATAGGGCTTACGCATCGAGGATGGCGCAGCAAACTCTTAGGACTCATGATTACCAATGGCATGGTGAAATCTCGCTTCAACTGTCGGCGCAATGCATGGAATAGGTTGGCCGGTGTAGTGCAATTCATAACCTGCATATTGGAACCGGCGCAAAGTTGCAAGTAGCGCTCCAAACGAGCACTGGAGTGCTCAGGGCCTTGTCCTTCATATCCATGAGGAAGAAGCATCACAAGCCCGCTGAATTTGCTCCATTTGGCTTCAGCCGATGCAATGAATTGATCGATGATGATTTGGGCACCGTTCGAGAAATCGCCGAATTGGGCTTCCCAAATGGTCAAACCTTGAGGAGTAGCTGTCGAGTATCCATATTCGTAACCCAGAACGGCGTATTCGCTCAAGAGTGAGTTGTAAATCGACATGCGCGCCTGATCTTCACTGATGTGATTCAAGCTGCAGTGATTGTGTTGTCCATCTTCGCTTTTGACTACGGCATGGCGGTGAGAGAAAGTGCCTCGCTCTACATCTTGTCCCGTCATGCGAACGGGGTGCTTTTCTTCCAGTAAGGAAGCGTAGGCCAATAATTCACCCATGGCCCAATCCAATTGGTTTCGGTCCAACTGGGCGGCCCGGTCTTCAAACAACTTTTGGACTTTTTTGATGGGCAGTTTATCGGAAGGAAGATGGGTGATTTTTTGAACCAAGTTTTCCAATCGCTCTTTCGACACTTGGGTGCCGGGAGTGGGGCTCTGCATGTCTTTGGCCCCGGCATGGCGGTAGCCTTCCCAGGTATTGGGGATATCATTAGGAGCCGGTTTGAATTCGCCTTTGGCTTCTTCAAACTTGTCTTGAAGCATGCTCTGGAATTCAGCTTCCATTTCTTGAGCCAAGGTGGCATCAATATCTCCACGCTGCAATAGTTGAGCCTTGTATATCTCCCGTGGATTAGGGTGTTTGTCAATCAGCTTGTACATCTCCGGCTGAGTGAAGCGTGGTTCATCGCCCTCGTTGTGACCGTATTTGCGGTAACCCAACAGGTCAATGAATATATCAGAGTTAAACTCCAATCGGTAGGCCATGGCCAATTTTACTGCGTGAACAACGGCTTCGACATCGTCTGCATTTACGTGCAATACCGGGCAAAGTGTGACCTTGGCCACATCGGTACAATAGGTACTAGTACGTGCTTCGAGGTAGGAGGTGGTAAAGCCAATTTGGTTATTGGTGACCATATGAATAGTACCACCCACGTAATAACTGTCCAAACCGCTCATTTGCACTACCTCATAGACGATGCCTTGTCCGGCAACGGCTGAGTCCCCGTGAATCAATATGGGGCAAACTTTATCTACTTCTCCGTGGTATTTGTGGTCAAGCTTGGCTCGAACCAAACCCTTTACAACAGGATTAACGGCTTCCAAGTGGCTAGGGTTGTCAGCCAAGCGAAGGTGAACTTTCTTTCCGCTTGCTGTGTCTACGTTGACGCTGTAACCCAAATGATACTTTACGTCTCCTTCAAAATCATCAAAGTCGCCGCCTTGGAAAACCTTGCCTTCGAACTCTGAAAAAATTTGCGAGTATGTCTTGTTGAAAATGTTCGCCAAAACATTCAAGCGTCCACGGTGAGCCATGCCCATGACGAATTCTTCCACACCCAAGCCTGCTCCGTATTGAATGACCGCATCGAGCGCGGGAATCAACACTTCAAGACCTTCCAAACTGAAGCGTTTTTGGCCTATATACTTCTTGTGAAGGAAGTTCTCAAACACAGTGGCTTGGTTGATTTTTTTAAGAAAATGGCGCTTCTCATCAACCGTTAATTCAGGAATGTTCCGGGTTTTTTCAAAGCGACTCTGCAACCATTCTCTGCGCTTGGGGTCCCGAATGTATGAAAATTCGCATCCAATCGAACCGCAGTAGGTAGTTTGTAACAAGGAAACTATGTCCTTGAGTTTGGCCGGGCCTAAACCTACCTCTATTCCGGCGTTGAACGTAGTTTCCAAATCAGCATCACTCAAACCAAAGTTTACCAAGTCAAGGGTAGGGGAATACGCCCGCCGTTGGCGTAGAGGGTTGGTTTTGGAAAACAAATGCCCACGCTGCCTGTACCCGTAAATTAGGTTCATCACATGGATCTCTTTTAAGGCATCTTCTGAAACGACGCCACCGGCATCGTACTTGCCTGAACCCAATTCGTATCCTTCGAAGAATTTTCTCCAACCAAAATCTACTGATTCCTTATCGGTTTGATACTGAGAATACAGTTGGTCAATGGCTGCTGGATCAGCGTTGAGCAAATAGGAGGTATCGCTTTTCATAGTGGGGTTTAGGCTTCGCAAAATTACCTAAAAAATAGCCAAGGGGCCTTGGAAGATTGTTTGTGTAAAAAGTCCTGCGAAAAGAAAGGCATCAAAGCGATCTAAGAAACCGCCGTGGCCAGGAAAAATAGAGCCCGAATCTTTGACACCAGCCTCACGTTTCAGGCGGCTTTCAAACAGGTCTCCTGCGGTTCCGAAAAAAGCGACTCCCAAGCCCCAAAAAACAGCTTTTTGAGGGCTGAGATTGAGAAAATGCACGGCCATTCCGTTTGCGTCTTTGGTCCATAAGCTCAACCCGTAGGCAACTGCGGCTGTCAAAATCATTCCGCCAATTAATCCCTCCCAAGTTTTGCCTGGACTCACATGAGGCATCAACTTGTGTTTGCCCAGCCATTTACCCGAAAGGTAAGCTCCTGTATCGGATGTCCAAACCAACAAAAAGGTTCCTAATAAGAGATTGGGAATGTACATGAGGTTGTGGACGGCATGCATAGGAAAACCTATGTAAGCAACGCCTAAAAAGATCAGCCCCAGTTGGTCTTTTGATTCCTCTTTTCGAATCAAAAACAAGCTGAAGACGATTAACATTAATAATCCCATAGTGCCCGTGAGAGAATATTCGTCTCGGTACGATAAGTCAGCAAACACATAGAGCAATACTCCAAAAAGACTGGCCATGTTAAGCCAACGGCTTTGCAAATGGGTCAAGCGGTTGTATTCGTACATACAGCCTAAGGTGATGACAGCCAAAAGAGCGTGATGGGCCCATTCATTATCCAATTGCAGGATGAAGATGATTAGCAAAACAAACAAGGAGCCGGTAATACTGCGTTGAATGAAATTATTCATGAGAGGATTTGAATGAGGTGAGTTTGTACAGGGCAAATGTCAGGGTAGCACTGGCGATTAATGCCACCAGTGGATGCGATAATTGAGCGTCTAGGTCTTCCGGATGCGCGAGTTGGAATTGGGCCCATAGTGTGAGGCCATTGAATAGGAAATGATACAAGGATGGCAGCAATAAGGACCCCGTTTCTATCGCTAAATATCCCATGATGATTCCCGAGAGGGAAATACCAGGAAGCTCATATGGACTTAGGTGTATGACGGCGAACAGAAGGGCCTGAATGATGATGCTAAGGCCCATGCGTAAGCCGCTATTTCTCAGAGATTGCAAAATGATTCCCCGAAATACGAATTCTTCCAGAATGGCTGGAGTTAGGGCCATCGTAAATACGGCCATCATCAAGGCTGTTGTTCCCTTGAAAGATAACAGTTTTTCCAAGGTATCCATTCTTGCTTGGTTCAAATCATCGGCCCAAAGTCCATACGATGAGCCGCTAAATAAGGACTCCATCCCTTGGGTAAGAAAGGCCACCATTGACAAGGAGGACAAAGCCAATACTAAGGTCCATACATAATGGGTGTAGGGCTGCTTCAATCGGTATTTGCCTACCTGTTCGGGTGATTGCCCGTAAATGACCAAAATGACGGCGCAGGGCAAAGCCATGTAAAGGATAAACTGAATCCAGCTCAAGATTCTTGGGTCCCAACCCTGCCTATCACCCCATAAGCCTAGAAGGGCTGAGGCGTATAAAAACACCGCCATAAACAGAAAAAGCAGGGCTATGGTGGTGAATCTAAACGGTCTATACAAAGGGTTGCTGTGCATGGGTGAAGGTGGGGTTGTACCTTTGCACAAAGGTGGTAAAAATCGCGGACATAGCCTTAGGGGACTTCCCCTTGCTTTTGGCTCCCATGGAGGATGTCAGTGACCCGCCCTTTCGATACGTTTGCAAGCAGCACGGTGTAGACATGATGTACACCGAATTCATCAGTTCGGAAGGCCTCATTCGCGATGCTGCCAAAAGTGTTCAAAAGCTGGACATTTTCGAATACGAACGCCCCATTGGGATTCAAATTTTTGGCAGCGAAATCGAAAGCATGGTAGAGGCGACCAAAATCGCCACTTTGGCTCGCCCTGATTTGATCGACATCAACTACGGATGCCCCGTGAAAAAGGTGGCTTGCAAAGGCGCGGGAGCGGGTATTCTGACCAATCCTGAAAAAATGGTAGCCATGACAAAGGCCATAGTGGAAGCCACCCATTTACCCGTAACCGTCAAGACACGCTTAGGCTGGGATGACAAAACCAAAAACATTGTTGATGTGGCAGAGCGCCTGCAAGACGTGGGTATCAAAGCCTTGTCCATTCATGGCCGTACTCGCGTACAATTGTATAAGGGGGAAGCTGATTGGACCTTGATCGGGGAAGTGAAAAACAATCCTCGAATGCAGATTCCCATATTTGGAAATGGGGATATTGATGGCCCAGAAAAGGCCTTGGAGTATAAAAATCGATACGGAGTAGACGGCCTCATGATTGGTCGAGCGAGTATTGGTTACCCTTGGGTATTTCGCGAAATCAAACATTACCTAAATACGGGTGAATTGATGGCTGGTCCTACCTTCCAAGAAAGGTTAGAGGCCTGTCGTGTTCACTTGGAAAAAAGCATACAATGGAAAGGCCATAACCTGGGCTTGATTGAAATGCGCCGGCATTATTCCAATTATTTCAAGGGCTTACCTGATTTCAAGGAATACCGCACTCGATTGGTTCAATCAATGGACCTTAACGAAGTGGAACAAACCCTTCGCGAAGTCGAAGACTTTTATGGGTCCATGACTTTGCAAGAGTCTTAGTGTCGGCCTGACACTTTTGCTTTTTTTTCAATCCTTACATTTGCTGCAATTCGAAGAACTATGAAGAGAATTCTCCTTTCCATTTTAGCACTTTCTGCTGCGGCGTTGAGTGCTCAGTCAGGGTATTATTTGTCTCCCTGTGCCGGTACTGGAAACCCAGGCAATTTGAATGCTGATCCCGAGTACCCTGTAGGCGGTGGCTTGCCCACTACTTGGACAACGGTAATGTCGGGTGCCAAGACCTCTCCCGAGTGGTCTGCCGCTCAATCTATTCCCTTTGGGTTCCAATTCAACGGTTCAGATGTGACTTCGTTTAAAGTTTCATCTACCGGAGTCTTGACTTTTGATGTCAATACCTCAATTGCCGCTCCCGCTGCCGCAAACGAAGCTTTGCCTTCTGCTAACATTCCTGATCAGTCAGTTTGTCTGTGGGGTTTGAATTTGAGCGCTTCAGGAGACTATATTGTTTCCAAAACCTTTGGTAGCTCTCCCAATCGCCAGTTGTGGGTGATGTACACCTCGGCCTCTGAAGCCAATTTGGGAACGGGATGGTCTTACATGAGCATAGTGATGGAAGAAGGAAGCAATGCCATATATGTAGTGGATCAGCGTGTTCAGTGCGTGAAAAGCGGTGCTGCTTGTACCGATAAAACCAAATTGACCGTTGGTATGCAAATCGACGGAAGCACAGCTGTTAGTCACGCCTCTTCTCCCGCATTCGCCTGTTCAAACAACAACGATCCTACCGCCGCTGATAACCGCTACTTCTCTTTTGTACCAGGTACACAGCCTGTAAACGCAGCAGCTGCAACTGGAGTAAATGTAGCTCCCTATTTGAAATTGTCTGAAGCTCCATTCGCAATCAAGGT
>JBJOHK010000144.1:0-7697 GCA_046047755.1 Bacteroidota bacterium | reverse complement strand
GTTTTGATGAATCATGAAACGACCGCGGTATCCTAAGTCGGGAAACTGTATGCTAATGGGAGTGTAGCCATTTGGACAGTCTCGAAATTGGAAGGAATAGAATTCATCACTAGATGAGGGTTTTATCAAAATAATATTGGAAATTTTCACCACTTGATTGTTGTAATCAGCTGGGTTTTGGGTGTAGGCATTGGCATCTACGTGTTTTTGCGCGTGTACGTTGGAGCCGAATCCGAGCAAAAAACCAAAGAAAAGGAGCCAATGTTTCATGATGAATCCTTCTTAGGCATCAAATGCTATGCCAAATGATGGCAAACTGGAATTGCTCAGCGCTGATTGAGAACCAACAAGCGCAGCGAATAATGAGCGGAAGCGCCTTCCAAGTGTAAGAAGTAAGGTCCAGGTGCCCAAGAAGTGGCTTCCCAGATACTGCCGCTTTCGGCTGATTGGGTAAACAACAATTGACCGTAGGAGTTGTAAATTCTTAAGATTCCCTTTTCTGGAATTTGGATGCGGGTTCCTTCTTGGCAGGGGTTGGGGTAGGCAGTAAATGAGGAAGTCTTTCTTGGGATTGGGTTTTGGGCCCAATTAGACTGACTCATGATGATCAATCGATTGGCTCGCGCGCTGAGGTCGGGGTCGTTTAGGTTCCAATTCTTCAAAGCCCCTTTGCTATCTATGCTGCAACTTCCGACCAGGGTATGTGTGTTGGCTTCGAATAGGGTGTAGTTGCCTTCGCTTAAGGTAGAGGCTGACCATGTGGGCTTGGCTGATTGAGCGGAGCTGCTCAAATTGTGCAAAGCGATGAGGGCCTCATCATTCCAAATTCGGGCATAGGCCAACAGGCTTTCGTTGTTGCAATCAGCCGGCAAATAATAACCCTTTCTCAAGGCTTCATAGCGATGACGCATAGCCATGCTATGGCGATAATGATTCCACAAGGAGGCGGAGTCAACTTCTTGCAATTCAACGTTTTTAGTCACGAAGTCTGCGTTTGGGTTGCGCCAGGCCTTGCCACTGGTGAAACCAGCCCCCGATTCCGGACTCCATTGCATGGGTGTTCGAATGTTCAAATGATCGCCTGTACCGGTCATGCCGATTTCCTCCCCGTAATACAGAAAGGGAATGCCGGGCAATTCCAATAAAATGGAAGCACATTGCTTGTTCAGCGCTTCATCGTTCAAGTTGCTGAAAATACGATCTTGGTCGTGGTTGGTCAAAAAAGTGGAGTACTGCATTCGGGGGTACAGGGTCTCGATTTTTTGGAGCTGGTTGTGAATGACCGAAGCTTTTCCTTCTTGAACGGCGCGTTGAATGCAACCGGCTAAGTCGAATTCAAAGCAGCTTTTTAGCAGCGAGTCTGATACGTAGGGAATGATTTTTTCTGTGTAGTCCCAAACCTCTCCAACGGTGAAATGATCTTTATTTATCGCTGAAAGACGCTGATTTAATTGATGAATGATTTCAAAGGTTTCGGGCGTGTTTTCAATCACCAATGTATCTTCATCCAGGTATTTGATGGCGTCTAGGCGGTATCCGTCGGCGCCCAAGTTCATCCAATATTCAGCTACCTTCATCATGGCCTCTTTGGCATCTGGGTTTTCGTAATTGATATCGGGCATCCCATCGTAGAAGATGCCGTAATAGTACTCACCCATGTAGGCGTGCCATACATTTTGGCCCCAGGGGCCCGTTTGATTGGGTTTGGTGGCCGACCATCGGTACCAATCGCGGTAGCCGTTTTGCTTGTTTCGAGACCATACGAACCAGTCATTTTGGTTGCTCGAGTGGTTCATCACCAGATCTATGATAACCTTGATGCCACGCTCGTGGCAGGAATCCAGCAATTCTTGAAAATCTTGTAATGTGCCGTAATCGGGTTCAGTCGCGTAGTAGTCACTCACATCATACCCGTGGTAACTAGGCGATTCCATCATGGGCATGAGCCACAATCCCGTTACACCCAAATTTTGCAAATAGTCTAGGCGTTGAATGATGCCTTGGAAATCACCTTTTCCATCGCCGTCTGAGTCTTGAAAACTGCGAACGAAAATTTCATAAAACACGGCATCGTTCCACCAGTGTAGGGAGTAGGTTGTGTCCATGGGTAGGCTAGGGCATTGGTTGAATAACACCGCCGGCATGGTTAAATTTTGGGTTGGCACTTGAACCGTTCGGTTAAAAGTCGCCCCGACTGTGCAGGTAGCCGGTGCATTTTCGGCTCCTGTCCAGGTGTTGCCATTGACGTATTTGAACTCCCAAATGCCACTGGGTATGTCGAAAGTGCCGCTGTAAATTCCATCGCCATCGCTATCACTCAAGGAAGTGCTGGCGGGGTTCCAATCGGCTCCAAATCCTGCTTCGCTCTGAAAATTGCCGGCTACATGTACCCCTTGTGGAGAAACGGATTCCTGACTCATGTCTACTTGAAACGTGACGGAATAGGCATGGGAAAGAGAAGGAATAGCCAAGATGGCCAATACGAACGATCGCATAGAGCAAAGGTAGGCTCTATAGCTGGCTAGCCGGGATAATGAATCGAAAAGTCAAATTGATTCGCAGGTCTGCTGTTTTTTTGGTTTTGGGGATGCAGTGTTCCCAGTCTTGTTGAGATCGACCTTTCATTATCAGTAAGCTGCCGTGATTGAGAATCCAAGCCTGACTCACTTTATCGCCTTTATGCCTCATTCTAAAGGTTCGGCTGGCTCCCAGGCTTATCGATGCTATGAAGGGCTCTGGGCCGAGCTCGGGTTCATCATCGCTGTGCCATGACATGGAGTCGCTGCCACTGCGATAGGCATTGGCCAAAACCGCATTGAAGGGCTTGCCGAAATCGTATTGCAAGAGGTCTATCAGTTCTTTCAAAGGGGCATTGAGCGGCTGCGGATGATAAGTCTTTCCACTGAATCGATAGGAGGTGCCTTCGTTTCCATACCATGCCATCAATCGGGGAAAAGGAATGCTTCTGCCGTATAGAACCAAACTCTCTTGCGACCAATTCAGTTCCTGATTCAACGAGTTCAACAATTGGGTTGCCAGAGCTTCTGGGAGGTAATCAGGGAAAAAATCTACAGGAATGGTGTGCATCGATTTAGGGGAAATGGAACTAAACTTGTTTAAAGAATATGAAACGCTTGATATTCATTTTCGTTTTGGCCGCTTCCGGCTTTGTTGTTAACTCTTGCACCAAAAGCAACGATACCATGACCAATGCTACTATGGTATCTTGGTTTGATACCCATTGCGGAAGTTGCCATAGTCCTGGAAAGTCAAATGCAGGCAAATGGAAGTGGGATCCCTCTGCGTATTCCAGCTCCATTGCGAAAAACCAATCGAACCTTTATAAAGAGGTGATTCAAAAGAAATCTATGCCTCCTGGAGGAATGTCGGCTTCTGAATTGGCCATATTTCAGACCTGGTACGACGCAGGTTGTCCCAAAGACTAAGTGATTTTTGGTAGAGAACTCCCTAGTACCTCCGAATCTTTGAATAGTGAAAGTTTGGAGTCTCTTTATGGCTTTGTTGATTGGTGCCCTCACGGTGCTGCCATGCCATGATGCTGTATTGGAACAACAAGACCTTGAGAATGGCAGGCTCAAATTGACTTAGCTAAGGGAGGCGAGGAATAGTTCTTTGTTATCTTCGTTTCATGAAGCCCTTGCATGTTTGCCTTTGGGCTGGTCTTTTGGCGACCTCTTTGGCGCAAGCCCAGCACAGTGCTCAGACTCGATCGCAGTATGAATTAGAACGCTTGCAAGACCCTGTTTTGGGTCGAATTCCTGACCATATGAGGAGCCGGGAATTGCAGTTCGCGGGCACCTTGCCTGGATATTTTCCCAGTTCGAATCAGACTCAATGGGGTAGCAGCGGATGGGTCCTAGCGGGCCCTACTCAAATTGGAGGTCGTACACGGGCCTTTTCATATGACAGAAGCAACGCTCAAAATATGGTCGCAGGATCGGTTTCTGGAGGTTTGTATCGCAGCGAGTCAGGCGGTTCGATTTGGGCGGCCGCTCAGGGCATGGAGGAACTGCGTTCGGTTACTTGCCTGGTTCAAGATCCTCGCAGTGGATATGAAAACCACTGGTATGCTGGAACAGGAGAGGCCTACGGACAGTCGGCCTCTGCTCCAGGTGCTTATTACCTGGGGAATGGATTGTTGGAGTCAAATGACGGAGGTAAGACTTGGAATTCCGTAGCCTCGACTGCTCTGTCAACGGGTAACTCCTTCAACAATGCTTGGCAATTGGTTTGGAACATAGTGGCCCAAGATAATGGGGGAGAATTGGTGTTGTACGCCGCCATTTATGGGTCCATCATGAGGTCGGCCGATGAAGGTAAGACCTGGAGCCGCGTATTGGGTGGAACTGGATACTTTACGGATGTGGCGGTTGGGCCAGACAATGAGGTGTACGCCAGTATATCAGCTGATGGTGCGGCAAGAGGCATTCACCGAAGCAGCAATGGCCTACAATGGGAAGCCATTACGCCCGACGCGTTTGGCTTGGACTATAACCGCATAAGGCTGGAGGCTGATCCTCATTGCCCGGGCAGGATTTACGCTTTGGTGAACACAGAAGAATGGGGTCAGGAAACCAGCAACTACAAGGGTGATAAAGAATACAATGCCTTATTTCGATACAATCCCTACGGTCCAGATTCTTCTCGCTGGCAAGACCTGAGTCAACAGCTGCCCAATGGGGATGCCTTTGGTCGTTGGAACGTACAGGGCTCCTATGACATGGTCATTGAGGTTTCTCCTCTTGATAGCCATTTGCTATTGATTGGAGGTACGAATTTGTACCGCAGCCGACAAGCCTTTAGTTCTGAGATGGCTTTTGAGCAAATTGGAGGCTATAAGAAGGGGGCTAGTTTGCCTGAAGTAGGTGTTTGGCCTGTGCATCACCCCGATCAACACGGTGTGGCCTTTCATCCGACGCAAGGCAATCGTCTGGTGAGTTACAACGATGGTGGCTTGTTCGAGTGCATGGATATTACCCAAGACTCAGTGGTTTGGGTGAGTTTGAATAACCAATACAATACCACTCAGCACTATACCGTGGCCATTGATAGGCAAACGGCGGGTTCTGATTTACTGGTTTGCGGCCTGCAAGACAACAATCAACAGCTCAGTTGGGGTGACCCAGATGACTTTCATGAAGTGCTCTTTGGAGATGGTTCCTATTGTGCCATTGCCGATTCGGGTCAGACCTTTTATTTCTCCAAGCAATTGGGGAAAATGGTTCGCGCCACTGTCGATAAATCGGGTAAACGCAAGGCCGTTCGACGAATTGATCCCATTGGAGCTGAGAAATACCGCTTTATCAATCCATTTGTCATTGATCCTCATGAGGGTGGACGCATGTACCTAGCTGCGGGCAAATACATTTGGAGAAACAACGACTTGGATCAGGTGGCTCTAAACGGTTCTTGGGATAGCATTTCTCAAGGTTGGGAGCGTTTTCCTGATACGCCGTTGATTGCGAATTCATTCATTACGGCTTTGGCCATTAGTGAAGAGACCCCGAATCGCTTGTATTATGGAACTAGTGTGAAGCGCGTTTACCGCATAGATTCGGCCAATCAAGGATGGCCAAAAGTGAAGGATATCACCTATAGCCCGATTATGCCTTCCGCTAATGTGAGCTGCATAGCGGTGAATCCTGCCAATGCCGATGAGTTGCTGTTGACCTATTCGAACTACGGCGTGTATTCGGTGTTTTATAGCCCAGATGGAGGTGCGACTTGGGAGAAGAGCGCGGGTAATCTGGAACAAAACAGCAGTGGTTCAGGAGATGGGCCGTCAGTGCGGTGGGCGATGATTCAGCCCGTACACAACGGTACTTTGTATTGGCTAGCGACCAGTACCGGTTTGTATGCTACTGATACTTTGATGGGGCTCAATACGGTTTGGGTGCAACAAGCCAAAGATCGAATTGGCAACATGGTCTGTGATATGATTGTAAGTCGACCTGAAGACGGAAGGGTAGCGGTTGCCACTCATGGGAATGGGGTATGGATAGCCAATGTCAGGGGAACCGAAGATATTTTGGGTAATCGCCTTGCTCCCGTACTTCCCGCGTTGGGATTGAGGGTTTTAGGGAATCCAGTTGACCAGGCCAAAGGGATTAGAGTTTTGTCTGATGTTCCATTGGTTTCCGCTACGCTATACAATTCTTGGGGTGAAGTCGTGTCATCATGGTTGCTGCCCTCTGTGAAATATTCGGAACTTAAACTGGATTGCCGGCCAGGTGTGTATTATTTGGCTGCTGAGTCGGCAAGCGGGCAGAGTCAGAAAATGGCTTTGCTGATTCCATAAAAAAAGGCTGCCTAGGCAGCCTTTTTTTATGGAAATAAGATTTTTTATTTGTTCTTGATGGGAATGTGTGGGCTCTGGATCCAACTGGCCAAGGTTGAAACTAGGCCGTAGAGGTACCCATACACAGCTAAGTTGATGTACATAGCGGCTAGGCCCATGATGACTCCGATATACGCACCAGCTACGGTTAGTATATCCTCGCTCCACCAACGGAAGTCACCACCGAAGTGTGTGCCACCTCCTACAGAGAAATTCATTACACTGCCCATGTATTCGGCAATCATATCCAATTGGAGCATACCCAGTAAAGTCGCTAAGCCTTCCATGGGCATGGAGCCGAAGTTGCCCAATATATAGCTCAAAACACCGGTTGTAGCACCCATGTACAAATCATGGTCTATGGCCCAACCTAAAGTCAAGCAAAGGGCTCCAATGAAACCTGCAACGGCGGCAGATTCCCCAATGATGCGAATATTGGTCAATACAAAGTCGCGGAATAGGAAATTGACCATGCCATTGTAGTTCTCGCCCAACGACTCGCCATGCTTGCGAATGATATGAGCAATGGGGAACGCTGAGTAAATCAACAATAGGGTAGTGATCGCACTTCCGAGCTTGCTCAAACCGCTGGCCTCGCTTTGGAAATAATCCATAGCTCCATTGATTACGACCCATTCGATTGACAATAAGGCCAATATGGAAAACCACTGGTAAAGGGTTTTCACATGGGCTCCAAATCCTGACGAAGAGTCGAATGCATCGATTTCGGCATTGAGTCTGGCGTTCATGACGCGCTGGTTTACCATGCCTGGTAAATCCAGAATTGATTGTAATAACTGTTTCATAATGGTTGGTTGTTATTGTGTTAATTCAATTATAGGCAATAGTTTGAAAAATTTAAAATCACTTATAAAAAGTTCAGGTTTTAATGGTTGTGGGCGGTGTGTGGATTGGTTTAAACCGTTGATTTTACTCATAATTTAATGGTTGTAACCTATGCAAAACAATTAGATAGGAGGATGTAAATCGCAAGTAAAATTGGATGTATTCGTGTAGGGCATTCGGTTTTAGCTTGGATTTTAGTATCCAAGACCAAGAATAGCAGTGAATTAAAGAATGAAAAACGATAGGGCGGAGATGACTGCGCCTCCCTTCGGTCGGCTTGTGATCCCTGGAGGGGAGTGCTCAAAGGCGAAAAACCCTGCGGTATCCCCGCAGGCATTTTCATGCCCCATCGCTCTTCGCTCAAGCAAGCTTGGCTTGTGCTTGGGGATTACTGCGCCTCCCTTCGGTCGGCTTGTGATCCCTGGAGGGGAGTGCTCAAAGGCGAAAAACCCTGCGGTATCCCCGCAGGCCTTTTTATGCCCCATCGCTCTTC
>JBJOHK010000143.1:0-4363 GCA_046047755.1 Bacteroidota bacterium | reverse complement strand
CTTGCAGTTCGGCAAAGCGAGTGCGGTTGAGTTCGGGTTGGTTGAAGGAGTCTACTTGGCGGTATCGGGTATACACCAAATGAATGGCTTGGATTTGGTTGGCCACAGGTAGTTTGTTGGCCGTGAGTTCTTCGATGAACTTGGCTCTGGAAAAACCCATTTCCAGGTAAATGATGTTCGCTGATTTCGGGGTTGGGTGCATGCCTACCGAGATAGGCCTGAGCTTCATCAATTCATTGATGCTAACCTGGGCATAAGCCATAGGCAAAAAGCTCAATACGATTAAGCAGCTGCTGAAAATGCGTTTGACTGACATTGCTTAGTGCAAATCAAGCAAATTCAGTGCCCCGATGGGCTTTTGGGTGTGAAACCCTTCGGCATATGTACAGGAAATAAGACGGCCAAAGGCCTGAGCCCTAGCTCGAATACCCTCCAAGAAGGCTTCTCCGCTGATGGGAGTCTCGGGTTCTCGGCTGCTGGGATCGTAGAATTGGGACGAAAAGGCCAAGATGCTCTGCATTTTGGTTTCCAAGTGCTCACCAATGTCAATGATCAGATGGGGTTCGGTATAACGATCTTGGATGTAATGATAGACGCTTTGGGGTCTATGGGCGTTTTGGGGGTGCCCTTCCCACTCAGTTCGGATTTTGGGTAAGCCAGCCAAAAAGCAAGCTCTTGCGGTTAGCGCAGCCGCTCTTCCATGATCGGGGTGTCGGTCGCTCAAAGCATTGGCCAGTACGACTTGGGGTTGAGTATGGCGAATCACGCGAATCAGAGACAATAGCGTTTCTTGGGTCTCTTCAAAAAACCCATCACCGAGATCTAAGTTCATTCGGAAATCCAATCCCAGGATGGAGGAGCTTTTGGCCGCCTCCTGATCGCGCAATTCAGCACTGCCTCGGGTGCCCAATTCGCCTCGGGTGAGGTCACAAATGCCGATGCGGAAACCCTTAGCTTTATGGCTAAGCAAGGTGCCTGCAGCTGAAAGTTCAACGTCGTCAGGGTGAGCGCCAAAGGCTAGGATATGTAGGGGTTTCATGCTTACAGATTGGGAGGATTAAACAATAGATGAAAGAGCGTATTGCCAACGGCGTGCAAGGTCTCCGGTACCACAGCATCTAGGTTGTCATTATGGGTATGCCAATAGGGGGCAAATCCGGTTTGGGGATTGTATTGAATGATGTCAATCATGGGGATGCCTGTGCCTCGGTAGACGTAGTAGTGGTCATCAATAATGGGGGGTACGCGTTGGGCAATGAAGTGCTTGGCATAGCCCAATCGACTAGCCATTCTCCAAGTGTGGTCCAAAATTCGACTACCCCAAGCATAGCTGTGGTCCTCCCAATAGAATTGTGCATCTTTGGCGCCTACCATATCTAGCAAAACACCAAAATCGGCTCTGTAATTGGCTCTGTGTGGGTTGGCTGCCCAAAGTTGAGAACCTAAGCAGAATGAATTTTCTACCTGGGACATGCCGTAATCTTCAGCATCGAATAAGATGATGTCAACTCCGATATCGGGTCGAAGAGTTTTTAAATTCCGGGCAATCTCCAACAAAACTCCTACACCGCTCGCCCCGTCGTTGGCTCCCAAAATGGCTCCTTCCGGATTTTTGGAATCTTGGTCGGCAAATGGTCGGCTGTCCCAGTGAGAGGCCAAAGCGATTCGGTATTCGGCTTGCCAATTGAAGCTAGCAATTAGGTTGATGGCGGGCAGCAATGTGCCGTTGTAGGCTCGAACTGTTCCACTTTGGCGCAATACGGTATCGGCATAACTCAACAACTTGGCTTGTAAGTAAGAGGCGCACTGTGATTGCGCTTGAGTTCCTGGGACACGGGGGCCGAAGGCGAGCTGATCAGCCACAAAGCGATAAGCAGAATCGCCTTGGAAGCCAGACACCTCTTTAAATGAGCGAGTCTCTGCTGGGGTGTTGCTGTCTTCGGCGGGTTTTTCAGGGTCGAAGCATGCGCTGGCCGAGACGACCAGAATTGTCAACACCAAGCAAATCAAATGTGGGAATGTTTTGGCCCTCATAGCGGGGACAAAGGTAGCCCATTTACACCGCACGCCTATATTCGAAGCATGAGTGAAACCATCAAGAGCATGACAGGCTTTGGGCGTGCAAAGGTTGAAAGCAATCACTGGTCTGTTTTGTGTGAAATCAAGGCTCTGAATGGTCGCTATTTTGAGGCTGATTTGCGAATGCCCAAAATGCTCAATGAAATGGATCCGACTTTGAGGAAGCTCTTGAACGAACGCTTGGAGAGAGGAACCGTTACGTGCCATATCAAATTGGAGCAGAGAGGTTCTGAAGAAACTCAAGGCCTAGAAGCCAACTATGCATTGGCTGAACAATACTTGAAGGTCTTACAAGATTTAGGTTCTGCCTTGGGAACACCCTTGCAAGACCCGTTGAAAGAGGTAATTCGCTATCCTGACGTACTCAAGCAAGGAGAAAAAGAAGCCGATGACTCTCTGGCCGGTATGGTAAAAGATTGCTTAATTCAGGCCGCCGATGCTTTGGATGACTTTCGTCGGTCTGAAGGCGCTGCAACAGGTCAGAAGTTGGCTCAATTGATTGCTTCAATTTCGGAAGACTTGCAAACTGTTGAACGAGAAGAAGGCCCGCGAAAAGAAGGATTGCGTGAACGAGTCTATCACAATTTGCACGAGCACATCAAGCAAAATGGAGTAGACGATGCTCGGTTTGAGCAAGAATTGCTAGTCTATCTGGACAAGTGGGATATTGCGGAAGAAAAGCAGCGTTTGAGCCAACATCTTGACTACTTTCAAGTGTGTTTGAAAAAGGAGCCCAAGGGCCGAAAGTTAAATTTCATTGCCCAAGAAATGGGGCGCGAAATGAATACGATGGGTGTGAAAAGTAACCATTTTCCTATGCAGCAAGCCGTGGTGGCCATGAAGGAAAAATTGGAGCAGATAAAAGAACAGGTTCTGAATATCGTTTAAACTAAAATGGCCGTTTGGCTTCGCTCCGAATGGAGCAATTGACTATGAATATGAATTGCAAACAATGGGCGCTGGGTCTCTTGGTATTCTTTACCGGGGGAGTGGCTCAGGGTCAAACCGCCGACGCGTCTATGGGCGTGGAGGCAGTCGATGATCTCAATTTTGAGTCTTCTGATTCTATAGAATTGGATCCGTTTTCGGCTTATTACGCCATGTCTGAGCCCTCAAATTTGGAAGGCAGTAAGACCTTGAATTGGGAGTCAGGTGCCATCTGGTTCCCTCAGGTACATCCTTACTTTCGCCCTCCTCAACGCTGGTTGAAGCTACATGCCGTTTCCGCTATTATGGCCAATAATGCTTTGGAGAACCCTAGGAGCATTGCCTTGTTTGTTCCGCTTCAACCGAGCAATACCTGGTTGATCAATCGCTATTTGGAAACGGGCGATTCTCTGGATATGGCACGCTTGAAAATGCTGCCTTCATCGACCGCTCCTGATATGACAGTGGAATTGGCCAAATGCATTCGCCAATTTGATACGGCCGGGCATGTGAGGGTTTATTCTATGTTGAGACAGTGGTGGTGGCAAGCGTTGGCCCCCGTATTCGTGCAAATCATCGATAGTGACGAGAGTTGCGATTGGGAATGGAGAGCACACCATGAGGCTTTCAAAGCCGTTAATAGGGTGCTAGAAGAGAAATTGAAATATGCCGAGTACGAGACGCGCATGGAAAACGAGGATATGGACTACAGCGATTATGAAATGGAAGAGCCCGATCCCGAATTCAGCATGGAGAGTACACTGAAGGCTTTCCTGGAATATTATCCGCAGAGAGGAAGACCCTATGCTTCTTATGTGAAAATGGATAGTTTGGAATTGGAGCGATTGATGAGCAGCGTCAAGTTTGAAAGTCCAGGTTGCGAGGAGCCCATGGCAAACATCGATTGGCAAATGCACATTTGGCAACACATCAAAGATCGCCGAGCATCGGGTGATCAAGTAGTTGTGGCGGGTGAATGGCCTTGGGCCCTTGGTCAAGAAGTTCGCGCCAAAGCTGAAAAAACTGATTTTCACTCCTTAATGGACCGTGCACTGGACGAGAAGTTGGCAGTAGTTAAAATAAACCTATTTGATGAGCCGGAGCTGCAATTGTATGAGCGCCAGTTGTTGGCCAAATACGATACGACTGAACATGAGGCCCGTTACGTCAAAGCCTATACCGATAGCTTTAACCAAAAGTCAGCCTGGCCGGCTCAGCGTTGGTTTGCCTTGAATTTGCCCAACGAAAATCCGGCAGTTCAGCAATGGGGGATTTACCTTCCAGAGTCAGATTCGCTCATTCTTTTTGATGGAGATATCATTGATTCACAAGTAGATGAGGGTTATGAATCTTCCGA
>JBJOHK010000142.1:0-7034 GCA_046047755.1 Bacteroidota bacterium | reverse complement strand
GGGTATTGTGTATGCTCCTGACTTTGTTATCAACGCCGGTGGTTTGATCAACGTTTACAGCGAATACACGGGTTATGTGCGCGAGCGTGCTTTGGCTCAAACTGAGCACATTTATACCACCATCTTGGACATCATGAACATGAGTGATGCCCTAAACATCAATAACCAGCAAGCGGCCATTCGCCATGCGGAGAAGCGCATTCAGGATATGATGTTGGTGCACAGCACATTCTAATCTAGTAAAATCAAAATTGGAAAAGGGGAGGCTAATTCGGCTTCCCCTTTTTATTTTGCACCTATGCAAGCCTCTGCCATCATTCGCCGCAACGCTTGGGCCGCTTGGGCCTCGTTGGGCTTGCTTCTGCTGGTTTATGGTATGCTATGGTTTCAAGCTGAAGGTCCTGCTGGTGGCCAAGATTCGTGGAACCATTTTTTGTATGCCCGCTGGGCTCCCTTTCATCCGGAATTGCTTTTGGATCAATGGGGAAAGCCCGTTTTTACCTTGTTGGCCTTGCCTTTTGCCCCTTTTGGTATCGATGGTCTCTATGCCATGAATTTATTGGCCACCTTGGCTACAGCCTGGTTGGGTTATTTGACTTGTCGCCGATTGGGACTGCGCAATCCCTGGATGTTCATTCCTTTGTTTGGTTTGCAGCCTCTTGTATTGGCAAATGTTCATTCAGCCTTAACAGAGCCTACTAATGCTTTGATTCTGGTCTCCATCGTGTATTTGTTGGCTTCGAAGCGTTTGATGTCAGCGGCCGTCTTAGGTTCGTTTTTGCCATATGTGCGCACGGAAGGATTTCTCCTATTGGCCGCTTTGGCTTTGTTTCTTTGGGTTCGGTCTAGGTACAAATTATGGCCTCATTTGCTCATTGGCTCGGTATTGTTTGCCTTATTAGGGGCCTTGGTTTCGGGTGATTGGGCTTGGATTGTGCGCCAAAATCCATATGTCAAACAAGAATTAGAAAAACGATTTGATCCCGGTCATGGAGACTTTTGGCATTATGCAGACGCCCAGCGAGAAATATGGGGGCCTTTGGTCTTTGGGCTTATGGTGGTGTCTTTGATGTTGGTCTTGATTTATGTGTTCTCTCGAATCAAGAAAAAAACGCCTCGAGAATTGTCTCAGATGGCTCTCTGGTTGTGGTGGCCCATGTTCTCTGTGTTCTTTCTGGCGCATAGCTGGGTGTGGTATAGCGGTACCTATGGCTCTCATGGTTTGTTGCGGCCCTTTGTTGTAGTGGCTCCACTCGCCGCATTTTTAGCGCACTATAGCTTGCATAGATTGATGATCTTGGACATTGCAGTGCTGAATAGAACGGCTAAAATTGGGGTGCTGTTGGCCATGGTGATTGCGGCTTATCCAGGGGCTGGATTTCCGTATGCGTGGCAATTGGGAACGCCTATTAAGGGTTACGAGGGTTCTGCTCAAATCAATCAGGCCTTGAAATACATAGACGATGAACAGCTTTTGAAAGCTCCAGGTGCGGTTCTGGTGCACCAATTGCCAGAGCTGAATGTTAGGCTAGATTTAGACCCCTGGGCCAGCCCTGAAAAGGCCAAGACCTTTTATATGTGGAGCATTGACAAGCGCCCGGGACAAGATTGGATGCCCAAAGGAGCGGTTTTGCTGTGGGATAATTTTCATGCTCGACGCGATGCTCCTATGCCGATAGCCGACTTGAAGGCTTTGCCTCAATACAGAGAACTGGCCCAATTTCTCAGCCCTATTGATTCAGTGTACGATGTCAGGGTTTGGATCAAAGATTAGGCGTCTGCCGATTTGATATCCCTCAACTTGAGTTGAAGGTTGGTTCTTCCATTGAAGTGGTTCTCTTCCAATGAAACACAGGCATCAAAGGTGTTGCCGGGTTTTACATAGGCAGACAACTCGGCCATGCCAAAGCCAATAGAATCAAAAAAGTAGGGGGCCTTGCCCATGCTGAGTTTGAGGTGTTTTTCTTTCAATATGCGGGCTGTTCCCTGGCTCTTGATTTGGTTCAAACGAAATACCGGCATGTGATTGCCGGGCCCAAAGGGTGCCATTTGGTTCAAGATATTGACCATCTTCAAGCTGATTCGAGAAGGGTCAAGGGCCAAGTCGTATTCAACCACGGGGACTAAGCTTTCGGCCTCAATGGTCTCATTGACAACCTTTTCAAACGCCGCTTTGAAGCCATCGTAATTTTCAATGGGTACGCTCAAACCAGCCGCGTATTTATGGCCACCAAATTGGGCCACATATTGGCTGCATTTTCCAATCGCTTCGTGAATGTCGAATCCTCGAACGCTGCGCGCAGATCCGGTCAGCATACCTTCGTTTTCGGAGAATACAATAGTGGGCTTGTAGAATTGTTCCACCATTCGGCTGGCAACGATTCCAATTACGCCTTTGTGCCAATCATCTCCGCGAAGTACAATGCTCTGTTGATTGTGAAAATCAGCGTTGCTTTCCACTTGCTCTACGGCTTCTTTGGTGATATCAGTGTCCAAGCCTTTGCGTTCGTGGTTGCGTTCATTTAACACAACTGCCAATTTTTTGGCCGTATTGTAATCGCGCTCAATCAATACCTTGACGGCTGATTTGGCATCAGAAATGCGACCAGCTGCATTGATTTTGGGCCCAATTCCAAACACGATATCCATCATCGAGAAGGTTTTCCCCGGCTGGGCATCTTGCAACAAGGCTTGAATGCCAATGCTGGGATTCTCATTCAATTTTTTTAACCCATAAAAGGCCAATACCCGATTTTCTCCGCGCACATCAACCATGTCGCTGGCAATTGATACGGCCACCAAATCCAAATAGTCCATGATGGTCTCGTAGGGTAGACCTTCTTTCTCGGTGTAGGCCTGAATCAATTTAAATCCAATGCCAGCCCCTGACAGTTCCTTGTAGGGATAATGGCAATCGGGCTGTTTGGGGTTTAGTATGGCTGTAGCCGGCGGAACGGTTTCTCCGGGTAGGTGGTGGTCGCAAATGATAAACTCAACTCCCAATTCGGCCGCTTTGGCTACCAATTCATTGGATCGAATTCCGCAATCTAGGGCAATGATGAGTTTGAAATGGTTCTGCTGGGCGTATTCTATTCCCGCTAAGCTAATGCCGTAGCCTTCTTTGTATCGATCGGGGATGTAATACTCGATGTTCTGGTTGAAATTCTTGAAATAAGAATACACCAAGCTCACCGCTGTTGTGCCATCTACGTCATAATCACCATAGACCAATATGCTCTCTTTGTCCTGGACGGCTTGACGAATTCGCTTTACGGCTTTGTCCATGTCCTTCATCAGGAAGGGATCATGCAAATGGCTCAGTTTGGGTCTAAAAAAGGCTTGAGCTTTGTCATAGGTATCAATGCCGCGCTGAACCAAAATGGAACCCAATTCAGGAGATAAATTCAACTCCTTGGACAGGCTTGCAACTGTTTCCGAATCGGGGGTAGGTTTTGCACGCCATTGGGTTTTCATTTGGGAGCAAAAATCGCGTTTTTTTCTGGCATAGAAAACCCTGTTTGTGAACTTATCAGAACCGAATGTATACCTTTGACTTATGCAGGAATTCAAACGCTTTGCCGCCGGGGCTATTGCCGCCGTTGTGAGCTTTTCATTGCAGGCACAATTGAGTATTGGAAGAACCCATATGCCTAAGGCGGGAGATAGCCTTCGTTATTCGACGGCCCTTCCAACCGCATTGCCGGCCAATTGGCAATCGCAGGTAGGGGCGTCGCAAACTTGGGATTTTGGCTCATTGAGTTCCCAAGCGCAAACCCTTGTGGAATACAAGTCTTCTTTGCAAACCCCTTATGCCTTTTATTTTTTCGGTCAAATTGGATTGAAAACAGCCGATTCATTAGGAGCGGGTCCTCTTGTCTTCAAGAATATTTATAGCTTCTATTCCGTATCCAATTCGGCGTTTAGAGCAGAAGGAATAGGATACAGTTTTTCTGGATTTCCATTGGCGGCCAACTACGTTGACGAAGATGAAATTTATCAGTTTCCTTTGGAATACGGTGACCGTGATACCTCGACTTTCCGTTTTGTCTTTGAGGTTCCTGGCAATGCCTTTCGTTTGGTACAACAAGGGGTTCGTCAAAATGCCGTCTTGGGGTATGGGTCTATAAAATTACCGGGATATACTTCCAGTAATGCGCTTTTGGTCCGTTCTACGGTTCTAGAGGTTGATACACTGACAACACAGTTTGGTCAAGTGCCCATTCCGAGAAATCAGGTCAGTTACAAATGGTTGACGGATGACCAGCGTTTGCCCGTGTTGGAAATTTCCGGAACACCCACTGGGCCAAGAGGGTTTACGCCCAATCAGGTTCGCTATTATGAACCCAAAATGTCTGGGTCGACAGAGTTGCCCCTCTATGCCATGCGGGTTTATCCCAATCCGTCTACAGGAATAGTGAACTTGCCAAAAACAGCAACAGGGTATAAAATAGAGCTTTGGTCTTTTTCGGGGCAGCTTTTGGCTCAATGGCCTGTAGGAACGGAGCGCTTGGACTTGAGTAATTACAGTTCGGGCTTGTACCTGTTGAAATACGCTGGTTATCAGCAGCAAATTAACCTGTTGATCCAGTAGTTTGCAGGCCGAAAAATCACTAAATTCGAAACTCTATCAAGGGAGAAACGAATCCAGTGAAAATTTCCGTTTTAAAAGAAATACGTGAGGGAGAAAAGCGAGTAGCCTTAACTCCTACTGTGGCCGCTCAGCTCATTAAGATGGGCTTCGAGGTGCAAGTAGAATCAAACGCCGGTGAAGGCGCTCATTTTTCGAATGAGGCCTATGCGCAAGCAGGTGCGGTGGTGGTGAATCATCAAGATGCCTATGTTGCTGATTGCCTTGTGCAAATCAACCCTCCCAGTTCCGAGCAGTGTAGCCAAGTTCCCAAGGGAAGTATCTGGATTTCTCAGTTGTATCATTTGTCCAACGCCGATACCATATCGGCTTTGGCTTCGCAAGGAGCCAGTGCTGTCTCTTTGGATGCGATTCCCCGTATTTCTCGTGCTCAGAGTATGGATGTATTGAGTTCGCAAGCCAACTTGGCGGGTTATCGAGCCGTCATTGAGGGTGCCGGTCACCTGGATCGCATTTTCCCATTGCTAATGACCGCTGCCGGTACCGTAACCCCCGCAAAGGTTTTGGTTTTTGGTGCAGGTGTGGCAGGATTGCAAGCCATTGCGACAGCCAAGCGTTTGGGCGCTGTGGTGGAAGCTACTGATGTACGCCCTGAGACCAAAGAGCAGGTGGAAAGCTTGGGCGGTAAATTCATTGAAGTTAAAGGTGTTGAAGTCGGTTCGGAGGGCGGTTATGCCAAGGAGGCTAGCGAAGAATACCGCAAAGCCCAGCGCGAGGCCGTGAATAAGTCTTTGGCTCAAGCAGATTTGGTGATTACCACGGCCTTGGTTCCAGGTAAAAAAGCCCCTTTGTTGATCGATGATGAGCAATTGGGCTTGATGAAACAAGGTTCAGTGGTGTTGGATATGGCTGCAGAACAAGGTGGAAATACGGCCAAAACCAAAGCCAATGAGGTGGTTGATTTGGGAACGGCGCGCATTGTGGGTGCCGTAAACCTTCCCTCCACTTTGTCGACCAATGCTTCCGAGCTATTTGCTCGAAACATTTGGGAGTTGCTCAAGCTAATCGGCCCCAAAGGAGACATTACGTTCAATACCGAAGACGAGATAGTCGACGGATGTTTGATAGTTCACAACGGCACAGCCCGCAAATAAAAAGACCCGTATGATTTTGGATTTTATATACGAGAATATCGAATTCATTTATTTGATATTTCTGATGATCATCGTGGGAATCGAGTTGATTTCGCACGTTCCCTCGGTATTGCATACCCCTTTGATGAGCGGAGCAAACGCCATACATGGAGTGGTGCTCATTGGAGCCATTTTGGTCCTGGGTAAAGCCCATGCAGATGATTATTTCAGTTTAATACTGGGTTTTATCGGCGTGGTATTGGGTACACTTAACGTTGTTGGTGGTTTTGTGGTTACCGACCGCATGCTGGAGATGTTCAAGAAGAAAGACAAAGGAGGCAAAGCATGAAAAAGTTCCTAACCTTAGAGAATATGGCCTTAGGCCTTTTGATTGGCGTGGGTGGTGGCTACATGCTTAGCCCCGATGAAACCAAAGCTCTCCCCATTCAAGAATTGTTCTACCTCCTAGGCTCAATAGGTTTTGTGGTAGGATTGAAGATGATGGGTAAACCCGATACGGCTCGCCGAGGCAATCAAATTGCGGCCATCGGGATGATTTTTGCCGTGGTTGCGGCTCTGGTCTTCGGTAAAGACGGTGAAGACCTGCACAATGTGCCTTTGATTTTAGGGGCCATAACCTTGGGAACGATTGTGGGGACAATGATGGCCAAGAAGGTGCAAATGACGGCTATGCCTCAAATGGTTTCCCTCTTCAACGGTATGGGTGGTGCTTGTGCCGCCCTCATTGGTTTGATGGAATTCCACGAGATGACCGCCGCCTTTGCCTCAGTTGATTCAGAAATGGGTCAGGCTATAGTAGCGGCCGCCATGGCCTTGACTGGCGCGGCCTCTGCCATGCAGACCCAGTTAGGCATCATCTACGCCGGTCTGATTATCGGTACGGTTTCCTTTGCCGGCTCCATGATTGCTTACGGAAAGTTAGAAGGAAAGATCAAGGACTTTGCCCTGCCCGGTCAGCAGTTTGTCAATTTGGCCTTGTTGGGCGCTGTGGTAGGTTTGGCTGCCGGTCATACTTTGGGATACTTAGATGGAAGCTTTTGGTTTTACATAGTCTTGGTCATTGCCGCCGTTTATGGCATTCTGTTTGTGCTTCCCATTGGGGGCGCTGATATGCCAGTGGTCATCAGCTTGTTGAACTCCTTTACAGGGGTGGCGGCTGCTTGCGGCGGATTTTTATACGATAATAACGTCATGCTCATGGGTGGTGTTCTCGTCGGTTCAGCGGGAACCATCTTGACCGTAGTCATGTGCAACGCGATGAATCGTTCCTTGACCAATGTGCTATTAGGTAA
>JBJOHK010000141.1:0-3370 GCA_046047755.1 Bacteroidota bacterium | reverse complement strand
ATCGGAATCAAGGGTTTGGACATAATGGCCCCGTTCACGGTCAGCAAGTGCTGCAACAACTCGGATGAGGGTGCTATGAATTTCATGGTTGGATTACTATTTGAGCCCCGTACTGTACGGGGGATAATGCAAACCTATTGGCATCTTGGCAATAGAAATGCACAACTTTATTGGTTTTATAAACATACCCCTCACTCACGGAGTTTGGCTTTCTTCAATTACAAAAACATCTTCCCCATCGCGCTTCATCAGGTAGCGTTCGCGGGCAAATTTTTCCAAATTCATGGGGCTGGAAAAGAGTTCGTTTCGCTGACGCTTTAGGCCTTCAATCTCCATTTTATGCCGGCTTATATTGGCTTCCAATTCCCGAATTTCGGCACCCAATCGATAACGATACACGAAGTTATTGACATCGAAAAACGACATCCACAGCAGGAAAAATCCCAGAACTATGGCGTAGCGGTATCGATACAAGGGGTGGTTCACTTCACAAAGGTCATTTCTTTTTTCGGGGCTGTTTGCACAGAATTTTTGCCTGTTCGCATTTCTGTACTTTTGCAAGTCACATTTGAAATTTCTACGCCTCCATAATGCCCTTTCTATTGCGCTTTTGTGGCTCTTACTGGCTAGCGCCTGTCAAGAACCTGAAACCCAATTGCGCCTAGCTCAGCCCTCATGGCTTGAGAACCAATACGCTAAAGGCTTTCAATTGGGCACGCAAAATCAAGACAGTTTTTTGATCGTATTAGACCCCAGCAACGGAGACACTTTGGGTCAATTTCAGTGGGGACCTCATTCCTATTCAGACTATACCCATTTAGACTCCCGCCTGCGAATTGCCAGCGGATCGGGCGTTATTAGCGGCCTAATTACGGCACTGCAAAGCCAAGACAGAATTGTAGCCGTTGATCAGCGTTCCTACCAACCACATTTGGTTCAAATCAGAGAAGACTTGGTGCAATTTTCGCTTGGCGGCAGCTTCAATCGCGATGCCCTGATTCAAAGTGAACCCGACCTTTTGCTTCACTATTTTTTTGAATCTGGGAGCCGACAAGAGATAGAGCGATTGCAAGCCCACATTCCCGTAATTTGGATTCAGAACTACCGAGAGAACCACCCCTTGGCAAAGTCGGAATGGATTCGGGCTGTCGGATTTTTGCTGGGTCAATACCAGCCCGCAGATTCATTATTTGCGCAGATCGCCCATCGATACCGAGAATTGGCCGAGCGCCCCTTATTACCCCGACCTGTTTTTTGCAACCTCCCCTATTCGGGAACATGGGCGTTCCCCGGAGGGCAATCGTACCTAGGCACTTTGATTCGAGATGCCGGAGGTATACCCATTTGGCCTCAGGGCAAAGGAAGCGAATCAGTCATTCTGGGCATTGAAGAAGCCGCCCAGATGTTGCAGGAACACCGCGAAGCCATCTGGATTCATCCCGGAGATTGTCCAGACTGGGATTGCGTAGTTGATCGCGCCCCTCGCATCATGAAACAAAATTCATGGTTGCCGAGCAGAATGGCTCAGTGCGACAAAGGAGATTTTGCCGGACAAGTTAACCGATGGTACAACGAGGGCGGCGTGTATCCCGATCGCTTGCTTTCTGATTTGCAACACCTAACCCAAGACACGGTGGTTCAGGCAGAAGACCTCTATTTTTACCGCATCTTAACCCCTTAACCATGAAGTCGAGCCTCAGCCTAATCGTACTCCTATTGACCCTGCTAACAGCCGGTTTGGAACTATTTTGGGGCGAAGCTTATCAGCATGAATACTTGCTTTGGGAATTTCGAATTCCCCGGGTTTTTGGTGCGTTAATCGGCGGCTCAACCCTGGCTCTGTCAGGGGTTTTTCTGCAAACCCTGTTTCGAAACCCACTGGCAGGCCCCTTTCTGATTGGCATTAGCCCGGGGGCTACTTTGGCCATGGCCCTGGGGTTATTTTGGGCCGAACAGCAATGGGGTTGGCTTTTGGGAACTTCTGAGCAAATTGCTTTGGCCCTCGGGGGCGCCTTACTGGCCCTGCTATTGCAATTGAGCCTGGCTCGCAAGCACAGTCACCCTTACCAATTGTTGTTGGTGGGCATGGTCTTGAGCTTCGTGTTTGGAGCGGCCACCGACTTGCTTCAGAACCTAGCCAGTGCAGAACGGCTAAAAATGTTCTCCCTGTGGAGCATGGGTTCCTTCGAACGAGTTACTCTCGAAAGCCTGCCGAGCATAGTGGTCATATTCGCCAGTCTTTTGGTCTTAGCCCTGATGATTGCTACACGCATGGACTCCTATCTACTGGGCGATTTGTACGCGCAGAGTGGGGGCTTGTCCTTGAAAAAAACGCGGCATTGGATGATTGCTGGAGGCGCCGTAGGCGCCGCATGGATGACGGCCATTTGTGGCCCAATTTCCTTCATTGGCCTAGTCGCCCCACACATCGCACGAGAATTGCTACCCTCATCTAGCCATCGCAAACTCATATGGCACAGCGTTGTTTGGGGTGCCTTTTTAGCTACGACGGCTGATTTCTTGGCCCACCATTTGATGGAAAATCAGCTCCTGCAAGTCAATGCCGTAAGTGCCCTGATTGGAGGGCCTATTTTGCTGTGGAGCTTGTTGAAGAAGGCTTGATCATTCCAGGCGTTCGAACTGAATGATGTGTTCGATTTGGTAATCGATGGCGGGATCAAATTCGACCTTCAAATTGTGACCCCAAAACGACCCAAATACCTGCCACATGAGTGCTTCGGTCGTCCCCCTGTAGCCTTTCATTATTTCCCAAGTAGTACTGCCCGTTTCGCGGTGAATGAGTTTCATGAGCACTTGCCCCTCGCCCACTGTTAGGTTCTTGAGTTGCTCCATGTACATGTCTTTGATGGCGGTTTCGCATTGCTTGATGTACTGGTTTCGGGCTCTACGTCCTTGAATGCCGTTCAACTTATCTTCCATGGCCCTCATACGTGCGGCCGCCATCTTTGCGTAGGGCAAAGTTTTGCGCACTCGTCGTTTGAGCAACTCGTACTCCTTTCGGCGAGCCTCATCCATATTGGAACTGATGAATATGGGATCCATGCGCTCCAAATAGACCGTATCGACCGATTGGGCGCGCAAGTTGGGGCTGAACAGAGCCCAGAGAACCACTATGAGGAAGCGGCGTTTTCCTTGTTTGCTGCGAAAAAGAACCATGATGCAGTACCTAAAACTAGGAGCAAAATCGAGATCATCTGGGCCTGGGAGAACACCCATGTTCCCACCGTGTACAGACTTTCGCCATGCTCGCGAATGGACTCAATCAAAAAGCGTTCCACGCCAGCAAAAATCAAATAGACGGAAAACAATTGACCCGCAGCTTTGACTCTCGGACGAATCAGGTACCAGA
>JBJOHK010000140.1:0-3215 GCA_046047755.1 Bacteroidota bacterium | reverse complement strand
GAAATTTCTGGGCGCTCTGCCTGTTGTCGATTCACCCAATCAGCCTTCGCACGGCGAAAATCAGCTTCCCCTAATCCTTGCATAGCCTGAAGCAGATCGTCCTTAAACGGAGCCAAAGCTTGGGTTAAGCTGCGCAAAATTCGATCGCGCTCCCTTCGGCGTTCTGCAAACAATTCCTTCAGGTGATTATTCAATTCCAGCAACTCTCCAGGCTCGATATACAATACCTTTCCGGTCGCCGATATATCTTTCACAAAGCCTTTAACCTTGCGTTTGTGTTCGGCAATGATAGGCAGCACCAAACGCTCCTCTCGAACCGTAATTTCGGTTTCAGCGGTATACCCCAGCTCTTTGTACTGACGGTACAATTGTCGCATTCGGGTGCGACCTTCTCGCTCCAATCGATTGATTTCTCCACTCAACTTTGCATACAGAGGCGAGGCCTGCGATTTGAGTTGAGCCTTTTCATCTATGGCGGCCAATATCCCCAATGCCACCTCTTTCATACTTGGCATCGCGGGAAAAAGAGCCAAGGTTAAGGGAAATTCTTCTGAGCGAGTAGACAAGGCTCGGTGAGCCTTTAAATGGGCTTCTGCCACCTTGGCTATACGAAACAGCGCCATTTCATCTAAAGCGAAGTTCTCAATAGCCAAGTGGGGCAAATAAGGCCCTATATCATCGGTTTCAGCGAACAGAAAAAAAGAAGGTATTTGCTCTTGAATCTGAATGGCTTCCCCCAAAGCATCGAGACGAAAGACCAATTCTGTCTCTTCAGTAGCCATCTCCATTTCGACTACTTTGTTTTTCGAGACCTCGTAGCGGCAGAGTTCGACCAAAGACTCGCGTATGCGGTCAAAGCCCAAAGTCTGTTCGAAATTGTGTGGATACTTCACGGATGTTTTTCTCGACGTTCAAGCTCTTGGTTCTGCAACTCCGTTATCACTTCTTCCCACACTCGGGCATATTCATCGGGATGTGCTTTGTACCAGCGAAGGGCCGGATAGAAATGCCCAGTATCCATACCATGCTTGGCCAAAACAAACCGATAGTCGCGCAGCCAAGCCGAATCAGGGAGTACACCAAAATTGTACTGCTGCTGTTGACCCGCTTCTAACAATACGGCATCTACCAAAACCCGCTTCATTTCTTCTGAGGTCAAGCTAGGTCCTTGCTGGCAAGAAGCCAATAAGCAAAGCAAAAGAAAGGCCGTATTTTTGAGCGTTCCCACTGACTTTCAAAGGTAGCCAAAAATGAACCGCATTGCCGACAACCTAAACCACTTGAAATCGAATATCGAAGACAGAGCCACCTTGGTTGTGGTCAGCAAATACAGAAGCCTGGAAGAGATACAGGCGGCTTACGGTGCTGGGCAGCGGCATTTCGCAGAAAATAGAGTGCAAGCCTTACTGGAGAGAGCAGAGGCCCTACCCAGTGACATTCACTGGCATTTAATCGGGCATTTGCAAACCAACAAAGTCAAGTACATTGCTCCTTTCATTCACATGATTCACTCCGTTGACAGCCTGAAATTGCTGGAAACCATTCAGAAAGAGGCTGAAAAACTGGGTCGAGTCATTCCTTTTTTGGCTCAGCTGCACGTAGCGCAAGAAGAAAGCAAATTTGGCATTAGCCCAGCTGATTTCCCCTCTTTTAAAGAGGCTGTTTTGGCGGGCCACTATCCCCATACGGAATGGAAAGGGCTGATGGCTATGGCCACATTTAGCGATGATGAAGCATTGGTAAAGGGAGAATTTCGCCTGGCAAAGCAGCTGTATGACGAATGCAAATTGACCATGAGCGCAAATTTTGACACCCTTTCTATGGGTATGAGCGGTGATTACGCTTGGGCGATTGAAGAGGGCAGCAACCTGGTTCGGGTCGGATCGGCCGTTTTTGCCTAGACCTCCCTTTGGAAGAATCGCCCTGATTACCAACCTGTCAACCCGTTCCTCATTCGGTGAAGTGACACCCTCAAACGCCATCAAACATTGGAGCCCATAAAAAAGTCCCGAGCTCATCAGAACCCGGGACTCTATACACTTACAGGTAAATTTAGATTTAGTAGTTATTCAACATCATCGGCATGATCAACATGGTGATGTTTTCGTCGTTGTCGTTGTCGGTTGGCAAGATCAATCCGGCGCGGTTGGGCTGTGAGAGTTTCAATTGAACGGTATCACTATCTAAAGCAGCCAACATCTCTTTGAGGAACTTGGCATTGAAACCAATCTCCATGTCATCGCCATCGTATTCGCAGTGCACCACTTCTTGAGCTTCGTTGGCCATTTCGATATCTTCGGCAGAAATGGTCAATTCAGAACCCGTGATTTTCAAGCGAACCTGATGAGTAGTTTTGCTAGCAAAGATGGAAATACGGTTGATGGAACTCAAGAAATCCATGCGAGAAATGGTCAATACATGAGGATTCTGCTCGGGGATTACCGCACCGTATTCTGGGTAGCGCTCGTCCAAGAGACGGCAAATCAATTGGGTATCACCAAAGCTGAAGAACACATTGGTATTGTTGTAATCGACAATAACAGGAGTCTCATCATTAGGCAAAGCCGTCTTCAACAAGTTCAAGGGCTTTTTGGGAATGATGAAATTGTGTTCAACACCAGGCTTCAAATCGTTGCGTGTAAAACGAACCAATTTGTTGGCATCGGTGGCCACAAAATTCACGGAGTCTCCTTTCATTTCAACAAATAAGCCCGTCAAATTCAAGCGCAACTCATCACTTCCGGCTGCGAACAAGGTCTTTGAAATGGCGCGCAACAAAACATTGGCAGGAACGGTAAAGGAACCGTCGCCGCTTTTCTCAGGCAAACTGGGGTAATCAATACCATCCTGACCGGCCATTTTGTATCGACCGTTGTTGTTCACAACTTCAATGCCGTGAGTGGCAGGGTCTACATTGAAGGTCACAGGCTGCTCAGGCAAGGAACGCAAAATGTCGATCACCATTTTGCTGGGAACAGCTACGCGCATATCGTCTTTTGACTCAACCGCCAGGGTTGTAGTCATGCTGGTTTCCAGATCGGTAGAGTAAATGGTGAGTTCATTGCCCTTGATATCAAAAAGGAAATTTTCCAGGATCGGAATCAAGGGTTTGGACATAATGGCCCCGTTCACGGTCAGCAAGTGCTGCAACAACTCGGATGAGGGTGCTATGAATTTCATGGTTGGATTACTATTTGAGCCCCGTACTGTACGGG
>JBJOHK010000139.1:0-20425 GCA_046047755.1 Bacteroidota bacterium | reverse complement strand
TCTGGAATTTCGATGACAACGGTGCGGTTTCTACCGATGACAATCCGACTTACATGTTCGCTTCTGCTGGATCAAAGAATGTAAAGTTGGTTAGCATCTCTGAATTCGGTTGTAAAGATTCAATGACTAAGGCCATCACCGTAAAAGAATCTCCCAAGGTTTCCTATACGGCAACGGCGGCTTGTTCTTTGACTCCAACTGAATTCACCAATACTACTCCTGATATTGCGGGTACCGTAGCCAACTACTCCTGGAACTTTGGCGATGGCACTACTTCTACGGCTAAGTCTCCTTCTAAGAATTGGAGCAACTTGGGTCCCAAAGTGATTACCTTGACGGTGACCTTAGACAACGGTTGCAGCCAGACCATTCAGAAAGACGTAGATGTATTGACTCAGCCTAAGGCTAGCTTCGCTGCCTCTGATGTTTGTGCCGGTGATGCTGTCATCTTTGTCAACAACACTACATGGCCACAGGGCGAGATTAGCTACAGCTGGGATTTTGGTGATAACACCACATCCAGCAGTTCTGATCCAAGCAAGAGCTACAACGTGATTCAGACTACTTCTTACAACGTAACCTTGTACGCCTACATCAAAGGTGGCTGTGCTGACTCTATCACTCAGCGCGTAACCATCAATGAAGCTCCTCGTACTTGTGATTTCGTAGCCACTACCGACTATGCATTCGGATTCTATGGCGTCTCAGTTGAGCCCGTAGACGGAAGCGGTAACGCCGGTGGCCAGGACAACGTAGATTACACTTGGGTATTTGAAGGCGGTGGTAAGTTGACCAGTGCTGACAAGAATGCCGCTGTTCAACACAACTTCCAGGATGACGGAGCCTACACCATTACCATGCGTGCAAAGGTTCGCCAGACCGGTTGCGAGTGCACAGTTAGCAAAGAAATTGTCATGAACCGCGCCGCCGCTGAAGGATTGGCTACTGTAGGTATGGGTGTTTATCCGAACCCCACCGAAGGCCAATTGAATATTGCTTTGAGCAAGGACTTCGGTTCTGATGTTCAGTTGATGGTTCGCAATACCAATGGTCAGGTTGTATTGACCCAGACCCAGAGCAACAGCGGTTTGTTGAATATCAACATGAGCGACATGCCTGCTGGAGTCTACTACTTGAGCGTTCAGAGCGAGAGCCACAGCGCTTCACAGAAAGTGACTTTGGTAGACTAATTCATCATCAGACTATAGGTTTTCAGAACCCCGGCCCGAAAGGCCGGGGTTTTTTTTAGTAAAATGTCAAAAATTATGAAAAACTTGCATGAAGCAATAGAAAATCATAATTTGGCACCAAACCATATAGTCTATGATGAAACACTACAATCAAATTATTAAAAACAAGTACCTCGCACTGTTTCTTGGCGGATTGTTCTTCATGGGTTCTTCAGCTTCGCTGAAAGCAGCCATGAGCGGCAGTTACACCATTGGAACAGGAGGCAACTATTCCACCTTGGCGGCCTTTGCCTCGGCCTTGTCTTCGGGTGGAGTGAACGGGGCTGTGAAAGCCAAACTGATCAGCAATGTGAGCTCGTCGTCTACGACAACTTTCAATGCCATCAGCGGGGCTAGTTCGACTAACACCATCACCATTGATGGAAATGGCTATGCGTATTCCTATTCAGGATCGACAGATGCCATTTTGTTCAACGGTGCCGATTATGTCACCTTTGATGGGGTAAAGTTGTTGCACACCTCTACCTCTACCGGAACTAACATTGTGCGATTCACCAATGTGAGTGAATACAACCGCATCATCAACTGCGTGTTGGAATACACTCGTCGCAGCAGCGCTTCCTCAAATGGTACGTATGTAGCTTTTGCACCTTCAACAACGGGTTACACCAGCTCTACTTATTCTTGGACAGGACGTTACAACCGAATTGAGAACAACACCATGAAGTCTTCGGGTTCCTACGGTCCCGGACGCGCGTTCTCAATTACCAATAACCGCAGCTACTATTCCAGCAGCACCAACGGTAAGAACGTCATCAAGAATAACAAAATTGAAAAGTGGTACCAGTACGGTGCTTACGTGTATTATGCATCGGGTGATTCTATCATCAATAATGATTTTAGTGGCCAAACTACCCGTACTTCTCGATACGGTATTTATGGTTACTATTCTTATTACGTGTCGGTAAGCGACAATGATTTTAGTAACTCTAATGCTACCTCATTTTCTGGTTTGTATCCTTATTATTACTGCTATTATTGGGGCATCCACAATAATAAGTTTGATAAGATCAACACCTCCAGTACATTTTATGGAGTGTATGCTTACTACTATCCCCGATACATGCACATGACGGGAAATTCATTTTCGAACAATAGCGTAAGCGGTACATTCTACGGTATCTACAACTACTACTATTTGGAGTACGCCAATATCAACAACAACCACTGGGACAACAACAGCGTGAGTAGCACTTTCTATGGCATGTACGCCTATTATTATGCGCAAAATTCCAAGGTTGAAAAGAATTCTTGGAGCGGAAATAGCAATAGCAGTACCTTCTACGGAATCTACATGTACTATTACGCTCGCAACACCAGTACGAGCGGAAACACCATCGCCAACAACAAGTCTACTAGCACTATGTATGGCATTTACCGTGGTTACTACCACGATCGTTATATCTCCAATGACAATACCATCGTTTATAACCAGTCAACTGGAAGTTCTTTCTATGGTATTTACCATATGTATGGGTATTACCAAACTTCTGTAAGCGGAAACCGAGTGAGTGGCAATACTAGTAGTTCTGCCAACATGGGCTTGTACTGTTATTCCTACCCTTCAAGCAGTTATACCATCACCGTTGATGATAACGTGATCGATTCCAATACGGCTAAAAATAGCTATGCGGTAGGCATGTACATCTTCTACGGCAACCACAAGATTCGCCGCAACCGCGTAAGTTACCTTCGCGGCGGTAACTCTGACGCTGCCGGTATATTCTCTTACTATGCCTACGGCCTAGAAAACCAGTCAAACTTGGTCCACAACGTGACTTCTTACCGCTATGACGTTTACGGTATGTACCTGTATTCTAGCTACAGCACCGGTAACCGTTGGGATATTCGCCAGAATACCATTTATAACAAAATGGACAATTACAGTTCTGGCGGTTATTACAACTGGCCCATTTACAACTATTACTCATACAGTAACAACCAATACTGGGTAGGTAATTTGTTGTACGCCGAAGGTGGAGATCAAATTGAATTCCACGTTCACCAAAACAACAACGGTCAAATCAAAGAGTACAGCAACAATAGCTACTGGTACAAGCCCGATGCCAATACTTCCTCTTACGGTTGGCGTAACACACAGGGTACTTATTCTTCTTGGGCAACCTATGAGGCTTCTGGCCACGAACAATACGCCAAGTTTGTTGATCCTAAGTTTGCTGATCCTGCTGCTGGTGACTTCTCTTCGGGTCAATTCAAAAATCAGAATGGAGTTCCTTCCGTTACTTGGGTTACGACAGACGTGAACGGGGACAAACGCAACCCCATTAAATCTGACAACGGGGCGGTTGAAGGCTATATGGACATTGCCTTGGATGCTATTTCCTTTAGCCCCGCTTTGACTGATACCGTTTGTTCAGGTTCTGAATTTGAAGTAAGCGTTCGCTTGAAAAACAACTTTAGCGATACCGCCTATGACATTCCTGTTGTATTCAATGTTAACGGAATAGAAAACCAAGCTATTGCCAATGTTTACATTCCGGCAAACGATACGGCTTCTATCGTATTGAGTGCTAAGCTAAAGTTGAATGAATGGGGAATTAACGATGTGATTGTTCATTTGTTGGGCGACGATAACTCATCTAACGATTCTTTTTCTAAATCCATTTTTGTGAAGCCCGCACCGGGTGGTAGTGAAATTGCCAGTGTGGCTGCTGGAACCCAGGCCAAATACCAAAAGGGTCGTCCCTTTGATGTAACCATCGTAAATAACCCTGTGGTATATGACTTCACCGCTCCACGCGGCATGAGTAACGCTGCTTATGGTACCGATTGGACGGCTTCTAGTTACGCTATTGACCATTTGGGCAATACTATGACCGGCGCAACAACGGTAACGGCTCCAAGTGGTACCGCTGATATGCAGATGTCATTTGTGGCTTCAGATGCAGGCCTTGAAGATCAAACAGTAACTTGGTTTGTCAAGATTTCTGATCTGAACAACGGTTGTGATACCCTCATCAAACGAGATGTATTGATTTATCCTTCTATAGATCCTGACTTTGTATTCCCTGCGAAGATTTGTGATGGAGAAGCCGTGTTGTTTGAAAACAAGAGCTCGGTGAAAAGTGGAGGAATGGAGTTCTTCTGGAACTTCGGAACCGGCACTGCCGCTGACACCTCTAATGCTCCTGAGCCTGTATTCCAGTTCCCTGCTTCTGGAACCTACGATGTCATCTTGACCGCGAAGACCTTGCCTTACGGTTTCGTATTCTACGATACCCAATCGGTAGAGGTGAATGCCATTCCTACCGTTGCCTTTGATAAGAAGAACGCTTGTGAAGGAGAGAATTTGGAGTTTACCAACAAGACTACTCCAACTACGGCTACTTGGAAATGGGCCTTTGGTGATGGTGCGACTAGCACAGCCAATAACCCCACGCACAAATATGCCAAAGCGGGTACCTACAACGTAACTCTGACCGCTGATTTGAACGGTTGTGTGGCCAGCTTGACCCAACGCGTTTATCAGTTTGATCGCCCCATGGCTGATTGGTCATTGGTTGATGGAATCTGTGACAACGAAGCCTTTGCTTTTGCCAACAAATCAAGCATCAACAGTGGTTTGGTAGGTAGCTATTGGGATTTTGATGACAATGGCGCTGTTTCGACTGAAATTGACGCAGAGCATCAATTCTCTTCAGCAGGAAAGAAAATGGTGAAGTTGGTGGCTACTAGTGAATTTGGCTGTAAGGATTCAATGGTCAAAGAAATTGAAGTTCGTGAATCACCCAAGGTTAGCTTCACTAGCACGGCTGCTTGTTCATTGACTCCTACTGAGTTCACCAATACCACTGCTGATGTAGCTGGAACGGTAGCTAACTATGCTTGGGACTTCGGTGATGGTACTACCTCAACGGCTAAGTCTCCAACTAAAAATTGGTCAGCATTGGGTCCCAAAACGGTAACCTTGACTGTCACCTTGGACAACGGCTGTTCTCAGACCATGATCAAAGAAATGAATGTGTTGACTCAACCCAAGGCCAACTTTACCGCAGGTGATGTTTGCGCGGGTGAGTCGGTAGTATTCGTAAATAATACCACCTGGCCCCAAGGGGATATCAGCTACAGCTGGGATTTTGGTGACAACACTACCGCTTCGGCTAGTGATCCTTCTAAGACCTACAACGTGATTCAAACTACCTCGTATAACGTTACCTTGTATGCCTACATTAAAGGTGGTTGTGCAGACTCTGTAACTCAACGTGTGACCATCAACGAAGCTCCTCGTACTTGTGACTTCTCAGCCTCAACTGACTATGAGTTTGGTTTCTTCGGTGTAACGGTTGAGCCCATCGACGGTAGCGGCAATGCAGGTGGTCAAGACAATGTGGATTACACTTGGGTATTCGAAGGCGGAGGTAAGCTCTACAGCGCTGATAAGAATGCGGCTGTTCAGCACAACTTTGTCGATGACGGAACCTATACCATCACCATGCGTGCGAAAGTTCGCCAGACCGGTTGTGAGTGTACCAAAAGCAAAGAGTTTGTCATGAATCGCTCTGCGGTTGAAGGTTTGGCCAAAGTTGGAATGGGTGTATTCCCCAATCCTTCAAACGGTCAATTCCAGGTGGCCTTGACTCCAACCTTCGGTAATGAAGTGAGTCTTGAGTTGACTACCTTGAGTGGACAGCGCGTTTGGAACGCTACCGCCTTGAACAACGGTTTGGTAGATGTTCAAGTGAATGGCTTGACTCCTGGAGTATACTTGATTCGTGTCTCTTCTGAGAGTCAATCAGCCACTCAAAAGATTACTATACAGAACTAGTTTTCATCATAAGAATCATAAAAAAGCCCGGGCATTTGCCCGGGCTTTTTTTGTGCAAAACAGTTGAAGTGCTTAGTGAATTTGCTGTTTGAGCCAATCTTGTTTCAGCTTGGCGGCGACTTTATAGCGCTCTTCCCGGCTATCCTCATACAGGGCGTTGAGTAGGCCATATACGCGTTCTATGCCCCAAGCCGATAACCATTCAAATGGACCTTTTGGGTAATTGGTGCCTAGTTTCATAGCCGTATCGATGGCCTGGGGCTCAGCCGTGCCTTCTTGAACTGTGTAGTAGGCCTCATTGATGATCATAGAAATAATTCTGGGAGTGATCAATCCGACGCGAGAATCGCAATAACGCACAGACTGGAACCCACAAGATTCTAGCTCCTCAGTGCTAATGTGAATGGAAAAGGGGTTGCTGGCTTCCAGTTCGGGTCTTTCCAGACAAATAGGCCAAGCATTGATGCCGAGCATTTTTTCCCCTCCGTATGAGAGGCCACAATGGGCGAATGCCTGTTCAAGAGTGAGTTCAACGGCATTCAATAGAAACAATGTGTTGGGGTTTCCGGCATAAGACTTCAAGCGCTCTGGGTGATGGTCAAAATCCAGGTCAATGAGAACATGGCAATCGCGATGCTCCTGCGTATCTTGCAAACATGCAAATGAAGATGGGGCGTCCAGTCTTGACTGCCATTCTCTTACTGCTTTCTCTGAGCCTATTATTCCAATTCTCATGGGGTTGGGGAAATGATCAAAAATCAACCAAATTTACAGCAAATAGCATGAACGAAGTCATTTTTAGCGCGAAAGCACCGTCGCCCATTGGTCCTTATAGCCAAGGGCGTCGCATTGGAAACACCTGGTATTTCTCAGGGCAAATTGCCTTAGATGCCGAAAGCGGCTTAATGATTGGGCCTGATAGTGTGGAGCTTCAGACCGAACAAGTCATGAAGAACATAGGTCTATTGCTTGAACATTGCGGCTTGGAATGGGCCGATGTTGTAAAGACCAGCATTTTCTTGAAAGACATGAACGACTTTCCTAAGGTCAATGCCGTGTATGCCAAAGCCTTTGCCGAGGGTAGCGATTACCCCGCGAGAGAAACCGTAGAAGTCGCAAGGCTACCCAAAGATGCCTTGGTTGAAATCTCTGTCATCGCCGCGAAATAAAGTACCTTTGAATCAGATATGAACGCTAACGATAAACCCCAAGGTCCATCATTGGATATCGAACTCAACGAAGAGATTGCGGAAGGTACCTATTCCAATTTTGCCATCATCACCCATAGCCAAAGCGAATTTGTATTGGATTTCATTCGCATGATGCCGGGAGTGCCCAAGGGCAAGGTGAAAAGCCGCATCGTATTGGCTCCTCAACACGCCAAACGCTTGTTAATGGCTTTGGGTGAGAATGTGCACAAGTACGAGGAACATTTCGGAGACATTAATATTGATGAAATGCCCCCCATGCCCAATACGGTGCCCTTTTCGTTCGGAGGTCAAACAGGTCAAGCATAACCATGAAAACAGCTAAAGAATTGATGCAAGAAGGGCAAGTGGCCCTAAAGCAACGCACTTATTATACGGCCTTCCCAGAATCGCCTAAGGCCTATTCTGAGGGCAGCACCGAAGAATCTCAAGATTCGTTCGCTCGTTTGTTGAATCAAGATTTTCAGGAATTGAAATCTGAAGGAGCAACAGCGTGGGTAGGAACTGAAGTGTCTCCCTATCTAATGACGGGTTTGGGCATTCGCTACCCCCAGTTTTCGACAGAAATGCTCATGGCGCGAGCCGAGGCGGCCCAATCTTCTTGGCGCTCCAGCAGCCCTGATCAACGAGCAGAGATTTTGACTGACTGCCTTTATCGCATACAGAAGCGTTTTTTTGATTTAGCGGTATCTACCATGCATACTACCGGCCAGGGCTACATGATGAGTTTTCAGGCCAGTGGTCCCCATGCGAATGATCGTGCTATGGAAGCCATGGCCATGGCCTATCAAGAATTGACCCGATTCGATTCAGAGGTACAATTCGTAAAGCCCATGGGCAAATTTGATTTGACTTTGCGCAAGACCTACAAGCCCATTCCCCGTGGTTTGGGTCTGGTCATTGGCTGCAGTACCTTCCCAACATGGAATACGGTTCCGGGTTTGTTTGCCAATTTGATGTGCGGCAATGCGAGTATCGTAAAACCTCATCCCAAAAGCATTTTGCCCATCGCTCAGGTAGTGGGTGAAATGCAAAAGTCCTTCGAAGCAGCTGGGTTTGATCCATACACGGTTCAGTTGGCCGTTGACACTTTGGAGAATCCAGTAACCAAAGAGTTGGCTGAACATCCTTCCATCAAGTTGATCGATTATACGGGTGGTTCACACTTTGGAGAATACATTGAATCATTGCCAGGGAAAACCGTCTTTACGGAAAAAGCGGGTGTAAACGGGGTGATTCTCGAATCAGTCAATCAGCCTGCTGCTGTGTTTGGGAACATTGCCTTTGCCGCTAGCTTGTACAGCGGGCAAATGTGTACGGCTCCTCAGAACATTTTTGTGCCGGCTAATGGGATTCAAACCGCTGAGGGTTCCTTGTCGTATGACGAGGTGTTGAGTGGCATTGCTGAAGCTATTTCTGGTTTGGCGAATAATCCCAAAATGGGTCCCTTTACGCTGGGGGCCATTCAAAACGAAGCTACCGCTAAACGCGTTCAGGCCTTGTCTGGGGCGGTATTAGTAGCGTCGCCTGTTGAGAATCCCGAATTCGCTGATGCCCGCACCTTGAGCCCAGCGGTGGTGGGAGTTGATGCTTCTGATACGGCTACATGGAAACAAGAGTGTTTCGGGCCTGCTTTGTTTGTAATTCGCTGCAAGGATAGGGACGAAGCGTTGGCCCTTGCAGCGCATTCTGCTGCTGAGTTAGGCGCCATTACCAGTCAGTGTTATTCAACCGATACCGCCTACTGCGAGCAAGTGGCTGATGCCATGAATTCGGCTTTTGCTCCCGTGAGTTTCAACTTTACAGGAGCGGCCTTTGTCAACCAGCATGCGGCTTTCTCTGATTTTCATGTCACTGGAGGTAATCCCAGTGGGAATGCCACATTTGCCGATGCGAATTATGTCAACCGACGATTCGTGTGGGTTGGCAATAGATATGCCTAACAAAAAAAGCCCCGGCCGAAGCCGGGGCTTTTTTACTTAGATAGGGTAGGGCTGCTTATTGAGCAGCGTTCAATGAGAATGAAATCTCTACATTCTCGCCAACGATACCGTTTTGTACGCTGGCTTTGAGCTTTTCGCTCAAGCTCATTTTCTCTTTGTCGTAGTTGATACCCCAATCCAAACGATTGATGGTGGCTACGCCAGAGGCTTGTATGCCTGAATCAGAAACTTCCACATGAGCAGGGAAGCTGATGCTGCGGGTTTCTCCGCGCAAAGTCAAGTTGCCTGTGATGCTGTGGCTGTTTCCGGCTTCGTCAGGATTGGCCAAAGCTTCAACTGAAGCAATTTCAAATACAGCGGTGGGGTGTTCGGCCACGAACAAGAAAGAGGTGTCCTTTAGGTGACCGACCAATTTGCCCTTCAATTCCTCAGTCATCCAAGAGGCCGTGTCGGTGCAAACGATGTTGTTCAAATCCAAGGTGATGGATCCACCTACCAAAGCTCCTTCATTGACAGTCAAACGGCCTTCAGAAATTCCAAATGTTCCAGAGTGTGAACCCATGCCCACTACTTTGGTTCCGGTCCAACCTACGACAGATTGATCAATGGAGATAGAATAAGCATTTCCAGAATCGCTAGAAACGTCGGTGGCTTCGCCAGACTGAGCGTCTGACCCGCATGAGGCCAAGCTGAAAGCAGCAGCCGCGAATAGATACAATGAATATTTCATAGTTAAGTTTTTCAAAATTAGGCTTGGTCAAAATGGGAAGAATTGACCTATGGTAAGATTATTTGGCTCTAGGATTCCAAATGATTTCCTGAGCTCCGTTTTGGTTATCCAAGTGGCGAGCCAACGTGAAAAGGTAATCGCTCAAGCGATTTAGGTATTTGACTACAAAGGGTTCCACACTGTCTACCTGAGACAAATGCACCACCAAGCGTTCGGCGCGGCGGCAAACTGTGCGGGCGACATGAGCAAAAGCACCCGCTTGCGAGCCACCAGGCAATACGAAGTTTTTCAACTCAGGTAGAGGGGTGGTCAAGCGGTCTATTTCATGCTCTAACGCTTCAATGTCTTCGACATGAAAAGGGGGTAGGAAAGTATTGGCCCCTGGCTCACAAGCCAAGGTACTGCCCAATGTGAATAGGTTATTTTGCACTTGGGCTAGGAGTTTCTCCTCTTCGCTGCCTTGAATGAAGGAACGAATGACACCCAAATGGCTATTCAATTCGTCAATGGTGCCGTAGCCTTCCACTCTCAGGTGGTGTTTGGGTACTCGTCCTCCTCCTAGCAAGCTCGTGTTGCCGTCATCACCAGCTCGAGTATAAATTTTGAAACTCATGTGTTCTCTTTACAATTGGAACAAGTAATTTGTTTGCCTGTGTAGCGTTTTTATGCAATGTGTTCAGCAGCCAGAACTTTGAAAATTCGGCGAGGAGAAGCGCCTTTGTAGGTGATTTCATAAACGGCCTCAACTAGCGGCATATGAAAGTTCATGGATTCGGCAAGGAGATGCACCAATTCTGTAGCATAGTAGCCTTCTGCTACCATGCTCATTTCCGATTGTGCCTGTCTGACATTTAATCCTTTGCCAAGCAAATTGCCAAATCGTCTATTGCGGCTGTATTCCGAATAAGCGGTCACTAAGAGATCACCCAAATAAGCCGGTTCTTTGATGTCCCTGTCTTCCAAGTGAACTTCGTTAAGGAAGGTTTTCATCTCTCGTATAGCGGCTGAAACAAAAACGGCTTGAAAATTATCACCGTAACCCAACCCGTGAGCGATACCAGCCCCAATAGCATATATATTCTTCAATACGGCGGCGTATTCTGCCCCCAATAGGTCTTGTGATTCTTTTACATTGATGTAGCGGCAGCGCAGTTGGTTCGAGAACCAGGTGCAGAAATCGGTATTCAAGCTGCTCACGGTCAAGTAGCTTAATTTCTCTAAGGCCACTTCTTCTGCGTGACAGGGCCCACTTATGAGTCCAATATGGGATTCTGGAATGCCATGTTTTTGCTGCAGGTAATCGGCTAATACCAATCGGGAATGGGGTTCTATGCCTTTGATGGCAGATATATAATACTTGTCTGCTGGTAGGCTAAGACCGTGCAATGTGTCGTGCAAGAAAGCCGAGGGAATAGCCAATATCAGCGTTTGGCTGGCTTCCACAACAGCGGCCAAATCACTAGATGGCTGTACTCTGTCAGGATGTATTTCTACATCTGATAGGTATTTGGGATTGTGGTGAAACTCAAGAATGTGTTCAACGGCCATTTCATCCCTCATGAACCAATGAATCGGTTGCTTCGAGGTTTCGCTCAGCATCTTTACGATGGCTGTTGCCCAACTGCCGTTTCCTATGACCCCAATCTTGCCTTCAAATGCTTGCATGCCTTAAGAACCTAAAAGTTGAGGGCCGTGTTCTTTTGTATTTACTTTTTGTATGATATCAGCAATTTGTCCTTGTTCGTCAATGACGAAGGTCGTGCGGGCAATGCCCATGTACTGGCGCCCGTACATGCTCTTTTCTACCCAAACTCCATAGGCTTCGGCTACTGAATGGTCAGTGTCGGCCAAAAGGTCAAAAGGAAGTTCATACTTGGCGATAAACTTTTGGTGCTTGGCCTCATTATCGGGGCTGACTCCCAAAATGGCATAACCTTGAGCTAAGAAGGTTTGGTAGTGATCGCGCAAGCTGCAAGCTTCAGCCGTGCATCCCGGCGTGTCGTCTTTGGGGTAGAAATACAATACCAGTTTTTTGCCTTTGAAGTCGCTCAAAGACAGGGCCTTCCCATGTTGGTTGTTGGCCGAAAACGCAGGAGCAGGATGTCCAATTTGAAGGGTCATGATTATAAGTTCTCCAATACAAATGCCGTAAGGCGGTTAAACAAATGTTTTTGTGCGGCGGCATCTGAAATGCCGTGGTTGCGATTGGGGTAGTATTCGCTATCGAAATTGATTCCACCAGCAATCAAGGCATTTACCATTTCTGCGCTGTTCTGGAAATGAACGTTGTCGTCGGCCGTTCCATGAACAATCAAGTATTTCCCTTTGATTTGATGGGCAAAATTCAAAGGAGAGTTTTGCTCGTATCCGTCGGGGTTTTCTGAAGGCCTACGCAAATAGCGCTCGGTGTAAATGTTGTCGTAATATTTCCAGTGAGTGACCGGTGCCACCGCAATGGCCATCGAGAAGGTTTCAGGACTCTTGCTCAAGCAAAGGCTGGACAAATAGCCCCCAAATGACCATCCCCAGATGCCAATTCGCTCGGGGTTGACATACGATTGAGCTCTCCACCATTCGGCCACGGCTGTCTGATCTTTGCATTCCAATTCACCCAACTTCAGGTAGGTTGATTTTTTAAAGGCTGCGCCGCGGCGACCGGTGCCTCGGTTGTCGGTGCTGCTGACGATGTAACCTTGCTTGGCCAGGTATTGGTGCCACAAGAAGTTTCGGCTGCCGTAGGCGTTTTTGACCGTATTGGCTCCGGGCCCGCCATAACAGAACATCAAGACGGGATATTTTTGGGTGCTGTCAAACTCCGGCGGATAAATAGTATACCGATTCAATGGAGTGCCGTCGGCACCAGGTACTTGGTCGAAGGTTACTGATCCCAAGCCCCAATCTTGCACAGCAGCTGTCCATTTGGTATTGAGTTCCAGATCCCGGTGAAAGTTCCCATCAGAACTGTTGAGACTCCAAGCATAAATGGGGTTTTGGCTCAAATTGCTAAAGCCATCATAGTAGTAATAACCCTTTGGGCCGACTATGCAATAGTGCGAACCAGTGCCGGCGAAGCTATTGCCATCTTGTTGGGAACGCAAGCAGTTCTTGTTGGGCATAGCTGTGTAATTAAAACAAGTAACCAATCTTGTGTTGCCTGGTATGTATTGTCCTTTCTTACTTCCAAGGGAAACCGCCATCAAATCATCTTCCAAGGCATTGTCAGCCCTTGTGTACAACAACTCTTGGCGCGCGGGGTTCCATTCCTTGACTGCAACGACCTCTGTCATGCCAAAGGTCAAGGCTACTTCCTTACCGCTCTTGTAATTCAACAGGTACAATTGGTTGTATCCACTTTTCTCAGAGGCGTATATCATCTGGTGACTGGGCTGTCCGTTCAATGGAGGAAGGAAGAAAAGATTGTCCTGAATATCGACATAGGCCTCATCCTTTTCTTCCAATAGGAGGGAGACATTTTGGGGTTCAATAGGGTTGATGCCCAATAATTCCCAGTGATTCTGCCAGCGGTTCAATCGCTGAACGGTCAAAAGGTCATCACTTAAACTCCACTGAATACGGGGAAGGTATTGGTCATTTTGATGCCCCAACTCTGGATACTGTATGTCGCCTGTTTGGCAGTAGTATAGGCCCACTTGCACAATAGCATTGTCTTCGCCGGCTTTCGGGTATTTCCAAACTTCACGCTCTGGGTAGGATGCTGTATTGTATTCATCCATGCCAAACCGCATGACTCTTGACTCATCAAAGCGATAAAAGGCAATGTAATTGCCAGTTGGGCTCCAAGCGAAACCTTGGCTCATGGAGAATTCCTCCTCGTACACCCAGTCAACAGCTCCATAGATAATGAAGTTTTGTTCTCCGTCTTGGGTGACCATGGTCTCGGTTTTGGACTCCAAATCAAAAATGCAGAGGTTGTTGTCTTTTACATAAGCCAGTTTTTGGCCGCTGGGGTCAAGAGTTGGATACCTGAGTCTAGAGGGTATAGGGGTCAGTGTTTTTTGGATTAAATCTACCACATAGCACATGACCGATCGGCTGTGCCGGTATATGGCCTGAGAGGCGTAGCTCACAACCAAAAATCGCCCGTCTTCAGTCAAGTCGAAGGAACCCGAGGGAAGTTTTCCATTCCACTCTGTGGGGGCTTGACTGGCAAATTGGGAACTTTCAAAAAGTAGCCCTGTGCTATCTCCACTCTGAATGTCTGAAAAGGAAAGACTCCATTGTTCTTCTGTTTTGTGCATGTTGATGAAGGACTTGCCGTCAGGGCTGAAGCGCTGAATACGCGGCATGTCTGGCCTTAATGCAGGAGAGAATATTTCGGCAGCCGATTGTGACCATGCCGACCCTAATAGCAGCGTACTGCTTAGGGCAAGGAATAGAGCTCTTTTCATGATTTGCGTTGCAGTTTGATTTCTTGAATGGGTTTGATGACGACAGGGACTAACTCATGGGTTACCGAAGAACCGTCAAGTCCAAACCACTTCTCTGGACGACCGGCAAACATTTTGGTGAAGCTGTATAAGCGCATGACCAAACTGTCGAGCAGGGGCATTTCGTTTTCTTGACTCATTTCTTCTTCAATCAATACAAAGCGAAAATCGCCAATGTATCCTTTTTCATGAAAGGCGTGATAGTGAGGGTCTAAGTCTACTTCACCTGAGCTAACCAATTCTTCAATCACCTGCTTCAAGTACAAGTTGATTTTTTGCTGAATGCGAAAACCCAGACGGAATTGAACTTTGATGATATCGTTCTTTTCTATAATGTTTACTCGGTACTCCTTTGTGTAGGGTTCATCAGAAACTTCGACATGCACAAACCAGTAGAAGTCAGCTCGCTTGGGCCTTTTGTGTAGAATAGAATACAACAGAGTCGATTCCACTTCTTCATCACCTTTGACTTTTGATAAATAAACCAAATGCGTTGCGAACTTGGGAAGGGTAGTATCTCGGCTCAAGCCTTTGAGTTTGGATTTTAAATCCCTTAGGTTTTCGGTTTTAACCGTTGCGCCCTTAATCTTTCCGCCTCTCAAGGTGATGTACATAATGCCAATGTAGAAGGTTCCTATGATGAAAGTGAAGTAGCCTCCTTGGGAGAATTTGCTCAAGTTGGCAATTAGGAAGGCTGTTTCTATAGATAAAAAGACCAGCATCATGGGCACGAGCAGGAAGAAATTCCATTCGCGAATGCGCAAGAAATAGAACAGCAAAATGCTGGTCATCATCATGTCTATGGTAATGGCCAAGCCATAAGCGGCTTCCATGGCAGAGCTTTCTTGGAATATTAATACCACGGCTAAGCAGCCAACCAGCATTACGGTGTTGATGATGGGGATGTATATCTGACCTTTGACGTCAGAGGGGAATTTGACAGTGAAGCGGGGCATCATGTGCAGGCGAATGGCTTCCGATACCAGAGTGAACGATCCCGATATCAAGGCCTGGGAAGCTATGATGGCAGCGGCAGCGGCAATGGCAATTCCGATAGGCAAGAACCACTCCGGCATGAGTTCGAAAAAGGGACGCTGTTCCCCCAATGTTTGGCCTTCGCGGGCTAGCAGCCAGGCTCCTTGACCAAAATAGTTCAACAGCAGTGCTGTCTTTACGAATATCCAGGATATGCGAATGTTCTTTTTGCCACAATGTCCCAAGTCGCTGTATAAGGCTTCGGCACCTGTTGTACATAGAAATACAGCTCCTAACACGAGAAAGGCATCTTTACTGCTGCTTACCAATTGGTACGCATACATGGGGTTGATTGCCCTCAAAACTCCTGGATTTTCTATCAAAGCGGCAAATCCTAAGACGGCCAATGTTCCAAACCAAACGGTCATTATGGGGCCGAAGAATTTCCCTACGGCCGAAGTGCCGGCTCTTTGCATCATGAAAAGAGCCGTAAGAATGCCCATAACAATAGGTACGGTTGGGATGTCGGGATTTAAAATTCTCAAACCTTCAATGGCTGAAGAAACCGACAAGGGAGGAGTGATGATGCCATCGGCAAGAAGCATGGCTCCCCCAATCATTGTCCCTACCACTAAATATGGAAATCGTCGGCGCAAAAGGCTAAATAGAGCAAATATTCCCCCTTCACCTTTGTTGTCGGCGCGTAGGGTGAGAATGATGTATTTGACGGTGGTTTGCAGAGTTAAGGTCCAGAAAACCGCCGAAAGGCCGCCGAGTACTAGGAGTTCGCTGATTTGCGACTGCCCAATGATGGCAGTCATAACATAAAGCGGCGAAGTGCCTATGTCTCCGTAAATGATACCTAATGTAATCAGCAGGCCTGCCCCGCTTAATTTGTCAATACGATGATGTCCCATTGTTATGACTGGCGAAGTTAGGTTTTTTTTACCCCCTAAGCCTCATGTGTAAAGCCTGTGAATAATTGCAGTTATTGTGAATCACTGTGGGGATATTTTCAATTCATTTTCATGGGATTTGCCTAGAAATGCCCCCATCTTTGTGTTGTTGTTCTAATCAATCAAATAATCAATCATGAACTCCAAAACATCATCAAAATCTTCCGCTAAAAAGAAAAGCGGCCACGAGCACGGCATCTCCTCCTATTACGGAGAATGGGTATTTGGACCCGATGCACAATCCCAGTATTTGAGTGAAAAGGCGCAAGCCGCCATTGCAAAAGCAGCGAGTCACGGTGAGGCTGTGAGCCGAGATATGGCCGGTGAAATTGCCGAAGGCATGAAAAATTGGTCCTTGGATTTAGGGGCCACTCACTACACCCACTGGTTTCAACCCTTGCGCGGCACCACCGCTGAGAAACATGACAGCTTTTTCGAGCCTAGTGGGGTCGATCAGGGAGTAGAAGAGTTTTCTGGTAAAGCGCTAGTGCAGCAAGAACCTGACGCTTCTAGTTTTCCTAACGGCGGTATTCGCAACACCTTTGAAGCTCGCGGCTACACCGCTTGGGATCCCTCATCACCCGCCTTTGTGCTGCTGAAAGGCGGTACCAAAACCCTGTGCATCCCAACCATCTTTGTTTCGTATACAGGTGAAGCGCTTGATTACAAAGCTCCCTTGTTGAAGACCTTGTCGTTTGTGCGCTCTGCAGCAAGTGAAGTTTGTCAGTACTTTGATGAGAATGTTAGCGATGTAAGTGTTAGTCTCGGAGTTGAACAAGAATACTTCTTGGTGAAGGAAGAGTTGTACAAACTTCGCCCTGATTTGCAGTTGGCCGGACGAACCTTGGTGGGTCACTTGGCGGCCAAAGGCCAGCAATTGGAAGACCATTATTTCGGCTCCATCCCTGAAAAGGTTCAGGCTTTCATGCATGACTTTGAATACCGAGCTCACAAGTTGGGCATTCCCTTGCGCACTCGCCACAACGAAGTGGCTCCTGCGCAGTTTGAATGTGCCCCTCAATATGAAGACCTGAACTTGGCGGTTGATCACAATGCCTTGTTAATGGATGTCATGGAAAGCACGGCACACAAGCATGGATTCCGCGTGTTGTTGCATGAAAAACCCTATGCCGGAATCAACGGTTCTGGTAAGCACAACAACTGGTCATTGATCACCAATACCGGAGTGAACTTGTTGTCGCCTGGCAGCAGCCCCTCTGAGAATCTTCAGTTTTTAACGTTCTTCATCAATACCATCAAAGCCGTTCACGATCATGCTGATTTGATGCGTGCCTCAATTGCTACTGCTGGTAACGATCATCGTTTGGGGGCCAATGAGGCGCCTCCGGCCATTATGTCGGTTTTCGTAGGCCAAGCGTTGGAAGAAGTTTTGAATGATTTTGAATCGGCCAAAGCGTCGAAATCAGGTTCTGTTTCTGGCTCCATTCAAGTTCCCAGCATTCCTGAAATTTTGCTAGACAACACCGACCGCAACCGCACATCTCCTTTTGCTTTCACTGGAAATAAGTTTGAGTTCCGCGCTGTAGGAAGTTCTGATAACTGTGCCAGCCCTATGGTTGTTTTGAATACCATTGTCGGCAACCAGTTGAAAGCATTTAAAAAGCGAGTTGACGCCTTGATTCAGGAAGGCACAGCCAAGGAAGATGCAATCAAAGCCATATTGCGTGAAGATTTGGTTTCTTCTCGCCGCATCTTGTTTGGTGGTAATGGTTATAGCCAAGAATGGGTAGAAGAAGCCGCTCGCCGTGGTTTGAATAACATTCGCCATTCGGCTGAAGCTTTAGCCGCTTACATGCATCCTAGTTCTGTAGAATTGTTCGTAGGTAACGGTATTTTCTCAGAGCGTGAGTTGGAAGCGAGAACAGAAATTCGCTACGAAACCTTCAATCTTCGTTTGCAAATCGAAGGTCGCGTGTTGAATGAGCTGGTTCAAAATTTTGTCATTCCTAGTGCATTGGAATACCAAAAGCAACTTGCCGATACTGTTCAGACCCTAATGTCTATTGGGCAGAGCAAAGAATCATTGACAACTCACATCGAATTGGTGGAGCGCCTAAGCAAAGAAATCAATGCCGCTTATTCTTTGAACAACCGCATGACCGAGGCTCGAGCCAAGTGGAACAAAGAAGAAGATGCTCGCAAGCGCGCTTTGGGTTACAACAGCGAGGTGAAACCCATGTTCGAAGATTTGAGAACCCATTGCGATAACATGGAGCAATTGATTCCCGATGACATGTGGTCATTGCCCAAATACCGAGAATTGATCAATCTAGATTGATATGGTGGGGAGCTAAGGCTCCCCATTTTTTTTGTGTTGTGAACAAAAGTCACATAACTGCTGAGACCCTCATTTTACCTTTGCCTCATAATTGAGTTATGAGCACATCAGTAGAGAAAATCGAATGTTTGATTATCGGTAGTGGTCCTGCAGGCTACACCGCAGCCATTTACGCGGCTCGCGCCGATATGAAACCCGTGGTTTATGAAGGCTTGCAACCGGGTGGTCAATTGACCATTACCACCGATGTTGAAAATTACCCTGGTTATCCTGACGGAATCATGGGCCCTGAAATGATGAATAATTTCAAGGCACAAGCAGTTCGTTTAGGCGCCGATGTTCGATTTGGAATGGTAACCTCTGTTGAATTTGTGAATGGTGGCCCTCAGAAGGTAGTCGTCGATTATGAGCATCATATTGAAGCCGAGACGGTGATCATTTCAACGGGTGCTTCAGCCAAATGGTTGGGCTTGCCCAGTGAACAGCGTTTGAATGGCAGTGGGGTTAGTGCCTGTGCCGTTTGCGACGGATTCTTTTACAGAGGCCAAGATGTGGCCATTGTGGGCGCTGGTGACACCGCTTGTGAAGAGGCTTCTTATTTAGCTAAAATTTGCAACAAGGTATATATGCTAGTTCGCAAAGATGAGTTCCGTGCTTCCAAAGCTATGCAGCATCGAGTGCTCAATACTCCCAATATCGAAGTACTCTTCAATACAGAAACTGACGAATTGTTGGGAGATATGGCTGTAGAGGCCGTTCGTGTGAAGAACAATCAGGATGGAAGTACCCGAGAATTGGCCATTAAAGGTTTCTTTGTGGCCATTGGGCACCAACCCAATACAGACATCTTCAAGCCCTACATTGACATGGATGAGCAGGGTTACATCATCACCAAGCCAGGAACCTCATACACCAATGTTGAAGGCGTATTCTGTGCTGGAGATGCCCAAGACAAGACCTATCGCCAAGCCGTTACAGCTGCGGGGTCGGGTTGCATGGCTGCCCTAGATGCCGAGCGCTGGTTGGGTTCTCGCCACGCTGCTCAGTAACAAAGCCTTTGTATACTTGTAAGGTGTATAAGCGCCTACTCATCGTACTCATTTCTGGGTCTGGCTTTTTGTCGGCTCAGACCAATTGGACCATTTTTGGTTCTCCGCCTATGGGAGGTAATGAGCCTGCTTATGCCCGCAGTACGTCAGAGTTTCCACACGAATACCTGGCCTTTAATACATCTTCTCTCTTTATTAAAAGGCATGGTGATTCAGCCTTTCAACCCTTGGTTTTTCAATCGCCATACGGTTTCTATGGTGATCCAGTCTTATTACCGGCCCTTGACGGTGGAATGTTTTTGGCTCATTTGGCTCGAAATCCCGATGCCGACTGGCCCGATTTTTTCAATCGAATGGTCGTCGAGAAATTCGACGTGCAAGGCCAGCATCAATTCTCGGTAGCAACGCCCATTCATGGTTCCAAAATGCAAGACAAGCCTTGGATTACCTTGAATGAGTTGGAAGATTCACCGGAACAAGGAGCCCTGTATCTTACTTGGACGGAATTTGATGATTATGGGAGCAGTGCTGCGGGTGATTCCTCTCGCATATGCTTTGCGCGTTTGGCTCCAGGGGCCAAAGACTTCGATGAGCTCGTGATTGTAAGCGATCGCGGCGGAAATGCTATGGATGACGATGGTACCGCTGAGGGAGCTACAGTAGGGGTTCTTCCTAGCGGAGAACTTCTGTGCATTTGGGCCAGAGAGGGTCAAATTTGGCAAGACCGCAGCTTGGATTTTGGAAAAACATGGGGCCGAGATACGGCTATTGCTCAACAATT
>JBJOHK010000138.1:0-8789 GCA_046047755.1 Bacteroidota bacterium | reverse complement strand
GCTCTAGCCAAGCTGTTCATTTTTTGGCCCTTCAATGCCATGGTGTCAATGGGCATTTCCATTCCCACCTTATCCAGGAGGTAGTTAGCCGTTAATTTGGAATACTCGTATTGGGTAAATTCATCACCCGAGATGGCCGCCTGACGGCTCATGTTGAGCATCAGGGACATCAGAATCAAGGCTAAGGCCCAGAAGCCTGCTCGGTGCAGATTTCCATCTAAGGCGCGAAGATGACGCAAACGTTGAATAAATCGGTTTCTCAAACCTCCAATGAAAGGAGCGGCTGAAGCTGCCGTACCTGTCTCAGCCACCTGGACTCGAAAAGTGAGTTGGTCGAGGGCAAAGCACAAATCTTCTTCGCTCTGTGGGGGGTAGCCTTCTTGGATGAAGGCCATAGCCGCGTCGGGCTGAAGCAGAGCCATGCGACAAAGGCTGGCATCACGGTCTTGGCCGCTGAACAGTCCTTTCCAGTCAAAGGCGGGAATAGGTGCGCCGGTTCGAACTATTTCGGCTTGCTCAATGGCTGAACTCAATTGAGACAAATCAGAGCTTAAGGCCCCTGCTGTGGCCATGCCATAGACATCGCATTCGCCTCCCTTTATGGCAGCGCTCCACTCTGCAAAGTTTTTATAAACACGAACATGAGCCGGCCATGTTTGCTCGGAGTTTTGAATTTGCCAAAGGCCAATGGAAAGGCTCTTGGTTGACTCTGTAGTGGTTTTTTTCTTGCTCGAAGCCATACAAAGGCAAACTTAATTGACACAATTGGCAATTGGCAACTCCTTTTGAAGTTGTTTCTTTGCAGCGATATGGTAGGAATAGGAATTGTAGGCCTTGGCTATTGGGGCCCAAATTTGGTGCGTAATTTCAATGCGGCTCAACGGGCAGAGGTTCGTTGTGTGGCCGATCGAGATGCTTCTCGCTTGGCGAAAATTCACTCTTTATACCCCGCTGTTGAATTGTTGCAAGAGGCCTCTGAGGTATTTCAGCGCTCAGATGTCGACGCTGTCGTTTTGGCGACTCCTATCAATACGCACTTTGAATTGGCCAAAATGGCCTTGCTGGCGGGCAAGCATGTTTTGGTAGAGAAGCCTTTGGCTACCAGCCGTGCCGAAGTATTGGAACTCATGGATATTGCCGATCAAAAAGGGCTTCAAATCATGGTTGATCACACCTTCTTGTATACAGGGGCCGTCCAAAAAATAAAATCACTGGTCGATTCAGGTGAATTAGGAGATCTGCATTACTTCGATTCTACCCGCATCAATTTGGGTTTGTTCAATCCCAATTGGAGTGTGATTTGGGATTTGGCCGTTCATGATCTTTCGATATTCGACTATATATCTTCGGGTAAGAAGCCAGTTGCGGTATCGGCTACTGGTGTTTCTCATACCCAAATGGGCATCGAAGACATCGCCTATATAAGCTTGTTTTTCAACGACAGCACCATTGCCCATATTACTTCCAGTTGGATCAGCCCTGTTAAAATTCGCAAGACTTTGATAGGGGGTTCTAAGAAAATGGTGATATACGACGATGTAGAGCCCACTGAAAAGATCAAGATTTACGACAGCGGATTTTCCGTTAGCACTCCCGAAGACATGCACCGCTTCTATGTAGACTATCGTTTTGGAGATATCTCCATTCCAAAGGTGGCTCAAACAGAAGCTTTGTTGGGTGTTGCGAATGATTTCGTTGCCTCAATTTTGGATGGGAAGACCCCAGTCAGTGATCGCCTGAGCGGATTAAACGTAGTCACTGTGTTAGAGGCGGCACAGCAGAGCTTGCAGCAACGTGGCAAGACGATTAATCTAGTATAGGAAATTTCAGTTTCGTACGCTAATTTTGCCGCCCATTCAAAGGAGGAACCTTTAACTTGATTAACGAAGAAAACATTCAACAAACAGAAGAAACCCCCGTGGTTTCTGCCCCTGCGAAAGCCAAGAAGGCTGATGTACAGGTCGAGTCTGCTCACGACGATTTCGATTGGGATGCAGATGATGCGGGATTTCAAACCTACAGCGCTAAAGAGCGTGAAGAGTTGGAATCTGCTTACACCAACACGTTCAACCCTGTTACCGAAAAGCAGGTAGTAAAGGGTAAAGTCGTTGCCATCAATGACAAAGACGTAGTGGTGAACATCGGTTTCAAAAGCGATGGCTTGGTGCCTCGCCAAGAATTCCGCGACATGCCAGAATTGGCTGTGGGAGACGATGTTGAAGTGTTTGTTGACATAGCAGAAGACCGCATGGGTCAATTGATCTTGAGCCGCCGCAAAGCGCTTCAAGAGACCGCATGGGATAAAATTGTTGAAGCTCACGAAAGCGATGCCATTGTGACCGGTTATGTGCGTTCTCGCACCAAAGGCGGTTTGGTCGTTGACGTATTCGGTTTCGACACTTTCTTGCCTGGTTCACAAATCGATACCAAGCCTGTTCGCGATTACGATCAGTATGTGAACAAGACTATGGATTTCAAAATTGTGAAAATCAACGATGTTTACAAGAATGTTGTGGTTTCTCACAAAGCCTTGATCGAAGACGATATTGAGGCACAGAAGTCTGAAATCTTGTCGAAGCTTGAGAAGGGTCAAGTTATTGAGGGTGTTGTGAAGAACATGACCACCTTCGGTGTATTTGTTGACTTGGGTGGCATCGACGGATTGTTGCACATCACCGATATCTCTTGGGGCCGCATCAACCATCCTGAAGAGGTGTTGAAGTTGGACGAGAAGATTCAGGTGGTAATTTTGGATTACGACGATACCAAGAAGCGTATTTCATTGGGCTTGAAGCAATTGACTTCTCACCCCTGGGATAACTTGGCCATTGATATTTCTGAAGGTTCTAAAGTTAAAGGCCGCGTAGTGTCTGTAGCTGATTACGGAGCATTCGTAGAAATCACTCCTGGTGTTGAAGGTTTGGTTCACGTAAGCGAAATGAGCTGGAGCTCTCACTTGCGCAATCCTTCTGAGTACTTGTCAGTAGGCGAAGAAATCGAAGCCGTTGTTATCTCTCTTGACCGCGATGAGCACAAGATGAGTTTGGGCATCAAGCAATTGACTCAAGATCCTTGGGTTGAGATTGCCGCTCGTTACCCTGTTGGAAGCCAGCACACCGGTTTGGTTAAGAACTTGACCTCTTACGGTTTGTTCTTGGAGTTGGAAGAAGGCATCGACGGTTTGGTTCACGTTTCAGACTTGAGTTGGAATAAGAAAATCAAGCACCCCAGCGAGTTCACTAAAAAAGGTGAAAAGATGGAAGTGGTTGTATTGGAAGTGGACGAAGACAATCGCCGCTTGAGCTTGGGCCACAAGCAGTTGGAGGAAAACCCATGGGAGACCTTCGAATCTATCTTTACAGTGGGTTCAGTTCACCAGGGTACCTTGACTTCTATCAATGACAAAGGTGCTACCGTTCAAATGCAATACGGTGTTGAGGCATTCGCCCCCACTCGTCATTTGAAGAAGGAAGACAATAGCGCAGCCAAAGAAGATGAAGTAATGGACTTCGAGGTTATCGAATTCAGCAAAGATGCCAAGCGCATTATCGTATCTCACACAAACTTGTGGAAGGGTGCAGAGCGTGAACGCGTTAGAACTGAAAAAGATGGCAAGGAGAAGGCTCGTCGCAACGCTTCTAAAGCCGTTAAGAAAATCAACCAAACTCAGGAGCGCAGCACCATGGGCGAATTGGACGCTTTGTCTGAACTCCGCGCCCAATTGGAGCAAGCTGAACGTGCCTCTGCACAAGCCGCTGCCGCTAAGGCTGAAAAGCCTGCCGCTGCTCCCAAGGCCGAGAAAGCCGCCGAGGCTCCAAAGGCTGAGAAAGCCGCTGAATCAGGCAATGGCGATTTGAAATCGTTGAGTGGTTTAGGCCCTGCGATGGAGAAGCGTTTGGCTGAGCAAGGCGTTAACAATATCGCTGATTTGACTGCCTTGGATGAGGCCAAAATCGCCACCATTGTTGAAGCTGATTCTAAAATCTCTGCTGATTCATTGAACAAATGGATCGCTGAGGCTAAAGGTTAATTCTAAAGCAATTCTATAGGAAGCCCCGCCATTCGGCGGGGCTTTTCTTTTTTACCGATGTCAAATTCTGTTGTATTTTTACCCCTAGCGCCCTATGAATGAGCAACTGTTAGCCGCTGTCGCACTTAGTTTGTTGCATGGATTGATTCCTAGCCACTGGTTGCCATTGTTGGCCTTGTCAAAAAAGCAGCAATGGAACATGTCCAAAACCTTGGTCTATACGGGTTTGGCTGGTTTGGCACACGCTGCTAGTACCATTGCCATTGGCTTGGGCTTGATTTATGGATGGGCTGGTACGGTTTCTTTCCTAGATCAGCTAAGTCTTTCAGATTCGGCCTTGAGTAGGGCTTGGATGTGGTTTTTAAACCACATTGGCTATTTGCCTGCGGTCATTGTCGTTGCAGTGGGTATTGTATTTCTCATCAAGCATTACAAGCACAAACATTTTCATGTTCACGGTATTGATAGCGACAAACGTGGATGGGGATTTTTAGCCGCATTGATGCTGGCCATGTTTCTATCGCCGTGTTTGGAGATTGAAGTGTATTTCTTGACTTTGTTTAGCAGCTTTGGAATGGCCGCCGTGATAAAACTGATTTTGGTTTATGCGACGAGCACTATTTTATCCATGTGTACGGGTGTTTGGGTCATGTACAAAGGCATAGAGCGATTTGACTCGCACAAAATTGAACACAATGCCGGTATGATTAGTGGCTGGGTTCTGGTCTTGTCCGGTCTCTTTATGTGGCCCTTTTAGGCCTCTTTACCCAAGTATCGATCAATGAGGCGATGCGCCCCATACAAAAGGGGAAGCATAATCAAGGCCATGCCCACCTTGTATACATAATTTAGGCTTCCTACCTGGATCACCCATTTCAGTGGGTAGCCAGCGCCCCACCAAAACGCAATTACAAGGACAATGTAACTGTCTATCAATTGCGAAACTAGCGTAGAGCCTGTGGCACGCACCCAAATGCGATTTCCTTGGTCCTGTGATTTGAGTTTTTCAAAAATGAAGGCGTCTACCAGTTGGCCAACTAAAAAAGCCACGAGAGATCCCATGATGATGAAAAGTCCTTGCCCAAATATGGCATTGAACGCTTGGCTCATATTGTTCAAACCTTGATTTTGGCCGCTGTTGAGCCAGAAATCAGCCCCATCCAGATTCATGGCTACGCGTACAGCAATAAAGGCATATACCAGCATGCCTGCGGCTAAATAACTCAGCCATTTGACGCCTTTTTTGCCGTAGTATTCATTAATCAGATCGGTCAATATGAATACAAAGGGCCAAAGTATGACTCCGGCAGTCATGTCAAAATTGAAAACATCTCCTCCAATGACCCACTGAGCAGGAGCCAAACCCAAACTGGATTCAAGGCTAAAAATTTTAGCCCCTATGAATTCGGCCACCAAGGCATTGGTCAAAAACAAGAATCCCAGAACGACAAACAATCGTTGTTTACGAGAAAAAGCAAACGAAGTGGACATAGGCCATAAAACTACAACATACGGATAGAAGAAATAGCGAGTATATGAAACTAGACAGCCCCCAAGGTGGTCCTTTTGCATTCGATGTTTTGGTCTGATTTTTGAACTTCAAGATGGCAGTGAAATTCAGATTATGCTTGTGTTGTTTGTTGGCTTGGTCAGGTTTGAAAGCTCAATCGGCTGTCAAGGTGGCTATGCAAGAAGGCCAGCAACGTTACGAGCGAAAACAATTCGACCAGGCATTGGTCAGCTTCAATCGTGCCATTTCCTTGCAAGTTGAGCCTTCTGGGGCTAAGCAATCTCCACAGTTGGCCCTGTCTTATTATGCCCGTGGTCTTTGTTACCTTTCATTAAAGCAATACGGATCCTCAACCGTAGATTTCAATAAAGCTATCTATTTGGATACGAGTTTAAACGAGGCCTATTACAATCGTTCGTTATCGTACTATGCGAGTAAAAATTACCACTTTGCCTTGGCTGATGTTTCTAGATACATTCTTCATCAACCCGGTGATACGGCAGCCCGGAGACTGCGAATTGTCATGGCACAGCAGCTCAGTGAATATGAAATCGCAGAGTCAGACGCCTGGTATTTGTTTCGTTTGAGTGGAGCCGAACCAGAATTGCGCAATTGGATTCAATGCTGCATGATGGGAGAGCGTTGGACTTCGTTTCAAATCTGTTCCGATACGGCTTTGCTTGAGTATACTCAATACCAATGGCTGAGAATGGAAAGGGCTTGGGTGTACCATCTTCAAGGATTGTACGAACGAAGCAATGCGGAATTGAATGTTTATGCTGTATCGGCTGGTTTTGATGCGAAGGCACAGCGACTGAAAGCCGATAATTACACGTTTTTAGGAGAATTTGGGAAGGCCCGAGAATTGTACCAGTCACTGCTTGACCAAAAGCCCAATGACGCCAATTTATGGGTGGATTTGGGAACTGTATCCCTTCAAGAAAAGGACTTCGGCCGTGCGGAACGGGAATTGACAAAAGCGATTTCCATGCAAACAGATTTGCTTGCCTTTGCCTACCTGTCAAGAGGAGTGGCTCGTTACGAATTAGGCAAAGGTCCTGATGCCTGTCAAGACTGGAATCGCAGCCACATGTTAGGCGAATCAGCCGCTGCAGAATATCTTCGAACCCGTTGCCAATCCAAGCCATGAAAAGCCGCTCCCTTGCATTATCCATAGCCTTGACCAGTGTGCTTTTTTTGGGGGCCAAATTGGGCTCAGTTGAAGAAGAGACGAATGTTAGAATGGATTGGGCTATTTATCAGGATTCGACTTTTTATCATGAAGGAGTACGTTTCGAATTCTTAGCCCTAGATCCCGTTCGATCTTTTCATATGTGCAACCAAGCTGGCCCTCTGTTTTGGAGGCGAGTCTTGGATTTAGGTCGTGATTCTAGCATTGCAGTTGATATTGAAACTCGACAAACCTATGGGGTAATATCGGCTCGTTTGATTGATTCCATGGAGCGAATGGGTCGTTTGGACTCTTTTGCCAAGGCCTTTCGCATGCAATTGGGCTTCGACAGTTTGGCGCCCATACGTTTTGTGAGAGGCAAATCACAGTTTTTTCAATACCAAAAAGTGGGTCCTTTGTTGCATTTGGCCTTTGAAGAATTTACCAAGCTTGGCGTTGACCCAAGAATTGCCGAATTATTGCTCTTGATTGAAAGTCCCAACAACCCCAATGGGGTTTCTAGTTCTGGGGCGGTTGGTCATTTTCAATTGATGCCTTTTGTGGCCAAGAAATACGGATTGGTTGTCAATTCTTCTCGTGATGAGCGCTTGGACTTTTCACGAAGCGCTTATGCTGCTGCTCGTTTGGTTAATGAATATGCCATGCCAGCCGCTGATGAGATATGCCGTTCAATTGGCCTCGAGCCTCAGCCCAAAGAACTATGGTACCATTTGTTGGTGCTTCACATCTACAATGCTGGAGGAGCTAGTGTAAGCCAAGCGGCTTCGGTAATCGGGCAGGTAGAAGATCCTTATGAGTTCATTCAAGCTCTTTGGAAGACCAAAGCAGGCAGATTCGGGAATCAATCTCAGAATTATAGTCAGGTAGCCCTGGCGTCTTATTGCAAGTACCGAGACTTTCTATTTCAGCGCAAATAACGGGGTGTAAACAATCCCCATTTGTGTAAGCGGTATTGCAAGCTAACCCCTAAAACGCCCAAACCGTAGGTAACGCTTCTTCTAAAATTGATGGAGCTAGCTTCCGGGAAATACCTCGTAGGGCAGGAGAGTTCTCCAATGTTGAATCCGGCGTTGAAAGTTTGGGAAACAATTTGGTTATCGAAAACAAAGTCGTCTGAATTCAGTTCGAATTTCACCGTATTCAACACTCGTTTATGATAGGCTCTGTAGCCCGTGTGGTATTCACTAAGGTGCTGACCCATGAAAAGGTTTTGAACGGCTGTTAAAAAACGATTGCTCCAATATTTATAAAGAGGCATGCCTCCTTGTAAGGCCCCCTTACCCAAAATACGAGAAGCGAAAACGGCATCATAGACACCCGAAGCCACCATTGAGATTAGGGCGTTCATTAATTTGGGAGTATACTGGTAATCGGGGTGAACCATAACCACTATATCGGCACCCAACTCTAGGGCTTTCTGGTAGCAAGATTTTTGATTCCCTCCGTAGCCTCGGTTTTGTTCGTGAACCAGAACGTGCTGAATGCCCAACTCTTTGGCTAGCTCAGCGGTCGCATCTTGACTCGCATCGTCGACTAACACTATGTCATCAACCCAAGAACGATCAATCTCGGCTAGCGTCTTAGCTAGAGTGGGCTGCGCATTGTAGGCCGGTAATACGACCACTACTTTTTGGTTGAGAACCATGAAACAAAAATGACGCTCAAACCCTTGAATTTGTCGATGAGAGTGTCAACAATACTGCACAAGACCGGCTTGATAGGAGTTGTTTATTGATTGAAAGTGCCTTAATATCTAAGGAATAGGTGGCTAATTTAGACCCATTTTAAATTGAATAACCTGTGTACAAATTGTTACCCACCTCTGAAGGGTCAATCTATATTTGCAATGCGAAAAATCCCTTTGCAATCACTCATGATCATTAAACATTTGAAAGGATGGGCTCTACTTGCGATTCTAGCAGTTTCAGCTCCAGTAATCGCCCAAGACGCACCCAGCGCAGAAGAGGGTAAAAAACTCTACGAAGCAAACAATTGCGGAAGTTGTCACGCACTCGACAAAAAGGTTGTAGGTCCCGCCCTTCGCGGTGTTACCGACC
>JBJOHK010000137.1:0-2707 GCA_046047755.1 Bacteroidota bacterium | reverse complement strand
ACCCCGGCAAAGATGCCGAAACCCAGGCCCACCGCATGTGGCTTTTGGAGCAAATAGCGGCTGTTCAAAACTAAGTACCTAAAAATGACCCCGAACTCGCTTCGGGGTTGTTTATTTTTGGGGCATGTTTGCTCGCCTTACTGCGTTGATCCTTACCCTAATAAGCGCAAGCTTATGGGCTCAAGATAGCACCCATCGTATCTCAGAAAACAACCATGCGATCAATGATCACATGCCTCCGATAGGTAGAATCATGCCCGAGATTCGCATCATCTACCCCGGAAGCCGTGAAGCCCTAGGAAATGATCGGGCCGCCTCTCAAATTACCCTTCTCAGCCAGACCGACATTGAACAATTAGCGGTTCAAAGTACGGCCCAATTGTTGAGCTATGTACAAGGGGCTGACCTCAGGCAACGTGGGCCTGGCGGTATTCAAGCCGACATTGGCATTCAAGGAAGCACCTTTGACCAAGTGCTTATTCTGGTTGACGGGGTGCGCATCAACGATGCTCAAACAGGCCATCATAACTTAAATGCCATGATTCCCTTGGAAGCCATTCAAAGCATTGAAGTGATCAAAGGGGCCGCCGCCAGCCGCTATGGTTTGGGGGCTTTGGCCGGCGTGATCAACATACGCACGCTACATGCGCAATACCATAACGAGGAACACAAAGGGCCCTACATAAAGGCGAACACTTACCAAGGCAGCTCCTTTGAAAATGATAGCATCGAAGGCTTTCGCTACAGCAACCAAGGCCTTCGCCTGGCCGTGCAGCAGAATCTCAAACTGGGCCAAAGCGGGTACGCAGGACTCCTTTATGCCGGAAGCTTTGAAAATGGAACGGGCTACAGACCCAATACAGGCTACGAAGTCCAACGCCATTTTGCCAAAGCCGGACTGTATCATCCGCTGATTGGCTCCATGAACGCTCGTTACATCGCCGTCAACAATGCGTTCGGCGCTAATGCCTTTTACGCAGCACCCGGCGATAGAAATTCTGAAGAAACGGTCAATACAAAATGGTTCATGCTGGATCAGTCGCGCAACTGGACGTACCATCAGTGGACATGGGACATCTCCAGCAACTATTCCTACCGCACGAACAATGACCACTATGTCTACATCGCTTCAAACCCCAGCTTGTACGAAAATTTTCATTGGAGCCAAGGGCAGCAATTCGAAACCCGCTTGAGCGCCCAATCGCGCAAAACCTTGTTCCGCATAGGCGGGGAATACCGCAGCGATACCTTGTCCAGCGAGCGCAAAACCGGCGTTCCCAGCTTGGGTTACCGCAACCGAAGCTTGGCTGGCGCCTTCGGCTTGGCCGCTCAGAGTTTCTACAGCCACTTGGGCAAAGCCACCCTTCAAGTGGGCCTATACAGCCTATGGGATATTCGAAAGCAGGGATGGCTACAAAACGGCAAAACCCAACAAGTATTCCCAGGAGCTGAACTCAACTTGGAATTGAACCGTTCGCGATTTCCAGAGTGGAACAATCAACTGAATGTGGCCTATGGCACCGGCCAACGACTACCCACCTTTACCGACCTCTATTATGTCGGCCCCAGCAATGTAGCCAACCCATTGTTGCAGAACGAACAAGCCCAAAGCTGGCAGCTCGGCTTTCGCAACCAACGCCGCAAGAACATTTGGTCAGCCCATCACGACAACCCCGATGTACAAAACATTCAAAGCTCTGTGTACCTATTCAGTCGCCGCACCGACAATTTAATTGACTGGGTGAAAAACGCCGACACAGCTAAATGGGAGCCTCGCAATTACAATCAGCAACGCTGCCAAGGTCTGGACATAGATTTCCGCTATTCATTAGGCCCCAATAGTCTTCGATTGGGTTATTTGGCCATGGGCATGAGCCAAAGCGAAGAAACGGGAATGATTTCCAAGAACGCCTTGAACTACCTGCGCCAACAATTCTTGTTGAACTTGGGTCGAAGCCTCGGTGAGCAATGGAGCGTCCAAGCACAGCTGCGCCATTTGCAAAGGCAAGCTGATAAGCAGGAGTCTTACCGTCTGCTTGATTTTCAAGTTCAATATCATTATAGCTGGGCTCACCCCTATTTGGACGCTGACCGCTGGCAGGCCACCCTTTATGTACAAGTCCAAAACGCCTTGAATTCCCAATACCGAGAAATTGCTTCCGTTCCCATGCCCCCGCGTTGGATGAACATCGGCATTAAATTCAATCTATAATTCCCATGAAACCCCTCTTTGCCTACGCTTCTTTTTGCCTTGCCTTAAGTATCGCTTTGGGAGCGATGGGAGCCCATGCTCTAGAGCCACGAATCAGCGCTCATTATTTGGATGTCTGGAAAACGGCTGGAACCTATTTCTCTTACCAAGCCCTAGCCTTGATGGCGGCCTCGAACTTCGCCACGTCAAAGGCTTGGATCAAGACCAGCATCATCGGCTCCTGGATATTTTCAGGAAGTTTATGGGTTCTGGCTTTGAATGAAATACTGAGTCCCTCATTGAAAATACTGGGAGCCATCACCCCTATCGGTGGGGTTCTGATGATTGCAGGTTGGGCGGGATTGGGCTGGACGGCCTGGCGCAACAAAGCCTCATGATTCTCATTCTTGTTCGTCATGCCAAAACCGAGGCCGCTTGGCCCGATCGCACAAGGCGTTTGCTTAAAGAAGGTGAAGAGCGCTGCTTAGCCAACGCCCTTTGGTTGAGGCACAAAGG
>JBJOHK010000136.1:0-4038 GCA_046047755.1 Bacteroidota bacterium | reverse complement strand
AAAGCGAGCCCCCAAAATCATGTCTCGCAACGTCTCTTTAGCCTCCTTGAGATCAGAGGTAATGATGACTCCTTTTCCGGCCGCTAGACCATCAGCTTTCAAAACGTAAGGCGGGGTCAAGCTTTCCAAAAAGGAAGCCGACTCCTCCAAATTTTCCGCATTGAAATTGCGATATGCCGCTGTAGGAACTCCGTATTTGAACATGAACTCTTTGGCAAATTGCTTGCTTCCTTCCAACTGCGAAGCCCATTTGTCAGGGCCAGCAACAGCCATGCGAATGCCTTTTTCTGCCGCAAATGCCTCCAAAGCGTCGGTAATACCCGCAACCAAAGGATCTTCATTGCCAGGAACTACGAGCTCAATGTTGTGTTCCATGCAAAAATGACCCACCGCCTGAAAGTCACTCAAATTCAAGCTTACATTGGTGCCGCATTGGGCCGTCCCGGCATTTCCTGGGGCAATGTACAAATGGCTACAATTGGGGCTTTGAGAGATGGCCGAGGCAAAGGCATGTTCACGCCCGCCCGATCCCAACAACAGAATATTCACCTGACAAAGTTACAACCCGCGAGCGTAGCAAACCGCAGCATAAAGGGCAGCTGTCTCACTTCTGAGTACACGTTTTCCCATAGAAAGGGCTGTAAATCCTGCTGCTAAGGCCAACTCCACTTCACGGTCTGAAAAATCTCCTTCAGGACCTACGGCAATTCGCGTTCGACTGAAGTCCAATTGATCGGGTCTGCCTAACTCATCAGGACAATGGGCAATATGGGAAGCGCCTTCAAATGGTTCTGCAACAAAATCAACGAACTTGGCCATTCGAATGTTCGGCATCCAAGCACTATGGCTTTGTTTCACTGCCGATAAGGCCGCTTTGTAAAGGCGATCGTCGTTGAGCTTATTGCGCTCGCAGCGCTCAGCATGCAAAAACACCAATTCCGGAACGCCCAACTCGGTAGCCTTCTCAACCACCCATTCCATTTTATCAGAAGATTTTAAAATGCCCATGGCCAAGACAAATGGAACGGGGGCTTCCACTCTGGATTCCGAAATTATTTCAGCCCGCGCACCTTTTTTTCCGAGCTCCAACAAACGAGCTTGAAACAAAGACCCGCGGCCGTTGCTTACCTCAATCTCATCGCCTATTTGGTAGCGCAAAACCTGGCCCAGATGTTTGGATTCGGTCTCGTCTAAGATCAAGGTATTGCCTTCTTGAGAGTGGCTATAGAAGGTAAAATGTCCAGGCATGATTTAAGAACGCGACCAAGAACTGCCGTCCTTGCCGTCTTTGATTTGAAAACCTGAGGCCGCCAATTTGTCTCGAATGGCGTCGCTCAAGGCATAGTTTTTATCGGCTTTGGCCTGGGCACGCAACTCCAGCAAAACCTGCATGGCACTATCTAAGGCCGTATCGTCTGCAGAAGCCTCCAATTCTAGGCCTAGAACATCGAAGAAATAGGTTTGAAACAGGGAACTGGCTTTCTCCAACCCTGCCGCATCAATGGTCTCTCGAGCATCATTGATCAGGTTGATTCGACGAGCCCATTCAAACAATGAGGCAATCACCTGTGCGGTAGCCAAATCGTTATTCATCGCTGCCTCGCAGTCGAAAATCAAATCATCAAATTCAACAGAAGCCGACGCCGAAACCTTTAAACCCTTCATGGTTTTCCAAGCCGTTTGCAATCGCTGCAAGCCCTTTTGAGCGGCTAACAAGGCATCGTTACTGAAATCCAAGGTACCGCGGTAGTGAGCCTGAAGCACAAAAAAGCGCAGAGTCATGGGTGAATAGGCTTGGTTCAACAAGGGGTGATCCCCTTTGAACAGCGCTTCAGCTTGAATGCCATTGCCCAAACTTTTAGCCATTTTTTGGCCATTGATCGTAATCATGTTGTGGTGCACCCAGAATCGCGCCGGATGGGTTCCGTGCGCGGCACAACTTTGTGCAATTTCTCCTTCGTGGTGTGGGAAGAGCAAATCCATTCCACCTCCGTGAATGTCAAATTCTTCCCCCAGGTATTTTGCACTCATCGCCGAGCACTCAATGTGCCAACCCGGATACCCTTTACCCCATGGGCTGCTCCATTGCATGATATGTTCAGGACTAGCCTTTTTCCATAAGGCAAAATCGTTGGCGCTGCGTTTTTCCTCTTGGCCTTCCAAACTGCGGGCTTGTTCTCCGGCTCCAGCCATCAATTCATCCAACACGCGACCACTGAGTTCTCCGTATTTATGGTCTTTGGAATATGCCGCAACATCGAAATACACAGAACCATTGATTTCGTAAGCCAAACCTTTGCTTATAATGGCCTGAATCATCTCAATTTGTTCAATGATGTGACCAGAAGCTTTAGGTTCAATACTAGGGCGCTTCACATTTAAGCGGTCCATGACCGAATTGTAGGCATCTGTATAAGCCTGTGCCACCTCCATAGGTTCCACCTGCTCCAAACGGGCTTGTTTTTGCAACTTGTCTTCACCCTCGTCTCCGTCGCCTACTAAATGACCCACATCGGTGATGTTTCGAACATAGCGAACAGACAGGCCTTTGACTTCCATATAGCGTCGAAGCACGTCGAATACCACAGGACCACGAACATGTCCCAAGTGTGGGGGGCCATAAACGGTTGGACCGCAAACATACATGCCCACACGGCCTATTACCAGCGGATTGAAGTCTTCTAACTTACGAGATAAGGTGTTGTATAATTGAAAGTTGGACACAGTTATTTGAATTAACGATTCGCGTACATGGCTGCGTAGTACTCTTGGTAATTGCCGCTGGTTACGTTTTCCAACCAAGTTTGGTTTTCCAAGTACCAATCGATGGTTTTTTCAAAACCCTGATCAAAAGCGACAGAGGGACTCCAGCCGAGTTCCCTTTCCAACTTGGAGGCGTCGATGGCATAGCGGAAATCGTGGCCCGCACGGTCGGTGACAAAGGTGATTTGCTCAGCCGATTCACCGGGTTCGCGGCCCAGTTTCCGGTCCATGATCTCGCACAATTTGTGCACCAGATCCAAGTTCTTCCACTCGTTATTCCCCCCAATGTTGTAGGTTTCACCCAAGCGGCCACCGTGGTAAATCGCATCAATAGCCGAGGCGTGATCTTCTACCCATAACCAATCGCGAATGTTATCTCCCTTACCGTATACCGGCAAGGGCTTACCTTGTTGAATGTTGCGAATCATCAAGGGTATTAGCTTCTCAGGAAACTGGTGGGAACCGTAGTTATTGGAACAGTTTGAGATGACAACGGGCACATTGAACGTTTCATGATAAGCGCGCACAAAGTGATCGCTCGAGGCTTTAGAAGCGCTGTAGGGGCTGTTTGGGTCGTAAGGTGTAGACTCCGTAAACTTCCCCTCGTCACCCAAGGTTCCGTACACCTCATCGGTTGATACATGATAAAAACGGCCGGATTTCATGTTGCCGTGTGCCTTGAAAGCATTGAGCAAAATGGCCGTACCGACTACATTGGTCATGACAAAGTCGATGGGATTGCTGATGCTGCGGTCTACATGGCTTTCGGCAGCCAAGTGAATGACCCCGTCAAACTTTTCACGGGCAAACAACTCCTCCATCGCGGCGGCATCGGTAATGTCGGCCTTTACAAAAGAGTAATTGGGGGCAGACTCCAAATCGCGCAAGTTTTCCAAATTGCCTGCGTAGGTCAAAGCATCCAGGTTCACTATTCGATATCCTGGATAACGATTTACCATGCGGCGAACCACGTGAGAACCAATGAAGCCAGCTCCACCGGTGATCAATAAAGTGTGAGTATACTCAGCCATAAGTCTGTAAAATTAGCACAGCGGCCTCAAAGCCACCTATTGTTCTGAGCGAACATCGCTGAGAATCAGGTAAAGAGGCGCATACGACGGCACTCCCATACGACCGGCAGCCCCATAACCCCATTCAGAGGTCAATACAATTTCCATTCTCTCACCCTCATTCAAGTAAAACGGCCACTCGTTCAAAGCAGGCAAATCATAAAAATGTTCCCCCCAAATTGACTTGTAGCGGCGACCCTCCATG
>JBJOHK010000135.1:0-22260 GCA_046047755.1 Bacteroidota bacterium | reverse complement strand
CATCGAGGCGAATTGCACATAGACCGATGGGACTTTGATTTGGGTTTCAATGAAATGATTGTAGCCCATAGACCTGGAGGAGGCATGGATGTAGATTATTTGAATCCCATCATTTTCTACCGGTCTATTGAAAGTTCATTGGGTTCTGGGGATAATGCATTGGTAGGCTTTGATGCCTCGTTAAAACGCAAGCAATGGGCTGTTTACGGTCAGTTTTTAATGGATGAATTCAATGTGAGCGAAATTGTGGCTCAAAACGGTTGGTGGGCCAATAAATTCGCTTATCAACTAGGTATAGCCATAAGTCCTGTAAACCCTTATGCCAATGCGTGCATTCAAGTGGAATACAACAACGTGCGACCATACACTTATTCGCATTGGTCAGAACTCACTAGCCTTACCCAATTTGGCCAGCCCTTGGCTCACCCATTGGGTTCCAATTTTCGCGAGGGAATTTTTCGCATTGATATCGTTCCTCATGCCGAACCACGCTTAACCCTGAGCCATCAAACCATGATTGCCTATAAAGGATTCGACAACTGGTCTCAAGGGCAGAACTGGGGAGGAAATCCCGTTCGCAGTTACAAAACTCGCGTTCGTGAGTACCAGAATAAAACCTTACAAGGCGAACAAGCCTTGATACTCAACTCTCGCAGCGAAGCTCTGTTTCAAATTCAACAGAATTGCTTTCTCAATGCTGGATTGCAAACCAGAAGCCAACGGGGCTTTGGGCAGCAGCAGGAGTTTTATGCCTGGTTGGGAATTCGATTAAACAAATTCACCAACATGGCCTTATTCTAATCTATGGCCCTGAAAATCTTATTCCAACGAATGCCTTTGCTTTCGTAAATCCATTCGTTGTTCTGAATCAAGGGTAAACCCAAATCGTCAATCCCGATTACCTTTTTAAGTCCAAAAAAGGTAAATAGGGGTTTTCCTAACATATGATCTTCGGGAACATAGCCCCAGAATCTTGAGTCCAAGCTGTTATATCGGTTATCGCCGATCATCCAGAAGTAACCCATTTTGAAGGTATAAGAATCCAATTCTTCCCCTGATCCACCTTCAGAAACAAAAGCAAACTTGGGGCTTCCATCAGCGTTTGTGCCGCGCTGCTGCACCACAATGTTGTTGCCTTCATATTTGTTGATGGCTGACTTCAAAACATCCCAATTTTCTGATGTCAGGGTGATGGTTTGGCCTCTTTTGGGCAAATAAACAGGACCCCAATTATTGACATCCCAGCGGTGTTTCAAAAACTGAGTAGCCAGAGTGTCTGGGAATATCGGTTCATGTTGACCATCGTCCTTGATATCCTCCATTACCACCTTTACCGCAGGATCTTCTTGCAATCGACGGGCGTTTGCGGGGTATGTAGAAACATTGTATGGAATCAAACTGGGTTGAGCTTTGAGCAAATCCATCGCTCGACGGGCAGGCAAAAAGTCACCCAAGTCGTACTTCAATAAAAATTCTTGGGTAATCGGTTCTGACATCATCAGCAAATAGCGTTTTTGCTGCATGCCCACTACTGGCAATTTCTTGTGATTGATGTAAATCTGCCCCTCAATCATTTGTACCGTATCACCGGGAATTCCCACACATCGTTTGACATAATTGTCTTTGCGATCAATGGGGTAGCGATCGTCATCGCCAGGCCAGTTGAACACCATCACATCGTTGTTTTTCACGGTATACCAACCCGGCAAACGCATGTAGGGCAATTGAATGGCACTTATATAAGCTGGTAGCCCAAACAACTCTTTGGCCGAATAAACTGGCAAAGCGACAGGGGTGAAGGGGATGCGCATGCCGATTTTGACTCGGCTAACCACCAAATAATCTCCAACCTTCAAATTCGATTCCATGGAGGGGGTAGGGATTTGGTACAAATCAAAGAACAAGGCCCTCATTCCACCGGCGACATAAGCAGCAAACAACAAGGCATCAGCCCATTCTCGACTTCCTCCATTAACAGGTACATGTTCTTTGCGCCATTGCTTATCGCCAGCGGGACCTAAGTAGGCTAGTTTTTCATCTCTCCAAGCCCAAATTGGGAAATAGAGAAAGCTAAACACTATACCGAAGAACTGATCCTTGAAGCTGTTTTTACCAAAGCTTCTCAGCAAGTCCAAGCTCAAATTGAAGGAGAACAAGATGTTTACGCAAGGTATCAACATACCGATCAAGTACCACCAAGGCCTGCCAACCATTTGAATCCATACATACCAAGAATACACGGGAACCCATGCTTTCCATGAATCCTGGCCTGCCGCTTGAAACAAGCGATGAAGTCCTATTCTAACTCCGACCCAAGCGCCAGCCCACATCAAGAGAAACCATTGAAGATTGATTGCTTCCATTATGAATTTGAATCGGTAAAATTAAGCATATCGCGCATGGTGAAGACACCCGTTTTGCCAAAAAGCCATTGTGCCGCGACTAAGGCGCCTCGGGCAAATCCTTCACGCGAATGGGCGACATGTTCTATTCGAATGCTGTCGATACTTGAATTCCATTCAATGGAATGGGTACCAGGCACGGGATCACGTCTTTCGGCCTCAATAGAAAGGGAAGTAAGCGAGGTGTCTGTTTCTGACTCTTTCAAATGCCATTGAGCATATTCACCAGCCTTAATAACGCCTTCAGCCAAAGTAATGGCGGTTCCACTAGGGGCATCTTTCTTGGCGGTGTGGTGAATCTCCCGCATACTGGCGCGATACCCTTTGCCCTTCAACCAGAAGGCTAGGGCTTCATTCATTTGAAAAAAGACATTAACCCCAATGCTAAAATTTGTAGCATAAAACAACCCTGATTGGCGTTGTTTGATCCATTGTGCTACTTGATCAAAATCACCGTACCATCCAGTGGTACCAACGACCAACGCAACTCCCCTGGAAGAGCATATATCAATATGCGAGAGGGCCAGTTGGGGCTCAGTAAAATCAATGGCCACATCTACCTGTAGCGGACTATGGCTTGTCAATGGCGATGCGCTGTCGTAGCGCTCAGTCACTTCTATTTCGTACTCATGAGACAATGCTTCCAGCATTTTACCCATTTTCCCATATCCGATTATGGCAATTTTCACCAAACAAAGGTAGTTTGCAGGCCCAAATGAGTCCACAAAAAAGAAAGTCAAAGCCCCGCCGTTCATCAAGGCCTATGATAATTTTGGCTTCACTGGCTCTCGCTCTAGTCTTGGTGGTTGGATGGGGCAGTAGCCAAAACGATCGTACCCTAGAATTTCAAGTACGGGGGCATTGGTCTATGAAGCAATTGGATTCAGCCTTTGAATCTGAACTGGGCTTTCAACCCATCATTCCGATCTCTTTTTGGGCCAAAAACCTGGGTTATCCTCAAGTCAAAGCTTGTCGCTTGCTCATCAAACCCCATTCGCGTTGGTGGAATTTATTAAAAGACCTGCGGGACAACAGAAGTCAAACCCAAAACTGGGTATTACACTCCGGATGGCATTTGGCTAAAATTAGCCAATCCTTATCTCAGTATATTGACGCCGATAGTTCGGAAATAGCCGCTGCATTGAGTGATGAATTGGGCTTGGAGCCCTGGAATGTCAACGCCCATACCTGGCCCGTTCTGTTCATTCCAAACACCTACAATTTATCAGCCTCCACGCATGCTTATGGATTGATTGAACGAATGAAACGGGAATCAGATGTCTGGTGGACCACTGAGCGTTTAGAAAAAGCAGCCGCACAAGGCATTACCACAGATGAAGCCATGGTTATTGCATCAATTGTAACCAAGGAAAGTAACAAGTCAGACGAATACGAATCAATTGCTGGCGTTTACCTCAATCGTTTGCGAAAAGGCATGAAGTTGCAGGCTGATCCGACCGTGAATTTTGCACGCGGAAAAATTGCCAGAGTTAGAGCCGATGCCTTGAGCATTGAATCACCGTACAATACCTACCTACACGAAGGATTGCCTCCGGGGCCTATTTGCACGGCAGATCCAAGGGCGATAGACGCCGTTTTGAATTATAAAAAACACGAATTCCTATTTTTCTGCGCCAAAATAGACGGCAGCCACAGGCACCATTTTTCGAAAACTTTTGAAGAGCACAAGCGCTATGCTAGGGCTTTCAATCGTGCCATGAACGAACGCGAACGCAATCCCTAATTAGGGAAGAATCACACGTTGGCGAGACGACTTATATCCATTAGTCAACAACAAGGTATAGTTACCTTTAGGAAGCTCTGTTGCATCTAACTCTTTAACGTTATTCGCTTTCAATACCAGTTGTCCTTGAACGTTATAAAGCAAAGCAAAATCGACCTCTTGAGACCAACGAATCAACCCCTCACTTGGATGGTTTACCAAGTGGAATTCAGGGGAAATAACCGACTCAACAGAAGCGGTATTCACCGAAAACACCTGGGTCAGTTTAGAAAATTGATCGCCTCCATTGTTTCCGTTGCTGTTGGAACAAATACTGACAGCATGCAAAGTCAAATCGCTAGCTCCAGAACTGGGCGCCGTCCAATCGCAGGTCCAAGATGATCCCGTTCCGGGCGAGGTATGCCCCACGATAGAAGCGTTGCCAGAACTTGAAATGCCGCAATTGGCTGATGGATTTGTAAAGGTTCCTTGTGTTTTCCCAGCTGCATCAACCAAGGTAAATTGGAATCCACGTTTAGTTGAAGTGCCTCCCGTAGAAATCAACTCAACGGTATAGGATTTACCAGGCTCGTAACGGGTAACCACGGTTGAAGTAGCTTTATCGATTATTCGAGCTGACAAACTAGCTCCCAGATCGGCCGTGCCTCCATGGCAACCTTGACAAGTACCGGCACTACCGGGTGATCCGGTACGATTTCCTCCCGGACCTGAAGAATTGGAAAGAAGGAAGGGAGCAAATGCTGCTACAGCAACAAAACAGGCGAGGAGCGATTTATTCATGGGTCAAAATTCGTTGAAAATTGGTCTACAGAAAAACAAATATCACTGACTCAACAAATGGCCCTGTTTTTTTACACGATTTTAAGCCAAAAACCCCGTTAAAATCAGCCCTCAGACCTTAACTTTGCGCACGCATGAACCAGCCTTCATCCTACATTCCGATTTTGATTCAAATCGCAGTCGCCGTTGGCTTTGTGACAATCGCACTAGGCTTATCTCACCTGTTAGGCCCAAAGAGAAAAACCACAAACAAAGACGAGAACTTCGAGTGCGGCATTGAAATTCAAGGAGATGCACGATTTCCTGTCTCGGTTAAGTACTTCCTGTCAGCCATTCTCTTTGTGCTTTTCGACGTAGAAGTAATCTTTTTCTATCCCTACGCTGTTAATTTCAAAGAAATGGGTTGGGAAGGATTTTTAGCCGTGAGCACGTTCATCGGTTTCTTCTTGGCTGGCTTCATTTATGTCTGGAAAAAAGGCGCCCTTGAATGGGAAAAATAAACAAATGGTAAAGATTGTAGATCAACCAGAAGGGTATGAAGGGCAAGGCTTTTTTGCCACTTCATTAGACAAAGTTATCGGAATGGCTCGCGCCAATTCGCTTTGGCCCTTACCCTTTGCAACTTCATGTTGCGGCATCGAATTCATGGCTACTATGGGGTCCAATTATGATTTGGCTCGCTTTGGCTCAGAACGACTGAGTTTCACGCCCCGTCAAGCCGACCTGTTGATGGTTATGGGAACCATTTCTAAAAAAATGGCCCCCATTTTGAAACAGGTATACGACCAAATGGCAGAACCCAAATGGGTACTCAGCGTTGGGGCTTGTGCATGCAGCGGTGGAATTTTTGATACTTACTCCGTTCTACAAGGCATTGACCGTGTCATTCCCGTTGATGTTTACGTTCCTGGCTGCCCTCCGCGTCCGGAACAGATCATTGAAGGGGTTTTAAAAATTCAGGAATTAGCCAAAAACGAAAGCTTGCGCAGACGAAATTCAGACGAATACAAACGCATGTTGGAGAGCTACAATATCGAAACCAAATGAGCCAGGCTACACCTTCATACGAAACCTTACAGGCCGACTTTGCTTCAGCTCAGTGGCTATCTTCCATGGAGCAAGATGCTTATGGAATGATCAACATTCAGGTTCCAGCTAATGAGTTGATATCTGCCATTAAGGACCTCAAAGCATACGAAAAAGCCCCAGTTCAATTGTTGACTGATTTGTGCGCCGTTCATTATCCGCAGCGAGCTGGAAAAGAGTTAGAAGTGGTTTACCACCTTCACAGTTTGACTCAAAACCTGCGCTTGCGACTTAAGGTGGCCATTCCTCAAGAAGAGGCCTCTGTCCCCACCTTATGCCACGAATTTGCTGGAGCCAATTGGATGGAGCGCGAGACTTTTGACTTTTACGGAGTAAAGTTTGAGGGACACCCCGATTTGAGACGCATTCTCAACATGGACCAGATGGATTACCATCCGATGTTGAAGCAATATGCTTTGGAAGACGAAACTAGAGACGACAAGGACGACCAATTCTTTGGAAGATGAGTGAATTGATATTTAACGAAAAAGGCCAATTGAAAAGCCTTGATAGCATTGATGGAGAATTGGCCACCCTCAACTTGGGCCCAACTCACCCCGCTACACACGGAATTTTTCAAAATGTCCTAAAGGTAGATGGCGAACGCATTGTCAGCGCCGAGCCCACGGTTGGTTACATTCACCGGGCGTTTGAAAAATTGGCTGAACGTCGTCCTTTCCATCAAGTGACACCTATAACTGATCGTTTGAACTACTGTTCTGCCCCCATCAATAACATGGGCTGGCACATGAGTGTAGAAAAATTGATTGGTGCCGAGATGCCCAAACGAGTGGACTACATGCGTGTCATCGTCATGGAATTGGCGCGTATTGCCGATCACCTGGTTTGCAATTCGGTTATTGGAGTAGATACGGGAGCTTTGACCGGCTTTACCTACATGTTCCAAGAGCGAGAGCGTATTTATGACTTGTACGAAGAGATTAGCGGAGCACGATTGACGACCAACGTGGGTCGTATTGGTGGATTTGACCGTGACTTTAGCCCTGCTTTTATTGAGAAGCTCCGCGACTTTCTCAAAACTTTCCCCGCTCGATTTGAAGAATTCAATAGCCTTCTTGAGCGCAACCGTATTTTTATGGATCGCGTCATTGGCGCTGGCCCTATTACGGCTGAAAGAGCGTTGAGTTATTCTTTTGTCGGTCCGAATCTGCGCGCAGCTGGGGTAGACTATGACGTACGGGTTATGAATCCTTACAGCAGCTACGGAGATTTCGACTTCGACATTCCAGTAGGAAAAGACGGAGACACCTACGATCGTTTCCAAGTTCGCCAGGAAGAAATTCGCCAAAGTCTGCGCATCATTGAACAGGCTTTGGAAAATATGCCTCAAGGTTCCTACCATGCCGATATTCCATCTTTCTATATACCCCCCAAGCAAGAGGTGTACAGCAGCATGGAAGCCTTGATTTACCACTTCAAAATCATCATGGGTGAAACCCCGATTCCAAGCGGTGAAATCTATCATGCTGTAGAAGGCGCCAACGGTGAATTGGGTTATTACCTGATCAGCGATGGAGGCCGCACTCCTTATCGCCTGCATTTTCGCAGGCCTTGTTTCATTTATTACCAAGCCTATCCCGAGATGATTCAAGGCTCTTTGCTCAGTGACGCCATCCTGACTATGAGCAGCATGAATGTCATCGCTGGTGAATTAGATGCCTAATATTCCATGACAACTGTTATGAACGAATCCCGTCAATTTACTCCCGAGTTACTCGAGGAAGTAAACCGTGTAGTATCGCTTTTTCCTGAAGGCAAGCAAAAAAGCGCCTTGATCCGGGTCTTGCATTTGGCCCAAGCTCACTTTGGGCATTTGGACACAGAAGCCATGGATTATGTAGCTCGCCTGCTGCATCTCAATCCTATTGAGGTATACGAGGTAGCTACCTTTTACTCCATGTATGACACCAAGCCCGTAGGCAAAGTAAAATTGGAAGTGTGCCGCACTGGCCCTTGCATGATTGAAGGGGCCGAACGCATCATCGCTCACATTGAAAAACGATTGGGCATCAAAGACGGAGAAACGACAGCCGATGGTTTGTTTACGTTAAAATCGGTAGAGTGTTTGGGGGCCTGCGGATACGCGCCCATGCTTCAAGCCGGTGAATCTTTTCATGAACACTTGACAGCAGAAAAAGTCGATGCTCTCATTGAAGAGTACCGCGCTAATCCTGTCGCTAATTACATGGGTCTAAAATGAGCAAGAAACTCCTATTAGAGCATATTGACGTCGAGGGCATTCGCTCTTACGAAGTCTACCGCAAACAAGGCGGATACCAAGCCGTTGAAAAAGCCTTAAAAGGCATGTCATCAGATGACGTGGTAGAAGAAGTCAAAAAATCAGGTTTGCGCGGTCGAGGCGGAGCGGGGTTCCCAACGGGAATGAAGTGGAGCTTCTTGGCAAAACCTGATGGAGTTCCTCGCCATTTATTGTGCAATGCCGATGAATCTGAGCCCGGAACCTTTAAGGATCGCTATTTGATGGAAAAAATCCCTCATTTGTTGATTGAAGGCATGATTTTATCTTCTTATGCCTTGGGGGCTAACCAGTCTTACATATATATACGCGGTGAGTACATGTTTGTCATGCGCATCGTGGAACAAGCCATTGCCGAAGCTTATGCCAACGGATGGCTGGGTAAAAACATCATGGGGTCTGGCTTCGATTTGGATTTGGCCATCACCCCTGGTGCAGGCGCCTACATCTGCGGGGAAGAAACGGCTTTGATCGAATCGTTGGAAGGCAAACGAGGCAATCCTCGAATGAAACCACCGTTCCCTGCGGTAAAAGGTTTGTGGCAGCGCCCAACCGTAGTGAACAATGTGGAAACCATTGCCGCGGTTGTTCCCATCATACAGCACGGTGGAGATGCCTATGCAGCCATAGGTATTGGACGCAGTACCGGTACAAAATTGATCAGCGCCAGCGGTAACATCAACAAACCCGGTGTCTATGAAATCGAATTGGGCTTACCCGTAGAAGAGTTCATCTACAGCGAAGAATACTGTGGAGGGATAAAGAATGGCAAACGCCTTAAAGCCTTAATCCCTGGAGGTTCATCCGTTCCCGTATTGCCCCATTATTTGGTTTGCAAAACAGCGGCAGGGGAGCCCCGTTTGATGAGCTATGAAAGCTTAGCCGATGGTGGTTTTGCCACTGGGTCCATGTTGGGATCAGGTGGATTCATCGTCTATGACGAAGATCAATGCATGGTACGCAATACCTGGAATTTCAGCCGTTTCTACCACCACGAGAGCTGCGGCCAATGCAGTCCTTGCCGTGAGGGAACCGGTTGGATGGAAAAAGTACTTCACCGATTGGAAGAAGGCCATGGCACGATGGAAGACATTGATTTGCTCTGGGACATTCAGCGCAAAATCGAAGGAAATACCATTTGCCCCTTGGGCGATGCTGCTGCATGGCCAGTAGCGGCCGCTATTCGCCACTTCAGAGAAGAATTTGAATGGCACATTCATGAACCCAAATTGAGCCAAGAGCGCAATTACGGTTTGGTATCAGAAAAATCGTTTGACGCACAACCCGCATAAGCATGTCAGAGAATCCAGAAACATTTTCGGTTACCATAGATGGAAAAACCATTCAGGTAGCTCCCGGTACGACCATATTAAATGCCGCAAGGCAAATAGGAGGGGAAGTAGTTCCTCCCGCCATGTGTTATTACAGCAGCCTAAAGGGAAGCGGTGGAAAATGCCGCACTTGTTTGGTTGAGGTGTCGAAAGGTTCCGAAAAAGACCCTCGCCCTATGCCCAAATTGGTGGCGTCTTGCAGCACGACCGTGATGGACGGCATGGAAGTCAAAAACAAAACATCTGAGCGTGTGGTAGATGCGCGAGGTGGAGTCGTTGAATTCCTCTTGTTGAACCATCCTTTGGATTGTCCTGTTTGCGATCAGGCTGGAGAGTGCAAATTGCAAGATTTGGCATTTGAACACGGCAAAGCCAAAACACGCTACGAATTCAAACGACGCGAATTTGACAAGATAGACATAGGTCCATACATTCAGCTTCACATGACACGCTGCATCATGTGTTATCGCTGCGTTCACACAGCTAATCAATTGACTGATAAGCGCGAACATGGTGTTTTGCACCGGGGTGATGCCGCTGAAATTGGAACCTTTATTGAAAAATCGTTAGAGAACGATTTCTTAGGAAACGTCATCGATGTTTGCCCTGTTGGTGCTCTAACCGATAAAACTTTCCGTTTCCGCTCGCGAGTATGGTATACAAAACCCATGGACGCCAGCTGCCAGTGCAGCAAGTGTAGCGGTAAAGCCGTATTGTGGATGATTGGAGATGAGATTGCCCGAGTAACCGGTCGCAAAGATGAAAATGGCGAGGTTACAGAGTTCATCTGCAACGAATGTCGCTTCGACAAAAAAGAATTGAGTCAGTGGAATGTAGAAGGCCCTCGAAAAATCGAAAGAGGATCGGTCATTTCAGCTGGACATTATGAGCAAAAGGCTCCTGAACACACACCTTTATTGAACAAAGCCTAATGGACGCAGCACTGTTAATTGAAAAATCGGTATTCGTCTTGATTTTGACGGCCATCACTTTGGGAATGGCCGCCTACATGACCTACGGAGAGCGCAAAATTGCTGCCTTCTTCCAAGACCGTATTGGCCCTGATCGTGCCGGGCCCTTTGGTATTTTGCAGCCCTTGGCCGATGCCGGAAAATTGTTTTTCAAGGAAGAATTGATTCCGAAAAACTCCGAGCGTTGGATGTTCATTCTTGGTCCGGGGTTGGCCATGGTTACGGCCTGCATTACGAGTGCCGTCATTCCTTGGGGAGATACTTTGCCCATTGGTGATCGCCTGGTTAGCTTGCAAGTCGCCGACATCAACATCGGTGTTCTGTACATCGTAGGAATTGTTTCTATCGGAGTGTATGGTATTATGATTGGTGGCTGGGCCTCCAACAATAAATACTCCCTGTTTGGTGCGATTCGCGCTAGTGCTCAAATGATCAGTTACGAGTTGAGCATGGGCTTGGCTTTGATCGCCGTCATCATGATGAGCGGAACATTGAGTTTGAAGGAAATCGTTGAACAACAGCACGGATTGAACTGGAACATTTGGTATCAACCCCTAGGATTCATCATTTTCTTTACTTGTGCTTTAGCCGAATGCAACCGTGCTCCCTTTGATATGGCTGAATGCGAAACGGAACTCATCGGTGGATACAACGTAGAATATTCCTCCATGAAGTTGGGATTCTATTTGTTTGCCGAGTATATCAATATGTTCGTTTCCAGCGCCCTTATGGCGACAGTTTACTTGGGCGGTTACAACTTCCCTGGTATGGATTTGATTGCGAATCCCACAATATTGGCTTTTGCCCAAATTGGAGTCATGTTCGCCAAGGTCATTTTCTTCATTTTCGTGTTCATGTGGATTCGCTGGACCTTGCCTCGTTTCCGCTACGACCAGTTGATGCACTTGGGTTGGAAGGGATTGATTCCTTTGGCCATTGTCAACATGCTGCTCACGGGAGCCATTATGTTGTTCCTGGCTTAAGCCCCAAATTGTATTCTTTACGAAAGGCCTTGGAAATGCTCCAGGGCCTTTTCCATTTTCATGCCTCTTGAACCTTTAATAAAGGCATATTCGGCATCAATGGGATGCGTATCCAACCAGGCCAACAGAGCATCGGCAGAGTCAAAAACCATGGGGAAGGAGCCAGCGGCGGCGGTAAAACGCGGGCCGCACAGATAAACATCCAAACCCGGCTGTTGAAACAACCAATCCAAGATTGCCTTGTGCTCAGCCACCTCGTTTTCACCCAATTCAAACATATCACCCAACAAGACAGCTTTGCGGTTAATTTCAGGGCCTTCCAAGCGAACAAAGTCAGACAAAGCGGCCAACATGCTACTCGGGTTGGCATTGTAGGCATCTAAGTATACTTGGGTTTTGGGAGTTTGAACCCACTGAGAACGATTGTTGCTCGGAACATAGGAACAACAAGCCGCTGCCGCATGATCGAGTGAAATACCCAATTCCATTCCGATAGCGATGGCCGCCAAGACATTGTACAAATTGTAGCTACCTCCCAATTGAGCTTGAAACGTTCCATGCCATGCACGGGTCGTTGAGCCAACAACGGGCAGTCCCAACTCAAAATTCAAATGGGGCATGGCTGATAAAACACGCCCATGTAGATCAGCTGTTTCAGATTGAATGCCGTAACTGAACTTGGATTCCAACCGTTTGGACATGTTGCTTAGCCAAGCATCATCAGCATTCACGAAGGCTTTTCCCCCGCATTCTTGAAGGCGCAAGTACAATTCACTTTCTTCTCTGGCCACCGCTTCTTCGGTTCCAAATCCCTCGAGATGTTCCTTGCCAATGTTGGTGATAACCCCGTAGTGGGGGAGAAACAATTGGCAAAGCTCTTTCATTTCACCAGGGTGATTGGTGCCCAATTCCACGACTGCTACATCGTGTTCTTCGCGCAGGGCCAAGAGGGTCATGGGAACACCCACATGGTTATTGAAGTTTCCTGGAGTAGCATAAACATTATATTTCAACGCCAAAACACGATTTACCAATTCTTTGGTAGATGTCTTGCCATTGCTACCTCCTATAGCCACAAATTGTATATCCAGTTGAGACGCATGAAAAGCCGCAACCTGTTGAAAGGCCAGCAGTGAATCTTCTACCCAAAACACGGAATCATGTCCCTCAAACTCAGGGTTATCAGTCACCACATACGAGGCACCTTTTTCCAAAATTTCTGCCACCAAATCATTGGCATCAAATCGCTCGCCTCTCAAACAAAAGAAAAAGGAACCGGTCTGAATGGAACGACTATCTGTACAATATTCCAAACCACAGGAAACGAGATGCTCATAAATGCGGTCTATAGAAGTGGCCATCATATTTTCAAAGGTAGGTTGTCAATAAAGATTCGCCATCAACACTTAACTTAGATGTCCAATGCATAAGCTTATCATCACGGTTCTTTTCTTGGCCCTATTTGGCCTAAAAGCACAACCTGCTTATCGTGTCCAAACTCAGTACCCCATTGATGTTAATGGATCTCGGATTGGTCAACCCTTGACCGGAGGTTGGAATAGTCCTCAATTCCAAAGCATGGATATCAATCAGGACGGCCGTTCCGATATGCTAGTATTTGATCGTTATGACAATCATTTACAGACTTGGATACGAAACAAAGAAGGTCAATTGGTTTGTGACATGCGCTATGCCGAACAATTCCCTAAAGGATTTTATTTCTATAAGTTGGCTGACCTGAACAGCGACAAAAAATTGGATGTATTTACCTTGAGTGAGAGCGGAGACTTATTCATATACATCAATAAAACTGTTGCCTCTGATAGCATCCCTCGTTTTGAAATTCGTTTGAATACCTATGGCGAAGCGGGCCCGCAGTTTTACCGCAATCAATACGACAGTACCTTTTTTATTTTGCACAACCTATTGTCATTCTCCAATACCGATATGCCTGACATCGTCGATATTGATGGGGATGGAGACCTAGACATAGTCAAATACGACCCCTGGAACCTCACTTACACTGAATTTCGAGATGTTCGAGTTGAAAAGAATTGGAACTCAGACACCTTTGAATTCCAAGTCATGGATGTCTGCTTCGGATACTTCAACGAAGGTTTTGATAACAGCGTATTGCTGGGGGAATGCCCCTATCAAAACAAATTGAAACCTCGCCATGCCGGCGGTAGTTCTTGTTTCTTGTATGACAAAGACGGCGATGGAGACATGGAGATGGTCATATCGAACATTGGCTTCAAACGCTTTACTTATTTGCAAAACGGCCGAATGGACTATGGCAACTACTACGATACCATGATTGCCGTAGACACTTTGTTTCCCTTCAAAGCAGGCGAAGATTTTCAGCAGTTCATCTTTCCCGCGGGATATTTAGCTGATGCCGATGGGGATGGAATTCGCGATTTGCTAGTCGCTCCAAACGGAAGTGCAGATGTGCAGGAAACCCATCAGGTGAGTTTTTATAAAGGAGCCCATCAAGGCCAGGAAACGACATGGACACTTCAAACCCATGATTTCATGGCTTCTGAACGCTTGGATTTGGGAGCGCGTACGACTCCATGCTCCATCGATGCCGATGGAGATGGAGATATGGATCTCGTAGTGGCTAGCAATGGTGATTTTTCCAAAACCCAAGGCTTGGCCGATCGATTGTATTTATTTGAAAATTTGGGAGCCCCTGATTACGCCCTAAAATTGGTGAATAGCGATTACTTGAATCTATCGGATTCTGCTTGGTCAGAAATGATTCCCTGCACAGGTGATTTGGATAACGATGGTGACCTGGACCTGTTGATTGGTTTGGGCAATGGACAGGTTCACTGGTTGAAAAACGACGCTCCACAAGGCCAAAAACCTGATTTTGTCTATTCTGGACTACCCTTGGGCGCTTATCCCATTGGTTTTGATGTTGTTAATGCGGCTCCATGCCTATACGACTTTTCAGGAGATGGCAAAACCGACATTTTAGTAGGATACTACAACGGGAAAATCTCCGCCTTTGAACAAGGCAATGCGCAATCGTTTACTCGTGTGAGTCAATCGGCTTGGGGTGTGAGAGCCAATGAATGGAAATCTGACCGCGAACCTGCTGGCTTTTTATCGTTTGGATACGCGGCTCCCCGCATCGCTGATTTGGATTTTGATGGCCAAGCAGAGTTAATAGTAGGAACCGCACAAGGTCTGATTTATCGATACAGCATTGAGGGACATTCCATTAGCGATTCCTTGCTACCGAACAACCAATGGTTGTACCAATCAGCCCTTGGTGGTGATTCCAGCGTAGCTTCTTTTGGATTTAGAGTGGTCTGCGAAGCCGTTGATTTGGATGCTGACTCCATTCCTGAATTGGTTTATGGAAATGGAAGAGGAGGCCTTGGACTAGCAAAAAGCAATCAAGGCAGACAGATATCTTCCATTCGTATTCACGACAAGCCGTTGCAAATTCGAGTTTACCCTAACCCCAACAACGGTATTTTTCAAATCGATCGCCAAGAAGCTGCAGGAAGCCTATCGATTGAAGCATTGGACTATACGGGCCGAGTTTTATGGTCAGGCAACATGCCAACAGGAGAGAGGAGCCTTTTGATTCAAATTCCCGACCTCCAATCAGGGGCCTACTGCGTTAAAGCTTCTAATGGACAATCTCAGACTACTTGGCCGATTATCATTGTCAAGCCGTAACGGTCAATCCGTCAGAACCAATTTGCCACTTTTCTTCGCAAAAGGAATATTCTTCAAGCCGATTGGACGCCACTATGATCGATTGGTGCTCAAGGCATTCTGAAACCCATTTTCGAAACAATTCTTCGCCTTGTTTATCGAGGTTAGTAAGGGGTTCGTCAACAATCGAAAGTGGTACATCGGCCCACAATGCCAAGGCCAATTTTACCCGCTGTTTCATGCCTGACGAAAATGTGGAAATCGGCTTTTTGGCCGCCCTTTTTGAATATTGGCAATCAGCGATAAACTTAGTTAAATCATGATGCTTTCTGAAAGGAAGTACTTTGTTTTGAAATTCAAACCACTCGGTCAAAGTCCATTCTTCCGGTAATTCCAAAGCGGGAGATGACAGGGACAACAATCCTAGGGGAGTGCTGCTCTCATTACCATTCAAATACCAAGCACAAGATCCTTCGCTAGGCACTAGTTGCCCGGCTATCAGAAGGGTCATGGTTGATTTACCTGAGCCATTGGCCCCTAAAATGGCTAAACTGCGGCCCTTTTCGGCCAACCATCGCTGGTCAACACCTCGAAAAAGCCACTGGTTCAAAAAGCTTTTTCCTGCGTTGTTCAAGCGAATTTCTAAGGTCATTTCGCTAGATAACCCTTCATGATTCCGCGATCCGACTCCTTGATGAATTGCAATATTTCATCGCGTTCAGGAGTGGGCGCAAATTCGGTTTCGATGGTTTTCATCGCCTTGCTAGCGTTGTGGCCTTTTACAAACAAGGTCCTGTAAATATCTTGAATCTCTCGGATTTTGTCATCTTTGAAATTGCGGCGTCTCAATCCAATGGAATTGACTCCCTCGTAACTGAGCGGCTCACGGGCCGCTTTTGTATACGGAGGCACATCTTTGCGAACTAGTGATCCGCCGGAAATCATGGAGTGTTGACCCACTTTGACAAATTGGTGAACCAAGGCTGCTCCGCCCAAAATGGCCCAATCGCCAATGGTCACATGACCGGCCACCTGAACACTGTTAGCAAGAATGCAATTGTCTCCAACTACACTATCGTGTGCCAAGTGTACATAAGCCATCAGCAGTACATTTTTACCCACCTTGGTGTAACCCAAAGCCTTTGTACCCCTATTGATGGTTACATATTCGCGAACCGTAGAGTTATCGCCAATGATGGTCAGGCTATCTTCTCCATCAAATTTTAAATCTTGAGGAATAGCTCCGATAGAGGCTCCTGGGAATACACGAACACCATTGCCAATGCGACTTCCCTTGAAGATGGTGGCTCCAGACATGATGTGAGAACCTTCCCCAATTTCCACATCACCGTGAATGGTAACAAATGGGTCAATGACCACACCCTCAGCAATTTTCGCAGTAGGATGAACGTAAGAAAGCGGTTGAATCATGATTAGGAAATTTTTACTACTTGGGCCATCATTTCCGCTTCGCAGACCAGTTTTTCACCGACCCAAGCACGGCCCTTCATGACACAAAGTCCACGACGAACAGGTTCTGTTAACTCCAACTTCATAATCAAAGTATCTCCTGGCACGACCTTGTCTTTGAATTTGGCATTGTCAATCTTCAAGAAATAGGTACCGTAATTTTCAGGATCATCAACAGTACTGAGTATCAAGATACCACCGCATTGAGCCATGGCTTCAATTTGTAATACACCTGGAAAAATAGGATCTCCGGGAAAGTGCCCGTTGAAGAAGTATTGATCATAAGTGATGTTCTTAACACCCACTACCGACGTTTCATCTACTGACAACACCTTGTCCACCAACAAGAATGGATGGGCATGGGGTAGAAGCTTCATCACTTCTTTGGTCGTATATAGAGGCTTTTCACTGGGATTATAGGCTGGAACGCCCGTTTGTTTGCGGCGCAATTCCTTCTTCATAACCTGTTTGATCTTTTTCGCAAAGGCTACGTTTGAAGCATGGCCTGGTCTTGCCGCCATGATTTGGCCCTTAATTGGCATTCCTACTAGGGCTAAATCACCAATCATGTCTAACAACTTGTGACGCGCTGGTTCGTTTTGGAAGCGCAGATCCAAGTTATTCAGGATGCCGTCTTGCTTGACCATGACATTGGGTTTGTTGAAGACTTGGGCCAGCCGATCTAACTCTTCCTGCTTGACTTCACGGTCAACCACCACAATGGCATTGTTCAAATCACCCCCCTTGATAAGGTTGTGAGCCAAAAGTTGCTCCAATTCATGTAAAAAACAGAAGGTGCGGCAAGGGGCAATTTCGGTGGCAAAATCCTTCAAACCTGTGATGCCCGCATGTTGACTGCCCAAAACCGGTGAATTGTAATCCACCATTACGGTCAATCGGTACTCATCTACGGGCATGGCGATGATTTCCACTTTATTCTTCTCGTCATTGAAGTGAATATTATGGGGTATTTCAAAGTACTCGCGCTCGGCCTCAAGCTCTATAGACCCCACAGACAAAATAGCCTCTACGAATGGCTGAGAACTACCGTCCATAATGGGCATTTCTGGACCGTCAATATCGATCAATACATTGTCAATTTCCAATCCAACCAAAGCAGCCAATACATGCTCAATGGTAGAAACTGAAGCTCCATTTTTCTCCAAAGTTGTACCTCTTGAAGTATCGGTAACCAAATCGCAGTCGGCTTCAATGATGGGCTGTCCCTCCATATCAGATCGTCGAAATTGATAATAGTGATGGGCTTCAGCCGGATGTAAGGTAACTGTGACCGAAACACCAGAGTGCAGGCCAACGCCTGACAAGGACACCGGTGCTTTGAGTGTCGTTTGTTTGGGATTAATCTCCGTCATTTGATGGGGTATTCTCTTTGAGTTTTTGAACTTCTTTTTGCAAAGCTCTGACTTGTTTTTGTAAATCGGACAATTGCGATATAGCAATAGATGACCGAAGGTATTCTTGAACAGGCAGGGCAGGAGTGCCCGATAACTTCAGACCAGGTTTCTCTAAATTCCTAGTCAAACCGGCTTGTCCTCCCAATTGGGTTTGTGCCGGAACTACCAGGTGACCAGATACTCCGCTTTGGCCTCCCAAGACTGAATATTCTCCAATTTTGGTGCTACCGGCAATGCCAGCCTGTGCGGCAATAACCGTGTGCTTGCCTATGACCACATTATGACCAATCTGTACCGAATTATCCAACTTGCTGCCCAATGAGATGAGCGTTCGACCCATGGTGGCGCGATCGATGGTACAATTGGCACCCACTTCCACATCGTCTTCCAAAACCACTATACCCACTTGAGGAATCTTGTGGTAACGACCAGCGTCCATGGCGTATCCGAAGCCATCAGACCCAATTACAGAGCCAGCGTGAACCGTTACCCGCTGGCCCAACTGGGTGAAGGGGTAAAGGGTAACATTGGGAAATAAAACAGAATCAGCACCGATGCTGACGCCTTCACCCACAAAAACTCCAGGATAAATTTTCACTCCATGCGCCAATACGACTCCCGAACTTATCGTACATCCATGCCCTATGTATACGGAATCTGGAATTTGTACACCTTCAGCAATGTCAGCGGTTGAAGCAACGCCAACAGGATGCGTAATGGGGTTGAAGTGTTGAGTCAGTACCTTACAAAAAGCAAAATAAGGATTGGGGTGGCGAAGCAATACAGCCGATACTGTTTGGCTAGGCTGAAAGGATTCAGGCACCAAAATGGCTGAGCAAGCCGTTTGGTAGACCCAAGATTCGTACTTGGGATTGCTCAGAAAACCCAAGGAACCCGCTTGGCCTTCTTCCAATTTTGCCACTTCATTAATAAGCACAGAGGCATCGCCTTCAACACGGGCAGAAACCAATTGGGCTATATCGGAAACGAGTAGGCTCAAAGTGCGTTTATTCTGTGGTCAGATTATTGAATCCATGCAAAATAAATCCATTTGTCCCGCTTTGGAGAAAGAAATCACCCACAGGCGCGATAAGAATGGCTAAGAATCGTCTAATCCTTTGGAATTTTCTTTCTATTTTAGCCCGGATAATCATCATTGTATGTCAGACAACACTACTCTAAACAACCAAAATGCGTCTCACCCTAAAGGGCTGTACGTACTCTTTGTTACGGAAATGTGGGAGCGTTTCAGCTACTATGGAATGCGAGCCCTTTTCGTACTGTTCATGACCAAAGCTTTGCTTTTTGACAAGGCCCTCGGTTCTGAGATTTACGGATCCTACACCGGTCTCGTTTACTTGACACCCTTGTTGGGCGGATATTTGGCTGACCGCTATTGGGGCAACCGAAAGTCCATCATCATTGGTGGTGTTTTCATGGCCTTGGGACAATTCTTTATGTTCCTGTCTGGCACATTCTACAAAGAAACATATGCCGCCATGCTCATGTTCGTGGGCTTGGGTCTACTGATTCTAGGTAATGGTTTCTTTAAGCCCAACATCTCCACTATGGTGGGTCAATTGTACCCTGCCGGAGATAAGCGCGTTGACTCGGCTTTCACCATTTTCTATATGGGCATCAACTTGGGCGCCTTTATTGCACCTCTTCTCTGCGGATATTTGGGTGACACGGGGAACCCTGAAGATTTTCGCTGGGGATTCTTGGCCGCCTGTTTGGGAATGATTTTGTCTATTATCTTATTTGTTACCCTTAAGAACAAGTACATCGTAACTCCTGAAGGCGAGCAAATAGGTGTAGCACCTAACAGTGCTCGCGAAGCCAACAGCAGTGAATCAGCTCCTGTTGATACCAAATCCTTGTTGATTTGGGGAGGTGTTTTCTTGGCGTCATTATTGGGCTTCAAATTTTATGGCGAAATGGATTGGGTTGGATCATTCATCTTCTCCTTAACCATTGCTGCACCGGGATACATCATTGGAGATTCTAGCCTCAGCACCATAGAGCGCCAGCGCATTTGGGTAATTTATGTAGCCGCTTTCTTTGTCATTTTCTTTTGGGCCGCTTTTGAACAAGCCGGCGCTTCTTTGACCTACTTCGCCGAAGAACAAACCAATCGCGACATCATGGGCACCACAGTTCCCACATCGTATTTCCAGAGCATAAACGCAGTTGCGATCGTAATTTTCGCTCCCATTTTCGTTTGGATTTGGGGTTGGTTAGGTAAACGCAACATGGAACCTGCTTCTCCTTTTAAACAGTCTTTGGGTCTGTTTTTATTGGCTTTGGGTTATTTAGTTATTGCCTTAGGCGTTAAAGGCTTGGAGCCTGGAGTAAAGGTGAGTATGATGTGGTTGGTCAGCCTGTACACCATTCACACCTTTGGTGAGTTGTGTTTGTCACCCATAGGGCTGTCAATGGTAAACAAATTGGCGCCTGTCAAATTTGCCTCTTTGTTGATGGGCGTGTGGTTCTTGTCAACCGCAGCTGCCAACAAATTCGCCGGTACTTTGAGTGCCTTGTACCCTGAGCCCGTTGTAAGCGTTCAGGCCCTAGAAAGCATGCAAGCCGACATGGCTAGCAAAGGAAATACCGTTGCCTTGTTACCCGAAAGCTTCAATGCAGAAGAAGCCGCTGCCATCGATGGCCAAAAAGTCATTCCTTTGGAAAAAGTGAATTTGTCGGGCATCGAAGACGAGGCTATCAAAGCAGAAACCAAGTTGGCTGTCGAGAAAAATCTGATCGACAACCCCAAAACCTTCTTGGGCTTCACCATCTTGACCTTGTACGACTTCTTCATGTTGTTCGTATTCATGGCTGGAGCTTCGGCGGTATTCCTGTTCATTTTGAGCAAGCGCTTGCTTGTCATGATGAACGGCGTACGCTAATTCAACCTGAAATTCTTGAAAGGGCCCCGATTCTCGGGGCCTTTTTTTATGCCTGAAAATGGGCCAACAAATCGGCCACTACGAAAGTTGAGCCACCAACGTAAACGGCTTCTCCATCTGATGCCTTAGACAAAGCAGCCAAATAGGCATCTGACACAGAATCGAACACCGACCCATTCAATCCCATTTCAGAGGCCTTAGATTGCAATTCTATGGCCGGCAGGCCACGGGGAATGCTAGGGCAACACCAATAATAGTGGGCTTGGGCAGGAAGCATGGATAATACCTTTTGAAGGTCCTTATCCCCAACAGCTCCCCACACAAAATGACAATGTTCAACAGGCGCGTGAGATTGAAATTGAGCCAAAGTGTGCTGCAAGGCTTCCGCGTTGTGTCCAGTGTCGCAGACCACAAAAGGGTTTTCGGCCTGTAGAACTTCCCATCGACCGCGAATTTGGCTCCATTTGCGAACCTCAGCCAATCCCTTCAATGCCCGCTCTTCGGTCACCTGAAAGGGCTCTGGAAGGCATTTCCACATGCTGTACAAGACAGAAACGTTGTGAACTTGATAGGAGCCTTTTAAAGCGAAAGCTTGAATCCAAGAAGATGGAGCGGGTTCTGCCCAGATGCTTTTGGCTCCCAAACGTTGAGTTTCTTGCATCAATACCGCATCGCTCTCATTGCCATTTGGCCCCAAGACCATGGGCAAGCCGTGTTTAGCGATGCCCGCTTTTTCAAGAGCCACTTTTTCCAGGGTATCGCCCAATAAATCCATGTGATCATGGCCTATGCTGACAATGGCTCCCAAAATGGATTGAACCACATTCGTACTATCCAATCGACCGCCTAGACCTACTTCTATGACCGCAACATCGACTTCTTCCTTTCGAAAGTAATCAAAGGCCATGGCGACAGTGATTTCAAAAAAGGAGGGAGTCAATTGATCCAGCAAAGGCGAGACGCGCTCATAAAACTCAATTACCGAGGCTTCAGGAATGCAGGCTCCTCCTATTTGGATACGTTCGCGAAAATCAAGAAGGTGAGGAGAGGTATAAAGGCCTACCTTGTAACCGGCCTCTGCGAGTATAGCACACATTCCCGAGCTCACTGAACCTTTACCATTTGTGCCGGCAATGTGAATGCTAGGAAAAGACTTTTCTGGATGATCAAAAGCCTCCATCAAAGCCCAAGTATTATCCAAATTGGCTTTATACGC
>JBJOHK010000134.1:0-8995 GCA_046047755.1 Bacteroidota bacterium | reverse complement strand
CTGGAAGGACTCGGTTCGCATTGACTGGTTGGCCCCATTGGCCCTGCAGCCGGTGGCCGATACCACTTTGTGCTGGGGCCAAACTTATGAGGTAGATGTGGCTCCTTCGGGAGGCCGGCCGTCCAGCTGGAAGCTGGACTGGGCCCCGGGCGGGCCCGGGGCGGCGCAGCAGTCGCTGCGCCCGGCCGCCAGCGGTACCTGGAATTACAGCGTCATTTTCAGCGACGGCTGTACCCTAAAATCCGATACCCAGAGCTTCCAAATCACCGTACGCGACTCCCTTTGGGCTCGTATTGACTTTGACCCATCGGTGCTCTGCCAAGGCGATACTGTAAAGGCTCAAATATTCATGGGCGGCGGCGATTCTGCGAACTATACCTGGCAGTTGAACGGCAAAAATGCCGCCCCTTTGAGCAAAACATGGGTGCCGGCCCAGAGCGAAGTTTGGAACTTCCAACTCAGTGACAATTGTTCGGCCTCGGCTAAAGCCTCGGCCTCCCTAACGGTCAATCCCAGCCCCTCGGCGAGCTTCAGTTACAGCGCTACTTCAGTCTGCGAAGGTGATTCCATTGTGGTAAAGGCGGCAGGTCAAAACCTGTACAATTGGAGGTTATGGGCCGTTCATGGAAGCGACAATACCTTTACTTATGGCGGCCCGACGCAAGGAGATACCTTGGTGATGAAGCCCTCTCGCGCTGGGACTCATAGTTTGGTAGCGGTATTGCGTTCTCCCGCAGGGTGTTTGGATACCTTGGTTTTGCCTCAGGCCTTGAATTGGGTTGCTTATCCAGAGGCCACCTTCTACATCCTACCCAATATGGCCTTATCACAGGAACCTTTGGTGATCAGTACCTGGGAACCTGGGGTAGAACTAGTGAACAAAACCCCATCTTGGGATCAGCTCGATTGGAGCATAAGCGATGGGTCAAGCTACCAAGGGCCTACCGTATACCACAGTTTTACCGATACCGGTCTGTTTGGTATTTGGTTGATCGCTACTTCTGATCCCGGCTGCGCTGATTCGGCATACCGTGAGCTTCGGGTGCGCCAATTGTATCAACTGTATTTACCCAGTTCCTTTACCCCCAATTTCGATGGCTTGAACGATGAGTGGAAGCCGGTGGGTACGGGTATAGCTGAGTTGAGTTTTACCGTTTATAACCGTTTGGGTCAGCGCTTGTTTGAAAGTGATGCGCTTACGGGATCTTGGAACGGTTTGTACTCAAACGGGGACCCTTGCCCACAAGGTTCCTATTTGCTTGTAGTAAAAGTGGTTGATTTCGAAGGCAAAATCCACGAAGAAATGCAGCTTGTGCACTTACTTCGCTAAGGTGAATCCGGCCGCATTGCTTAAACCCGTTGTCCATCTCTGTCAAGAGGTTGGGGCATTTCAAATGGAAAACCTGAATCAGGTTTCTCAGCATCAGGTAGAAGATAAGGGCCTGAACCAATTGGTTTCGTTTGTTGATCAACAGAGTGAGCGCCGACTAACCGAGGGTTTGTCTGTATTGTTACCAGAATCTCGCTTCATCGGGGAAGAATTTGCCTCACAAGAGCGGGAAACATCGGGCTTTACCTGGGTCATTGATCCCCTAGATGGAACGACCAATTTCCTGCACGGATTACCGGTCTTTTCTATCTCAGTTGCTCTGTTGCAAGAGGGAAGGCCTGTGTTGGGGGTAGTTCATTGCCCCGCTTTGGGAGAAACCTTTACCGCTGTTCGTGGACAAGGGGCTTACTTGAATGGCCAACGAATTCAGGTGTCAAGCCATGCGGACCTGTCCAAGTCTCTGCTGGCTACCGGATTTCCCTATTACGAGTTTGGGAAAATGCAGCCATATCTAGAACTCTTGCAAGTATTCATGAAGGGAACGCAGGGTTTGCGTCGCATGGGCTCTGCCGCTATTGATTTGGCTTATACGGCTTGCGGTCGTTTCGATGCATTTTTTGAAATGAACCTCTCTCCTTGGGACATTGCAGCCGGTATTTTGCTGGTCGAAGAAGCCGGAGGGGAAGTCTGCGATTTCAGCGGGGGAGATTCCGTTTTATTTGGGCAAGAGATCATTGCGTGTTCGGCCAATCTTTTTCCTGAATTTTTTCCGGTAGTTTCTGCGCATTTGAAGGATTGATTCCTTTGTTCGGGCGCAATTGTAGGCTAATTTGCGCTTACCCATGTTTTGGCTGGGAGAAATAGCGAAAGGGGTCGGCTACGGGCTGGCCATTGGCTTGCTCAGCTTTGGGCCTTCCTTTTTTACCCTCATACACACTGGTATGCAGGGGGGGCGAGGGGCCGGTCTGCGCTTGGCCCTGGGCATTTTCTTGAGTGAATTTACGGTGGCTGCGGCCTGTTATTTTGGCCTAGCTGATTTGTTTACCTTGCCCTGGGTTCAGGTGCTGTTTTCAGGTGTTGCCACAGCGGCCATTGCCTATTTGGGTCTTCGCGGATGGTTCACCCGCTACCCGGAATTTGCCCGCAAATTCAATGAGCCAGTATCCACCAGTACCAACATTTTTAAGGGGTATATGTTGAATTTGTTCAATCCCTTTGTTCTTGTGTTGTGGGTGAGTTTGATGGGTACCATTACAGTAGGTACCGATTATGTGGTGCATCCGCGTTTAGCCATTGCGGTTCAAATGGCCAGTATTCTCTTGACCTTGTTCTCTCTTGACCTTGGAAAGGTTTACTTAAGTGATTTCTTGGGTCGTAAATTGAACCTGCGTTTGTCGTTCTTTATCAACCGCTACTTCGGCTTGTTGATGGTGGCTCTGGGAGTGTACTTTGCCGTTCAATTCGTACGAGTGCTCTGGCCTCTTATTGAAACCATATGAGTGTGATTGGGGCGCATATCAACGAATTGTTGAACCTGGTTCTGGGCTTGATCATGTTTGGATTGGGTTTGTCCCTGAAGAAAGAAGACTTTCAGCAACTGTTTGACCAACCGCGCTCTTTGGCCATTGGTTTGTTCGCTCAGATGGGGCTGCTCCCGCTGGTCGCAGCCATCATCGCCTACTTCATCAATGTGAGCCCTGAGTTGAAAGTGGGAATCATGATCCTGAGCGTATGCCCCGGTGGTATTACCTCTAATCTGATCTCTTATTTCGTTCGAGGGAATGTGGCCTTAGCCGTTTCTTTAACCGTTTGCAATGCCTTGTTGTCGCTGTTTACGATTCCCATCTTGGTCAATTTCTTCTTGGAGTATTTTTTGGCTCAGGGCCAGGTGATAGAATTGCCTTTTTGGTCCACGCTCCTCGAGATTTTTATGGTTACCGTTTTCCCTGCCTTATTGGGTATGGCATTGCGCCTTCAATTAGGACTCAAAATGGTTTCCCTGGAAAAAACATTGAATGTAGCCTTGCCTTTGTTACTACTTGGGGTTTTTGCTTTCAAGTTTTTAGCCGGCAACCAGCAGGGCGGTACCAATATGATGTGGAGCGATGTCAAGATGCTAACCCCTGCCGTTGTAGCCTTGAATATGTTCAGCATGTTATTGGGTTTTCTGGTGGGATGGCCCATGGGCTTGGCTTTCAAAACGCGCATCACCATTGCCGTTGAAGTAGGTCTGCACAATACAGCCTTGGCTTTGTTGATCGCTGGTGATAAGCTGGGAAATCACACCATGGAGAAGCCGGCCTTGGTCTATGCCTTGTATTCGTTCGTATTGACCTATGGTATTGCTTGGCTCCTGGTGCAGGGCCATAAAAATTGGGTCAAAATCAAGGCTTGACTTGCTTGAAAAAAGCGGTAAGCTCTGACAGAATAGGCTTGGGTACCCAGGCGGCTATAGAGTCATCGTTCCATAAGGTTTCCCGAATTTGTGTAGCCGAGATGTCGAGCAAGGGTGCATCGTACCAAGTGGCTTGATAGGGCAATGGATTCTGCTCTGGCTTGGGAAATCCAGGTCTCGCATAGACATGCAGAGGCGTTAGTTGGCTCAGTTCTTCGGCGTGTTGCCAACGGTGAAAACTGTGTAAATTATCGGCTCCCATGATCAAGGCAAATTCATGTTCAGGGTAGGTTTGAACAAAAGCCTGTGCCGATTGAAAGGTATAAGAAGGAATAGGGAGATGAAATTCCAAGTCTGAAACGGCCAATTGAGGGACCTCGGCAAGGGCTTCTTGCACCCAATTCAAACGCAATGCAGCGGGAATGAGGGTTTCTTCGCTCTTCAAAGGGTTCAGGGGTGAGGGTACGAACCATATTTCATGGAAAGCTCCATGTTCAAGTATGTATTGAGCTACCTGTATATGCCCATTGTGAATGGGGTTGAAGCTTCCGAAATACAATCCTATTCGGGCCATGGTAATTAGGGGCGGTCAAGGAATTGGCCTACCAAATTTTCGCATTTGGCAAAGGTTTCTTCCAATACATCGTTGACCACGACCACATCATATTGGTCTTCGAAACTCAATTCGTAATTGGCTTTGGCAATGCGCTCCTTGAGCTGATGTTCCACCTCGGTACTGCGTTTGGTCAATCGATCCAAGAGAACTTCTACGCTAGGCGGGCGCAAAAAAACAGCCATGGCCTGATCGCCAAATTTGCGTTTGAGGTTTAATCCGCCTTTGACATCCACATCAAAAACCACGGCTTTTCCTTCGGCCCAAATGCGCTTGACTTCGCTCCACAAGGTGCCATACAAGATGCCGGCGTATACTTCTTCGTGCTCGAGGAACTCACCCTCTTCTATGCGAGTTTTGAAATCGCTGAGCTTTAGGAAATGGTACTCCCTTCCATCTACTTCACCCGTTCTGGGCTCACGCGTAGTCGCCGATACAGAAAAGGCCAAGCGATGTTCCAAGACTTGCATTAAGTGCTTGACAACGGTGGTCTTTCCTGAACCTGAGGGGGCTGAAAAAATGATGAGCTTGTTCAAGGCTGGGCAGAAAGGCGGTTAGTATACCACTATTTTCTGGCTGTAAAGGTCGTCATTTTGGCGCAATTTCACGACATAAACACCGGGTTCTAAGCCCTGGGTTGAAATCCATTGCAGCTGAGAATATCCTCCTTGTAAACGTCTGGCTAAAACCAACTGCCCCTGCAAATTGATCAATTGCAAATCAGCGGGCTGACTGGGGTTCAATTGAACATCGCTCAAGTCAACACCGAAACCGTCATGCGAAGGGTTGGGAATGACCTTGAGTAGGCCTGACTTGGGCTTGGGCGCTTCGGTGTTAAGGGTGTATCCTACGGTGAAATGCTGGATCAAATTGGTGCCAAAATCACCGTTGAATACTTTCAGGACTCCGCCAGACCAGGCATCGCGCAATTGGAGGATACCGCTTCCATCGGTTGAATTGGCCCACCAACTCAAACCGTCTTCGTTCAAGGGGTAATCGGGGTTGGGCGTTCCGGAGTCTTCAAAACGAAACGTGAAGCAGCCGTTGTAGAACTGAAAGGTATCGCGGTGTATGGTGTTTTTAGCGGTGAAATCATCGCGACGGTAAATGACATGACCCGCTGCATCCAGGAATTCATAGAAATTCTCCATGGGTGCATTGTTGGTGCGAAACAGTACCACAACTCGGTCAGTAAAGGTTGGGGTCTGTGCAGGAAGGGTCACTTTGCGCGTATTGTTGCTGAGGTCTTCGTCAGCTTTTCCATTGAGTTTGATAATGCGGGCAATGAATTCATCGCTGGTTCGGGTCCAATCCATGGAATAGGGCAGTTGTATGGTGGCTTCTTCGCCGGCTCCCAATCGGCCCGCCCAATAATAACTGGACAGTGTACCACCGTCAATTCCGTATTCGATATCCAGAGCAAAAATGCTGTCGCTTCCGCTATTCCTTACCCTGATTTGGGGTTCGCCACAGATGGGGTTGAATCGGCTGTATTGGGGGTCGCTGCTGGGTGATAGAATATCGGTAATGGCGGCGTCGTGAGCATGAATGTAATCGGCGTATTCCACCCGGTAAACGGCAATCTGGTAATTGGAGGAGCCACTGGTTTTGGTGTAGCTCTCCATGCCCAAGTCGAAGCTGTGATTTTGGCCTTCGCCGTCGGCAAATTCATAGTGATAGGGCTCAACCGATTGACCCGGGCACCAAGCCGCTCGGTCGTAAATCCAGGTTCCGGCTTGAGGGAATACGGGGTTGGCTCCGCAATCTTCTCTCCAAACCCAAGAAGTGTCTTGGCCTACACTATCGATGTATAAAAAGCGCTGTCGAGGGCAGAATTCGGCACAATTGGAAGGCTTGTCCATTCCATGGCCTGTTTGAATAATTTTAATACGGGTGGTTTTCGTGCCTTCAGCCGAAACCCATCTGCATTCGGGGGTGCGTGCCGCAAATAAAGAGTCATTGCCATAGGGGGCATTGACGCGGTACAGGCAACTCAGGTTGGTAATGGGGCGCTCTTGTGGTCCCTCTTCCAAGATGAAGCGCATATTGATGATCCATCCGCGGTCATTTTTAGCTTCGTAGCCGGTATGCATGTAATAGATTTCGACACTGTCGCGAAACAGCGACTCCAAATCGCTTAGGTCCCAATTCCAGGTGTGGCCCCATTTCTTGTCAAATTGCAAGCCATATGGGGTGATGAAACGAGCAATTTCCCAGTTCAAGGTGTCGTTGTAATCGCCTCTTCTCTTGCCAATGAAGATGTGATTGAGATAATCCCACTCGCCGCAGGTTAGGTTGCTTGGGCAACGCATGTCCAATTCCAATCGAACGCTTCGGTATGTCTTGCCCGGTTCCAATTTGGGGAACTGAGCCCAAGTGTAATATTTGGTATTGCCTACGGCAGGATTGGTTTGAATCAAAACATCGTTGTGGGTGCGAATGACAGTTGTGTCTCCTGTGGCTGCCCAAATGCTTGTTGAACAGCAAGCGAGCAAAACAAATAAGGCCTGTTTCATCATGGAAATGCAATGATAAAGAGCCCAAAATGGGTCTGCAAATTCAACTCGGAATTTGTCATCCTGGTGTATAATTATTGAGTACAGTAACTTTTGGGTATAATCCTTTCTATGTTTGTTTGTTACGCTGTCTATGTCCAAATGGTTCAAAACGCTCTTTATGGGCTTGGTTTTTCTCTGCTTATACCATTCTGCAGGCCGAGCTGACCACGTCATGGGGTCTGATTTGAGTTATCAGTGTTTGGGAAATGGCAAGTATAAAATCATCATCAAGTTTTATCGCGACTGTCGAGGCGCTAGTGCTCCCGTAAGTTGGAGCCAATTGTATTGGTATGCGGGAAACAACGGCAGCATGTCAACAAGCCGATACTCCATTTCGCTTTCTCGTACAGGAATTCGAGACATTACACCCCGCTGTTCGACAGCCAATAGTCCCTGTAGTCCACAAAACACCAGCTACACAGGAGAGGGGGTAGAGGAGCACACCATGGAGGCGACCATTGATATAACCAAGGCGCCTTTCTCAACGGTGGGTTTGGGTTCTAGTTACTGCGAAATCAACTTTGCCTACAACCAGTGCTGCCGTAACGCAGCCATTACCACCGGGGCTACTTGGGCCGATTTTTGGACCACCGCTTCGATCAACATCTGCAACATCAACAAGTCGAGCAACAAGTGCAACACCTCCCCGCAGTTAACCAATACACCTATCGGTTACGCCTGCTGCAACCAAGCCTTTTATTACAACAACGGGGCTTTGGATACGGTTGACTACGACTCGATTTCCTATCGATTTGCCCCGGCCTTGTCAGGCATACCCAATACCTCGGTGAATTATAGCTCACCCTTTAGCTACAAATACCCGGTTACGCCTTATTGCATTCCTCCTACTACCATCAAGTGCACCCCCAATCCTAAGACCAAACCGCCCAGGGGAACCTTTTTTGATACGGGTCAAGGGGATTTCATTTTTACTCCCACCAAGTGCGACGAAGTGGCTGTTTTAGTGGTGGAGATGACCGAATGGCGAAAAGACACCGCAGGTGTATGGCGTTGGGTGGGCAAAACTCGGCGAGACATACAAATTGTGGTCAAAGACGACTGCGGGTACAACAAGGCTCCGACTATTGAAGGCCCTTACACCTATAAAGTCTGTGAAGGAGAGAACATCAATTTTAAAATCTACACGGACGACGAAACCTTTTCACCCTATCAAACGGTTCCAGACACCACCTCCATGTCTTGGAATGCAGGTATTCCTGGGGCGACGTTTACTGTGGCGTCTAAGGCCAATTACAAAAATGGCCGATTGGCCTTTGCTACTTTTGATTGGACACCAGCCGTGGGCATGGCCTCCGACATCGCCTATTCGTTCACCGTTCAAGTAAATGATGAACACTGTCCCAAACCCTCAATTGGCATTCGGGGATTCAAGATTAAGGTGAATCCGCGGGCGACAGATACGAGAACCTATACCCAATTGACCTGTGGCCGATTGGCCTTTGCTGCAACCATTGGCAACGATTTTGAAGGCGTGGCCCAATTCAAGTGGAGCGTTCGCGACAGCACAGGTTTGAACGAGGTACTCTATTCGGCCAAGCAAAAAGATACCCTGGTCTTTACCAAAGGCGGCAAGTACATCATAGTGCATACGGTCAACAATCCCTTCAATTGCCCGACCATTTATCGCGATACCATTGATGTGCCGGATCCTCCTAAGGTGGTATTGGCCATGGCTGACACCTTCGCTTGTTACGGAACTAATTTGACTTTGACCGCCGATGTAAGCAACGCCAAACCCTCATACCAATACAGCTGGTACCGAGTGCCCATTCTCTCATCTGGAGTGGATACCATGACGGGTGAATATGTGTTGAGCCCCAATTGGTTAGCCGCGTATGCACGAATTCAGGATACCACAGAGACCTTGAGCATGTCACCCTTTGACCGCGACAGTATTTTGAGCGTGGTGGTCATTGATGGCGATGGATGCAAATTGCGCGACACGGTGCAGGTCTTCCTCAAACCCCTTCCACTATTGGACATCGGCCCAGACCAGCGCATTTGTACGTACGAGAGCGTAGTGCTGGATGCAGGCCACAACGACACGGTGAAGTACTTGTGGAGCACGATGGATACGA
>JBJOHK010000133.1:0-3491 GCA_046047755.1 Bacteroidota bacterium | reverse complement strand
GAATGGTGCTCTTGGCTGTTGGATTGCTATTCAAAGTGTCTGCCGTTCCGTTCCATTTTTGGGCGCCTGACGTGTATGAAGGTAGTCCAAGCAGAAGTACGGCTTTCATGGCTACGATTGTAAAAATTGCCGGCTTCTCAGCCCTGTTGCGAGTGGCTATGGCCTTTGAACCTATGTCCCTTTGGTACCAAAATGCCGTGGCTATTTTGGCGATCTTGAGCATTGTGTTGGGCAATATGATGGGCTTGGTTCAATCTTCGCCCAAGCGCATGTTGGCCTATTCGAGCATTGCCCATGCCGGCTATATGTTACTGGTATTGTTGCTAGTGGGACAAGAGCAGTTTGAGGCTGATTCCATTCTTTATCTGTATCTCGCCGCCTACAGCATTGCGAGTACGGGAGCCTTTGCCTGGATTGAGTGGGCGTCTCAGCGAAGCGGGAAATTGGATTTCACCATGTTCAGCGGTCTGTCAAAAAACCGTTGGGCCATTGTGAATATGGTCATTGTCTTTTTGTCATTGGCTGGAATTCCCCTAACGGCTGGATTTGCCGGTAAGTATTATTTGTTTGCTTCCGCGTTCTCGATCCACCCCATGGCTGTGGGTTTCGCCCTTTTGGGTTCCCTGCTGAGCATTGCGTATTACTTCCGCGCCTTTCGCTTCGCCTTTGCTGATTCTGAAACTTCAGATTCTACTGAGAAGTTCTCATGGGTTTTGTTGGTCGTTTCTTTGGCGATTGTGCTCGTGGGATGTGCCCCCATGTGGTTCATGCCTTAAAAACAGAACCCGACTCGGTATACAATTCGACCCAAAGGAGAAATTTGTGCCATTTCAGGTTGGGTAGACAAGCCCACCATGGCCCATGAAGCCATGTTTTTCCCGTAAATAAATCCAATACCTACTATGGGAGATTGGAAGAGTTGTGGGTCTAGTCCGTTTGGATCTTGAGCACGAATCCATTTGTATTCGCCTTGAATGAACAGGGATTCAACGGCCAAACGAACAAAAGCTTCTGCTCCCACTTGCATTTGAGCCCTTGGAACCATGCCCGCGGCAGTGACCAAAGCCAAGTGTGGGCCAATGCCTGCATACATGCGATTCTTAACGTTGTACATAGCAATAGGATAGGCCTCTAAATAAATCCCGTTGTAAAGGGAGAAAATTTGGGTTTCCAATCCGTATTGCAAGTGTTCCGAAAAGGATAAGGCTGATGAACGTTGGTACTCGTCATTCGAACCTTGATTTCGGGATAGGCGACTGCTGTCTAGTCCTTCGTATTGGGCTTTCAAGGTTGAAAAGGACAGGGCCAGTATGATGATTGCGTAAACTTTCTTCAGCATGGGCTTACTCCTTGATTGCCCGCAATAATAGTGGTTAATTTGCAGTGCATGACAAGTAGCAGCAAGCAGGTCCACAATTTCTCAGCGGGCCCCTCCATCTTGGCCGCTTCGGCCTTTGAAAAAAGCATCCAAGACATCCAGAATTTTGCCGGAACCGGATTGTCAGTGTTAGAAGTATCTCACAGAGGCAAAGAGTTTCAAGCGGTTATGGACCAAGCCCATGCTTTGGTCAAAGAACTTTTGGGTTTGAACGATGATTGGGATGTGCTCTTTTTACAAGGCGGTGCCAGTACTCAGTTCTATCAAATTCCCATGAATTTCCTGAGATCAAAGGCGGCTTACCTAAATACGGGTGTATGGGCCAAGAAGTCTTTGGCTGAAGCCAAAGCCTATGGTTCAGTCGATGTTGTGGCCAGTAGTGCTGATGCCAATTTCAATCACATTCCTTCTGTGTATTCAGTTCCTTCTGATGCTGATTATTTCCATTGTACCAGCAACAACACGATTTATGGCACCCAAATGCACAGTTTTATCGATAGTTCGGTACCGATGATTTGTGACATGAGCAGTGACATTTTCTCTCGCCCTGTCGATATTTCCAAGTTCTCCATGATATACGCAGGCGCCCAAAAGAATATGGGGCCGGCCGGTGTGACTTTAGTGGCCATTCGCAAATCGATGTACGAGCGAGTAGCCGATCGCCATATTCCTACTATGCTGAAGTATAGGGTGCATGCCGAAAATGGCAGTATGTACAATACTCCCCCTGTTTTCCCGATTCTGGTTTCCAAATACAACTTGGAATGGGTCAAAGAAATGGGAGGATTGGAAGCCATGGCTCGGCGAAATCAGGCCAAAGCAGATTTGTTGTATTCAGCGATTGATGCTAGTCCCGTATTCAAAGGAACTGCCGAAGTCGAATCGCGCAGCCAAATGAATGTTTGTTTTGTTCCTCAAGAAGAAAACCCTGAGCTCGAAGCTCAATTTATGGCTGCTTGTAAAGAAGCGGGTATAAGTGGTGTTAAGGGCCATCGCTCTGTGGGCGGGTTCCGCGCTTCACTTTACAACGCTCTTCCCATTGAAAGCGTTCAAGCCTTGGTTCAAGTCATTCAATCCTTCTCTTAATTCATGAAAATTTTAGCCAACGACGGCATAGATGCCGCTGGAAAAGCCATATTGGAAGCCGCTGGTTTCCATGTGAGCACTGATAAAATAGCCCAAGCTGATTTGGTAGGGCGCATCGCTGAATACGATGCCTTGATCGTTCGAAGCGCCACGAAAGTGACAGCTGAAATTATGGATGCCGGCAACCTGAAACTGATTGCTCGTGCTGGAGTAGGAATGGACAACATTGATTTGGCTCATGCTGGGTCAAAAGGGATTGTGGTTGTAAATACTCCGAACGCCTCTTCTCGCAGTGTAGCTGAGTTGGTATTTGCCCATTTGTTTTCAGTTTCGCGCTATTTGCACGAGTCAAACCGTAGCATGCCAGAAAAGGGCAAAGAAGAGTTTTCTTCTCTGAAAAAGAAGGCCTCAAATGGCTTTGAATTGATGGGTAAGAAATTGGGTATCATAGGCTTTGGTCGCATTGGAATGGAAGTAGCCAAAATGGCCATTGGTTTGGGCATGGAAGTGTTGATTTACGACTACAAGGAACGCAGTTTTGAATTAGTTGTTCAGCACCATTCTGCCTATCAACAGCACAATTTTCAAGTAGTGTTGAAAGGCCAAAAATTGGAAACGGTGTTGGCTCATTCTGATGCCATTACCCTGCATACCCCCGGCAGCACGGAGGTCATTGGAGCCTCTGAATTGGCTCAGATGAAATCAGGATCGGTATTGATCAATTGTGCCCGAGGTGGAGTGGTGAATGAGGCAGCTCTTAGACAGGCCTTGGAGTCGGGTCACATCGCCTTTGCTGGAGTAGATGTATTTGAGCAGGAACCCCCCGTGAACGATGTGATGTTGCAGGCTCCCAATGTGAGTTTGTCGGCCCATGTTGGAGCTTCTACTGGCGAAGCTCAAGAACGAGTGGGTCTTGAATTGGCAGAACGTATCTGCCAACATTTGAAAGCATAACAGTGAAATTCTTTTCGTTTCGCTCTGTCATTCCCAAACAAGAAGTGGCCCATCGAGTCACGTCTTTGGGTTC
>JBJOHK010000132.1:0-10077 GCA_046047755.1 Bacteroidota bacterium | reverse complement strand
CTCCTGCGGGAATGACACTGCTCTCGCTTCGCTCGGTATCTTGAATATTAAAGGCACCACTACCTACCAGTGTCCAAGCAGGTTGGTAGTAATGTTTATCAGATGGATCAAGAATGGCAATGTCCAGACTCTTGTCTTTGATCAAAAGTTGGGCGGCCACTGAGATGCCGGCGTTTCCTCCGCCAACAATCAGGATATGGTGATGTGTGCTCATAGATTTCTAGTTAACAAATTGCATGTTAGCCGTTTTCTATAACAGGATTGCGGGTATTTTGCTCGTGTTGAAGTTTTACTTACACATATTCCGTAAAAAAGTCCATCAAATAAGCGGTAGTGACAATACGATGTCTTTTACTATCTTCGATAGCCACTACTACTATGTATACCGGATTGTTACACCTTCACAACCTGCTTCGCTGGGTTATTGTACTGACCTTGATTTGGTCACTTTGGAATGCCTTTAAGGGCAAGAATGGAAAAGAAACCCTGATCATGATGATCTCGGCTCACATTACCTTGCTGGTAGGACTCTACCAATGGGCTACTGGCGGGTTGGGCCTTGCGAACATGGGTGCCATGAGCAATGCTGCTGCTCGTTTTTGGGCCATAGAGCACCCTACTATGATGATTTTGTCCATCTTGTTTATCACCTTAGGCCACCGCAGCGCCAAAGCGGGTGACAGCAACAAAACCAAAATTTGGTTGATCATCGCTCTTGTCGTGATTTTGATGGCTATGCCTTGGCCGTTCCGTGAGGCGATTGGTCGCCCGTGGTTCCCTGGAATGCACTGATCGGCTCGGCCCGATTTTTGATAAGAAGTGCAGCATGAAACATGCTGCTCTTCGTTTTTTTGCCTTTTTTGGATTGGCCTTTATGGCGGGTTGGTTAGGCTCTTATGTTCAGCGCACGGCAAATTCAAACGCGGCCGTTCAATTGCAGATTGCTGATTCGGGTGCGGCGTCTGCTCGATTGGCAAACTTGAATTCGGCACCAACTTCGTTTCAAGAAGCTTCGGCCCTATCTACACCGACGGTGGTGTTTATTAAGAATGAAAGTACAGCCCAGTACAGCAGCCCCTTAGGTTGGTTTTGGGATTTTGACCCATTTGGAAGCCGCGGTCCGAGTATGAGTACGGGCAGCGGTGTCATCGTGTCAGCCGATGGTTACATTGTAACCAATAATCATGTCATTCAGGGGGCTGAAAAATTGACAGTGGTTTTGAATAGCCCTAAGAAAGAATTTTCAGCACGTGTGGTTGGCGCTGATGCAGGCAGTGATTTGGCCTTGCTCAAAATTGAGGCCTCAAACTTGCCCACAATATCATTTGCCAATAGCGATGAGTTGGCCGTAGGCGATTGGGTCTTAGCCGTGGGTAACCCTTTCAATTTGACCAGTACGGTAACAGCTGGCATTGTCTCGGCCAAAGGTCGGAACATCAATTTGATGAAGAACCAATTCCCCATCGAGAGCTTCATTCAGACCGATGCCGCAATCAATCCCGGTAACTCAGGCGGAGCTTTGGTGAATGCCAAAGGGGAACTAGTAGGCATTAATACAGCCATTCAGAGCAATACCGGTTCCTATACAGGCTACGGATTTGCCATTCCCTCCAACATTGTGAGAAAGATTGTTACCGACTTCATAGAGAAAGGAGAGGTTCAGCGGGGCTTCGTGGGCATGGATGTTCGAGAATTAAATGCCGATGAAATAGAGGAGTTGGAATTGACAGGAGCCGCTTTGCGGGTAGTAGCGGTTTTGGAAGATGGGCCAGCATACAAAGCGGGTATTCGCAAAGGCGATGTGTTAACGGCTGTAGAAGGTCATGCCTTAAGCGGTAAGAGCGATTATGACGAGCATTTGGCTTACCTGCGTCCTGGCGACGAATTGGAAATAGATTGGATTCGTTCCGGTAGCAAAAAAACTAGCTCGATAGCCCTGATATCAAAACAAGATAACCAAGCTTTGTTGATGAAGGGAGCCGTGAGTTCAGATCGACTGGGTGCTGATTTTCAACCCTTGAATGCTTCCGATTTGGCCCAATTGGGTTTGAATCAGGGCATTCGCATATTGAACATTCGCCGAGGAGGAGCCATTGCTCAAATGGGCTTGCCCAATGGTTTTGTAGTCATGAAATTCAATGGGCAGTCATTTGCTGAACCCGAAGCTTTGATTAGTGCTATGGAGCGTGCTACGGGGCGAATTCAAATTCAAGGCAAAGACCCCAATGGAACCACTCGCACCTACAGTTTCTTCTCCTATTGAGATTGAATCGGTCGAGGCCTACCTTTGAAGCATGAGTGTTCCGGCAATTCCCAATCTAAGGGTCCCCAACCCCGATTCATTTTTCCTGCTTGCGGGGCCTTGTGCCATAGAAGATCGCGACATGGCTATGCGCATTGCTGAACATTTGGCTGAGTTGACCCAGCGACTTGAAATACCCTGGGTATTCAAGGGTTCATACCGCAAAGCGAATCGCAGCCGCATAGACTCCTTTACGGGTATTGGCGACAAAAAGGCTTTGAGCATTTTGGCTGAGGTAGGCAAACAGTTTTCCGTTCCTACAGTGACGGATATTCACGAATCTCATGAGGCCGCCATGGCCGCCGAATATGTTGACGTTTTGCAAATTCCAGCCTTCTTGTTTCGTCAAACCGAATTGTTGGTTGCGGCTTCTAAAACAGGAAAGTGGATCAACATCAAGAAGGGACAATTTGCGGCTGCCAATGCCATGCAACACGCCCTTCAAAAATGCATCGATAGCGGCAATTCCCATGTCATGCTCACCGATCGAGGCAATAGCTTTGGGTATAGCGATCTGATTGTAGATATGCGCAACATTCCCGAAATGAGGGCTATGGGTGCTCCTGTCATCATGGATGTGACCCACAGTTTGCAACAGCCCAATCAATCTTCAGGGGTAACGGGCGGCAAACCCGAATTGATCGAGACCATTGCCAAAGCGGCCATAGCCGTAGGGGCTGACGGTTTGTTCATGGAAACACATCCCAATCCTTCTCAAGCCAAAAGTGATGGGGCTAATATGCTGCCCTTGGATCAAGTAGAATCCTTGCTTCTAAAACTCAAACGAGTGCGAGAAGCCATTTTATAACCGTAAACCTAAAGGAATAAAAAAAGCCCCGATCACTCGGGGCTTTTATATTAGTTTCTTTTCTTCTTTCCACCTTCATCATCTCCAGAAGAGTCGGGCTCTTCTGCAGGTGCCGTGCGGCTAGAAGTCGGAGTAGTGCGAGGTTTGCGGGGTGGGCGCTTGGGCAACAAATACAACTTGCCATCTTTCACAGGTGATTCGGGTTTGAATACCTTGAAGAAGTTTTTACCCAATGTGGGAACGTCAACCTTATCGGTGATTTGGAAGGAAACATTCTTAACGATGTAGTCTCCCACAGTCATCTGGTCAATGACGAACTTGTTGCTTGGCAACTTGATTTTCTTTCCAGTATTGGGGTCAACCGCGATTACTTTATCACCATCCAAGAAGCTGCCTTTGTTGATCAATCCTGATTTCAACCATTCGGCGGCTACTACCGCGGGTACAGCTGTGTAACGACCAATGAAGTCGTAAGCAAAGGCTTCGGCTCGCACATTGTTTACCATGACAGAGATGGCGTCTTTTCCTCCCAAAGAACTTACAGTCAAAGGAATCGCCGTGCTCAAATCCATCTCAGGAGCAGCCAGCTCTTGTGCAGCAGCGCTATCTTTCGTGGCTTTACCTTCATTGGTATTGTTGCGATCCAGGTCGATGTTGACGTTAACCTTGGCGCGAGACTCGGTGCCTTCCCAAGCAAAGCGAACGGTGGTACGACGGTTTTGCTGATGCTGGTATTCGTCACAAGCTACGTAAGATTTATCACCAATGATTTTGATTTCACTGGGCTGATACTCTTCGTAATAGCTCATGCGAACGTTTCCATCACGATCTTTTACCACAATCATTTTCTTGGTCTGACCCTTGATGTAAGGCGTCATGCCTACCACATCTTGGCCTTCGCACTTACAGTCGTTGACCAGTTCGAGCTCACCGTATCCGACGGCGACAATACGCGAGGAATCAATGCCGTATTTACGCATTAAGTAATTGCGGGCGCTATCAGCTCGGCGTTGAGCCAGATTGACGTTGTAATCGACGCTGGCGCGGCAGTCAGTATGCGAACCCAACTCAGCAATGAGTTTGGGGTACTTCATGAGTACGTTGCGGGCGAAGGTATCCAAGACAGCAGCAGCATCGGGGCGAATATTGGCCTTATCCAAATCGTAGAAAATGGGCAGGGTAAGAATTTCGTCGATGGGGCTAGTCAAGCAGAAATCTTGGTACAAAGTGGTAGAGAAGCGAATGCCCCAGGTGGTGCGTTCGGTCAAGGGGCCATCGAAGTAGTACAACTCAGGATGCTTAGCAATCAACTTGTAGTTGGTCTTTTCCTTCAAGTCGTAGTTGTAGGCACCCATGCTGTCGGTTTTTAAGGTAGCTATAACACTGTCGCGATCGTTGGTAATGATCACCGAAGCCCCAATCAAAGGCTTTTTGGTGTTGCAATCGGTCACGATACCTTGAATGTTGATCAACAGGGGAGTTACATCGAAGGCATAGATATCATCGTTGTTTTTACGCTCACCGCGGTTAGAGGTGAAGAAACCTTTGTTTGGGTCGCCGTTGTAGAAGGTGATACCGAAGTCGTCTCCGCCTGAGTTCAAAGGCTCGCGCAAGTTTTCTACTTCACGCCATACCTGAATGTTGTCAGTGGGTTCGGCTTCATACATATCCAAACCGCCCAAGGTTGGCAATCCATCGGTTGAGAAATACAACTTGTTGTTGTGGGGATTGATGTATGGGAAGTATTCGTCTCCGGGAGTGTTGATGTTGGGGCCTAGGTTGACAGGGTCGCTCCATTTTTTAGAACGGCGGCTGTAGGTTACCGCATAAATGTCAAACCCGCCGTAACCCCCATCTCGGTTCGATGAGAAATACAGAGTGTTTCCATCAGGGCTCAAGGCTGGGTGACCATAACTATGGGCCGAATCTTCAGCGCAGAAGTCCAAAATACTGCCCATGATCCACTCGTTGCCACGCTTCTTGTACTCGTAAATTCCGCACATTTGCTGTTTGCCGTCTCGACCACCGCACTGAGTCATGTACATAGTTTGGTAGCGGTTGTCAAAGGTCATGGCACCTTCGTTGAAGTCGGTGTTGGGGAACTTGATGGTAGCGTCTTTGGCGTCATCCAAATAGAAAGGACCGTTCCATTTTCCAGGGCGACCGCGCTTGCCTTTTTCATACTGCATGTACCATACATCGGTCCAGAAATTCATGGTTCCGGAGTAGATGCGCTTGGTAGCTCCGCCCTCGCGGTCAGTGGTGAAAAACAGCACATCGTCGCGCTTAGAGGCCATCATAGGGGCCCAATCGTTGGAGATACGGGTGTTGGCTTCTTTGAAATAGGATACCTCGTAACGGCTCGAATCTTCGGTCCATTGAAGGGCCCATTCGCAACCCACCATTCGGTTGAAGGCCATGCTATCACCCGGAATTTCTTCCAAATAGGTGTTGTAGGCATCGATGGCTTCGCGGTACTGCTCCAAGTTCTTCAACATGTCAGCACGAGCAATCAAAGCTTTGGTATTCTTGGGGTCTGTTTTCAAGACCTTATCATACAGACGCTTAGCTTTCTCGTAATCGCTATTCAAGCGATACGCCTCAGCCGCCAAATATATGGCCTCTTGCTTCAATCGCTTGTCTTCGGAGTCTTTGCTATACTCTTCCAACAAAAAGGCGGCTTGACCATAATAACCTTGGTCAAACAATTTTTTCCCTTCTTCAAATGAGGGGCCTTTGCAGGCTTGGAGCCCCAAAGCTGCTACAAGAGCAGCCAAGATTAGCGTGCGGATAGTTCGGATGGAACGGAACCACACGTAGGTAGAAGTGAGAGTCTTTTTCACAGATATCCTAAATAAACTGCTAATTAATGAATTTACGCCCATAAATCAAAGAGCTCAAAGGCCCAACTTGCCTTTCAATTGGGCTATTTCTGCTGAACTCAAGGGGTTTACTCCTTTCGGCCATAATGGGTTTTCTGCGGCAGCCAACTCCAAAGCCTTTTCGAAGGTTCGGCGATGCGCAGATTCCTGCATGTAAGATCGGCAAACCGATAGCACGGGGTTGGATAAACGCGAATTGAAATTCAAAATGGCATCAAATAAGAGGCGGGCGTAATACTCGTCTAAGTGATTCATTCTTCGCAAGGCATTAACCGCTTGCACGCGAGTTCTGAATTCGTACTGGGGTCCAGCCATGGCCACCAATTGGCCAGTGCAGTTGATATCAGGGTAAATCTCAGAACCCATTTCGAAGTAGGCAATGCGCAGGTTGTTGATGTAACCGTCGAGTGATTTGATTTGATCCAACATGGCGTTTTTATCGCTTGAGAAGAGTGGGTGATTCCACATGCGACGCAGGGCCGCTTCTATGTTCTCATAGCTGGAATCGCTCAAACTATTCCAGAAATAGGAACGAGTTTCGGTGTTGATGATACACTGGTTGATGGCTACTCTTCGCACCGAGTGGTCGGCTGATGCAAATGCTCGGCTAGCGAAGGCCAATGCTTCCGATTCTTCAGCCATCAATTGGCGGGTAATTTCAGCCAAAAAGTCGCTCTGTGTTTCTCGTTGGAAGGCCGTCAATAGGGCCTCTTTTTTTAGGGCTATGGGCCATGAGCGCATGGAAACCAAAGCGTCGTATCGATCAAGTGTATAACTGGCCTTGGCCAATTGGGTCAATAAGGCTTGGGCTGATTTTTCGAATTCTACGTGCTTGAGAACAAACGAACCTTCATCAAATAATCCCAGGACGGCTTGGCTGCCTTCGGGTAGGTTAATCCTCACTTGTTGGTAAAGTTGGTCAATCGTAACCGTTTGACGCAAAATGCGTCCATCGCTCAAGTGAATGGCAAAATCGATGGGCATACTGAATTCGCGCACTACGGCATCTCTAACATGAATTTGTTCAACGTCGAACACGCCTTGGTTGCCAACCTGTGAGAATCGAACACGGTATTTGGGCTCTCCTCCTCGGTGAATCCACTGATCGAAGAACCAATCCATATTCATGCCGGTGGCATCGATGATGGCCTTTTGTAAGTCCCAAGTTTCAACCGTACCGTAGCCGTGACGATTCAAATACAATTGAATGGCGTGGCGGTAATTTTCGCGACCCATTACATGCTGCAGCATGTACAAGACAGATGCTCCCTTGGGGTAGTGGCGGGAACTTCCTGAGGCGCTGTGGCGAACAGGCAATGAGTTTTCTTTTCCGGCAGCTAAGGCACCGTTCATTTGGCCCCTGAAATACCAAGCCATGGCATCATCACCGAACGCATGTCCTTGGTACAAACCAGGGTAGAAAGTGGCAAATGACTCCTGCAACCACTGCTCGGCATCGTGACGGCCTGTGATCAAGTCACCGAACCACTGGTGAGTGGCTTCGTGGCAATTGACCCCAATATAATTGTGATCCAAGAAGGAACGCGAATCGACCCAAAAGAAATCACCAAAGGTGGTTGCGCTGGTGTTCTCCATAGCGCCGTACAAAAAGTCTTGAATCATGATGTTGGCATAGTTGCCCCAGGCATAGGGGACGCCAATTTCGTCTTCCAAAAACTCAATGATGTCTTCGGTATTCTTGCTTGTGGGTTCTACCCGTTCCGGGTGCTCAGGATAATACCAGAACTGAATGGGGGTTCCACGGGATGTTTTCGATTCTTTGATGTTGTATTCGCCAATGCCCAACATCAACAAATAGCCGGCATGCGGTTTGGGCATGCGGTACTCCCATGTGCGGGTATTGGTTTTCTTATCCAATTTGTTGCTGATCAGCTGACCGTTTGACAAAACCTTGTATCGGTCATCAATTCCGTAGACAGAAACGGCGGTGATGAATTTGTCACCACGATCGTCGATCATGGGTATCCAATGGCGGTTGTCTATACCCTGGCCTTGCGTCCAAATTTGTTTGCGGGTCATTCGACGGGCATCATCGCTATTGTCGTGGTTCCATCCAATGAAATAGATACCGCGTTTGGGATGTGCTTGGTAATCAATGCTAATCTCATGGGTTTGGCCATAAACACCTTGCAGGTGAGTTTCGCATACCAAGCCAGCAGCTATGCTGTGAAAGGCTATCGCTTTGCCGTCTAGGTAAACCTTGTTGATGGTGATGCCCGGTGCATCAAAGAAAACGGTATCCAATTGGTTTTGTAACGCTTTGAAACGATGCAATACGACGCCATTTACTTCGCCAAGCTCGGGCTTGAAACGAACATCCAAACCCATGTATTCGACATCGATGTTGCGGTTGCGCTCATGGGCGCCAGCGTCGACATGGTAACAAGTGGTTTCGGGGAACTGGGCTAAACCCAAATGGGCGAAACAAACGAAGGCAAAGGCAGTCATTCGGCCAAATACAGAATTCATTCTACTCATGGTTGAAAATGGCCCGCTTGGTAAAGGGGCATTTGACGAAGATACTGAGGCAGAATAGGGCTTGACAAATTTTTTGAAAATTTTCCATCTAGCTATTGCTTAGATGTTCCTCATCTGTGTATTTTTGCCATCCCTTTCAAGGGAAATGGTTCGGTAGTTCAGCTGGTTAGAATACATGCCTGTCACGCATGGGGTCGCGGGTTCGAGCCCCGTCCGGACCGCCAGATAAAAACCCCGCCGAAAGGCGGGGTTTTTTCATAATTGATATTGGATGCCGAAATTCAATCAGCTGAGACCAAAAAAAACGAATAGGGTTTCCCCTTTACTGAGTCGTCATTAGGGAATCGGTAAGTCCAGGTGTGGCCTTGCTGTTCAATTATTTTGCTGAAATGGGTAGGAATTTGAGCTCCAGTGGGCAAGGTCCTGAGTGATTGACGAGAAGCTGAGGTTTCGAATTCCACCACTACCAATACGTTCACCTGGCCTCGTTCTGCCATCTGTCGTTCCAGATCTTCCAAACCTTTCCAGGGACCTCTGTTTAAGGATTCGTGTTGAAGAGCACAATTCAAGTAACTAAAAGTCTGACGCAAGGCTAGTGAGTCACAAGCAAAATCTGCCGCGGGGGCCAAGTGCCCTTTGTCCCATGCATTGTTGGTGTAATCGGCATTATCAGAGGTGTGGACCGAGTCTACATTATAAAAGTTTATTCCTGATCGGGAGAAATGACCCTCCGAACACTGTACCGTGTACCACAATCGCTGGGGTTGTTCGAAAGCTTCATTGTATTCCACTTGAAAAATACCGGCATCGACGTAACGTATTTGGGCAGGCAAAGCCGATCCAATCAAAAGCATGGCCCACAGGAAAAAGTGGCGCTCCATCAGAATGTCAGTTTATCGCCCAATACCCAAACTTGTCCAAATATTCCTACGCTCAATACGTGATCTTGGTTTTCGGTCTGAATCCGAGTCATTGACGCTACGTAATAATTTTCATAGGTCATCAGGGTTTCAATCGCCAATTGACTGGCCCCTCGGTTGATCAATTGCCCCAATTTTGAGGCTAGGTTGTCTTTGGCCTTTTCGTTCGTTTGGTTGCGAATTTCAGTGCGAACCGCTTCTTGATGCTGGCTTAATTTGGGATTGCTGAACATGGCTAAGCCGAGCAATAGAAGGAACAATAACAATCGCATGAGGGAAGATAACAAAATTATTTGTGGGCCCAACGCAGCATACTGTAGCCTAAAATGGCAGCAGTTGCACTGGCAATCAGCACACTCAATTTGCCCAAATCAATTAGGAATGGGTCGGTAAAGGCCAGGTTGGTCACAAACATGGCCATTGTGAAACCTATACCGCCCAAAAGCCCTGCGCCCCAGAGCATGCGACGGCTAATGTTGGGAGACAGGTGGGTATAGCCCAATTTAACACTTAGCAAAGAGAAGCCAACAATTCCAAGGGGTTTACCCACCACTAAGCCCAAGAAGATTCCAATCGATTCGGGGCCAAAGAAATGAGAAAACGTGTCGCTGCTGATGGGAATGGCAGTGTTGGCTAAGGCGAATAAAGGCAAAATGAAAAAGGTCA
>JBJOHK010000131.1:0-21906 GCA_046047755.1 Bacteroidota bacterium | reverse complement strand
TTTGTTCAAACGATAGGCCAATTCATTGGGATGCTGATCGGGAAGGTCAGCATGGGCGGTGTAGGCTCGAGCGTGAACTCCGGCGTCGGTTCTGCCGCAGCCCACGATTTCAATAGGGCTTCCACACAATTGACTCAATTTGCTTTCGATTTCCCCTTGAATACTGGGAGCATTGTTTTGGCGTTGCCAACCAGCATAATCGGTTCCATCGTACTGAAGATCCAAGCGTATGCGTGGCATTCTTAGGCGTTTTCAAAAACAATAGCCGCGCCTTGGCCCACCCCGATGCACATGGTGGCCAATCCGTATTTGAGGCTTTTGTCGCGGTTCATGCGGTGAAGTAGGGTGGCTGAAATTCGGGTGCCTGAGGCGCCCAATGGGTGCCCAATGGCTATGCTTCCTCCCTGCGGATTCACCTTTGCCCGATCAATACCCAATTCCTTCATGGAAGCCAGTACTTGAGAGGCGAAGGCTTCGTTCAATTCGAAGGTGTCGATGTCTTTGATGGTTAAGCCTGCGTTCTTCAAGGCTTTTTGTGTGGCCGGTACAGGTCCTATGCCCATGATAGCGGGATCTACGCCGGCGGCTCCAATGCTCTTGATTTTGGCTATGGCTGTTAAGCCCAAGCGCTGAAGTACGGCAGCAGAAACCAAAAGACAGGCCGCGGCTCCGTCATTAATGCCACTCGAGTTTCCGGCAGTTACGCTACCGCCATCGCGAAAGGCTGGCTTGAGACCAGCCAAGGTGGCTACATCGCTCAAACGAGGATGCTCGTCGGTATCGAAAATTAAAGGGTCCTGTTTGCGGCGCGGTATGGAAACAGGAATGATCTCGTTTTTGAACAAGCCGGCTTCCTGTGCCGCTTTCCAATTGGCTTGGGTTTGGTGGGCAAACTCATCCTGCTCTTGGCGGCTGATTCCAAACTTCTCGGCTACATTTTCGGCCGTTTCACCCATGGAATAGGGGTGGTGCAATTGACTTAAAGCGGGATTGGTGAATCGCCAGCCAATGGTGGTGTCATAGATTTCTGCGCTGCGAGCCCATGCGTTTTCGGCTTTTGCCATCACAAATGGAGCTCGGGTCATGGATTCGGTACCGCCGGCTACAATGATTTCAGCCTGGCCACTAGCAATAGCCATGAAACCATTCATCATGCTCTGCAATCCAGAAGCACAGAGGCGGTTGACGGTGTATCCAGGTACCGTCTCGGGTATTCCAGCCAAGAGAGAGGCCATGCGGGCTACGTTACGGTTGTCTTCTCCTGCTTGGTTGGCAGCGCCTAGAATTACCTCGTCTATATGACTCGGATCAATGCTGGGATTTCGCTCCAGCAAGGCCTTGATCGCCTGGGCGGCCAAATCATCGGGTCGAACCGATGCCAAACTACCTCCAAACTTGCCCACCGCCGTGCGCACAATGTCCAGCACAAATACCTCGTTCATGTTTTGCAAATTTGGTCATTTTTTCGCGAACGGCACTACCGCTTGGCCCCTATAGCTTTAGATTTGTGTACATGGCTTGGGTTCGAAATGGTCTGCTCTGGGTTTTCTTGGTTTCCGTATTGGGAAGCCAAGTGCTTCAGTGTCAGGCTTGGATGGGAAAAGCTGAACGACGCCAAAAAGCCTATTTGCATCGAATTGAAGCGGAAGAAGGGGAATCCCTTTGGGTATCCAAAAGTGAATATGCTCAAGTAGAGAAAGGCAGTGAAATCTGGGTGAATGGAAAGCTCTATGATGTTTTTTTCTGCGAGGAAGCAGAGGAAGGGTTTCGTGTAAAAGCCATTCGTGATGAGTTGGAAACCTGGGCTTTGCAGTCCTTTATGAATAGTCAGTCGGGTGATAATCCGTTGCAAGATCAAACCTATACGGCCTCTTTGAATCCCGTTTGGTGGGACCAGGTTTCGGTTTTTTCCACACCAGGGCCGGGTGAGTACACCTGTGCTTTGGTCGTTGAACGCGTTGATTTTTCGAAAGCTTGGGTAGAGCCATCTTCGCCGCCGCCTGAAAGAGTTTAATGGATATTGAATAGGGGCTTAGCCCAATTTTTTTTTCGCCCTGGATGTCAGGGTTCTCCATTTTACCTTTTTATGAAAATTAGCATAAACCATTATACACGGGGCATTATCGTCGCGCTCGCGCTGTTCCATCAGCCGATCCTTGCCCAAACACTCGACAGCTCACGGAGCGAGATTGAGTCGTTCGACGAATTATTGATTTCAGCCAATCGAATGGGTGGTCAGCGGCGCTGGGCACTGGGTCAGATTGAGTCTATTGATTATAAAAAAATCACCGCTGTACAAGCGCCGACCTCGGCCGACTTGCTGTCGCAGACGGGCTTGGTTTATGTTCAAAAGAGCCAAGTGGGTGGTGGTTCGCCCGTTATGCGGGGGTTTGAGGCCAGTCGGGTTTTGTTGGTGCTGGACGGCATTCGCATCAACAATGCCACCTTTCGAGCAGGGCATTTGCAGGACCTAATAAGTATAGATCCACAAGCCCTAGGCGGAGTGGAACTTTACTTTGGGTCGGGTTCTACCCTGTATGGTAGTGATGCCTTGGGCGGAGTGGTGTATTTGAAGTCTCGTTCGCTGGCCTTTCAAGAACAGGCCCAAGTTAGGGCCAATGCCAGTGCTCGCTATTCGTCTGCCTTTGGTTCTATGGTTTATTCCAGCGGGTTGAGCTATTCACAAGATCGTTGGAGTTTCTTGGGTCAGTTTTCGCGCTCCGCATTCGGGGATTTGAGAACGGGTTCTTCCACTAGTTATACCGATGTGCCAGATTTTGGTTTGAGACCTTGGTATGTGACTTCAGTCAATGGCCAAGACGAACTGGTGATGAATGGGAATCCTGCCCGATTGGCGGGATCTGGATACCAACAAGGCGATGCCCTGGCGAAGTTGAATTACCGGGCGGGACGGCACGTATTTGGGGCTATGGTTTCGGCTTCGACGAGCTCAGCCATTCCGAGATTTGATCGTTTGAATCAGTTTTCCTTGACCCAGGCTGCTGAGGTGAAACCCAAGTTTGCGGAGTGGAATTACCAGCCTCAGAATAGAGTGCTCAAGGCTTTGAACTGGCGCAGTTTCCATTCTGAAGCTGAGGCTAGACAAGGGAACGAGCCTATTCAACAATTGACGCTAGCGCTACAAAATTTTGAAGTAGGACGCTATTCGCGTCGCTTTGGGGCCGATTGGGGCCAAACCCAATTGGACAAGGTCAGCCAATTAACCTTGAATTATGATCGGCATGCTGAATGGAGGGCATGGAAGCTTCAATATGGCGCCGAGGGTGTTTTCAATGAAGTTAATAGTACGGCCTTTCAAACCCAGGCCTGGACTGGTGAACAGAAAAGCAGCCAAGACACCCGTTATGCCGACAGCTTTGCGAATACTCTTAGCGCGGCTTTGTATGGGCAGTTGAACAAGATGCTTTCCGATCGAACCTTGCTGCAAGTAGGCGCGCGATTGACGCATTATCAGGCCCATGCCGCCTTTACTCAGAACAACTTTTGGGGCTTGGATTATGGTACCGCTGATGTAAAGACGACCGCTCCCGTATTCAACATAGGCTTAAATCATTCATTTAAGGAAAATTGGCACGCCAAGATTTCGGCCAATTCAGCCTTGCGCAACCCAAACTTGGATGATTTGACCAAACTCTTTGAATCACAGCCCGGTGAAAAATACATCATGCCCAATACGTCGCTAGGCAATGAGTCCAGCCAAACCTTTGATGCCTCCGTTCACGGTATTCAAAAGGGCTTTTGGCAATTGGAAGCCGGAGTGTATCACACGAGAATCAAAGGTTTGTTGATTGATCAAGCGTTACCACCCGTGGGTTGGAACCTACCTGTCATGGTGGTCTATCGCGGTTTGTTGACTCCCGTCTATCAAATGACCAATGCCGCCCAAGGCTGGGTCAATGGAGCCTACGCTTCATTTAAGCGTGTGGTTTTTGATGGTAAATGCGGGTTTTTTCGCTCCTTGAGTGTTGATGCCAAAGTAGCCCTAACCCAAGGTCGCTATCAACGCAGCGATAGTGCCGAATGGGAGCCGCTTGATCACATTCCTCCCACCTATGGTTCTGTTGGGCTGAAGACTAGATTGCCCTGGGGTACTTTGGAGTATTACGTTTTGTTTCAAGGTCAAAAGAAAGCAGAAGATTATTCCAATAGTGGGGAAGACAATGTCAGCTCAACCCCCGACGGGACTTATAATCCTTCATGGATGACTCACAATCTGCGATGGGTAACAGAAATGAGCCCGAAATGGAACTGTGTTGTCAATCTAGAAAACATGGCTGATCGGCAGTACCGCACCTTTGCTTCGGGAGTCTCGGCGCCTGGTCGCAACCTTTCGGTGATGCTGCAATACCTGTTTTAGCGCAGGGCCCAAATTTGCACGGTAGAGGAAGGCCCGTTGTGATAGGGGCCTTCCTTTATCACGCGTTCTGATTTTTGGATGATGAAATCCGACCATTTGTCGCCAAGTTCTTGTTGTAGAGTTTCAACAGTATACAAGAGGTCGGGGTGTCCTGGTCCGCCCGTCTTGAAATTCAACTGATCGGTATGGTAACCTTCCATGCACAAAAATCCACCCGGCTTGAGCGAGTGGAAAAGTTGAGCATTAACAGAGGCGCGCAAGGCCGAGGGAAGGTGGCCAAAGATGGACACAATGCCATCCCAATGTTCAGGTACGAAGCGGTAGTCGGCCAAATCGGCTTGTATGGTTTCAATGCTCACTCCTTGAGATTGGGCTAAGGCTTGGGCTCGCTCTAGCCCGACAGCCGAATAATCCAAGGCGCTAACTTGAAAGCCCAGTTTTGCGAGATACACCGCGTTGCGTCCTTGCCCTTCTGCCAAGCATAGCACTTTAGCCTGGCTTGGTTGGTGAAGGCAGCTGCGAAGAAAATCATTGGCTTGGGTCCCATAGGCCCATTCCGCTTCGTCAAAGCGGGAATTCCAAAACTCAGGGTTCATGATCACAAATATCCGGTTAAATTTGCGCCTGTCTATGGGACGGATGTTTGAAAAGCGAAAGCACAAGATGTTTGCTCGTTTCGACCGAATGGCGAAACAGTTTACCAAATTGGGTAAGGAAATAGCCATTGCGGTTAAACAGGGGGGAGATAATCCAGACAACAATCCTCGTTTGCGTACGGCCATGCAAAACGCCAAGGGTGTGAACATGCCCAAAGACCGTGTAGACGCGGCTATCAAGCGAGCCAGTAGCAAAGGCGAGGGCAACTTTGAAGAAATACGCTATGAAGGATATGGCCCCAACGCCGTGGCCATTCTGGTTGAGACCGCAACTGATAATGGCACTCGCACAGTAGCGAATGTTCGCATGCACTTTAACAAATGCGGCGGCACGATGGGTAAAACCGGTTCTTTAGACTTTGTGTTTACCCGCAAAGGGGTATTTACGTTTGCCAAAGAAAGCTTAGCCTCTCGCGATTTGGAGGAATTTGAATTTGAACTCATTGACCATGGTTTAGAAGATTTGGCCTTTGATGATGAGTTGGTATACCTCTACTGCGGATTTACCGAATTCGGTATGATGCAGAAAGCCCTAGAATCGATGGGGTTGGAGCCCAAGTCAGCCGAACTGCAGTACATTCCCAACAATTGGGTAGACTTAGATGACGAACAGGCCAAAGATGTTTTGGATCTTATCGATCGCCTGGAAGGCGATGACGACGTGCAGAACGTCTACCACAACCTTCGCTAATCTAGCGCGGGCAAGACAAGCACTCTTGAGGCTTTGGCTCGGGCAATACAGCCCCAACTTTTAATCGAAATTCAGGCTGTGTGGGGTCGTTGGTGACCACCCAAATGGTTTGGTTGCTGTAGCCGGTTTTCTGAGCGGTATTGAACAGAACTTTTACGTCCAAACTCGAACCAGGGGCGATGATGGCTGCAGGGTAGCTTTTCTGTGTGCCTATGATGCGGAACTCGGTCGATTCCAGACTCAGGCATCCACATTCTGGAAACAGCTCCTTGATGACCAAATCTGTGGCACCCGTGTTGGTGAAAGTGAAAGTGGTGTTCAATATGTTTCCAGCTTGGGTTTCTCCAAATTGGTGTTCGGTTTTGTTCAATTCTACCTTGGGTAGCTTTTTCAGCTGTTTATTGTTGTAGACCGGGAAATACTGCTTGCGGTTATAGGTGACATATATACCGGTGTAAGGCATAACAGGATTGTCGGTTGTCAGGGGAATCTGGGTAGCCCCAAATCCGTAAGGTCCCATAGCGGTGCCGTCTATGGCAATGGTAATTCGGGCTGACTGACCTGGCTCGATGCCCTCTGGTACTTTGATGAAGCGCACAAACGGAGGCAATTCACCCTCTGATGGCAATGTGATATGCGTGCTGTAAGGTGTGCTGTTGGTGATTCGAATGCTTTGGGTGTCTACTCGGTTGTCGTACAGCGGATCAAAACTCAGACTGGGCTTATCGAACTCCAATCGGCCTAGGTCAGGGATTTCAACGCCAGAGTGCTGAACGCCCTCGCGAATGACTTCTCCGCGAATATCCAAATGCACAAAAGGAGTGTTTACCGCATTGCAATACACGGTAACCGTTTTACTAAAGCCTCCTATACGGCCAGTGGTCTCATAGGAAGTTTCAACAAAGCCCGTTTCGCCGGGGGCAATGGCGCCGTTTGTCCAAGCCGGGGTGGTGCATCCGCAGCTACTTTCCACGCGCTGAATGTGCAAGTCTTTGTCACCTGTATTGGTGAACTCAAAGCGGTGAACGGCGAAATGCTGATCTTCCCTAACCTTTCCATAGTCGTGCATGCGGTTGGTGAACTCAATTCGAGGTCCAGATTCGGCAACTTGAATTTGGGCTTGGACCCAATAGGGAAGGATGAGGCTTATGAGGGTGGCAAAAACTGGGCGTATGCGCATATATATACAAAGGTACAAAACTAGATTTCAGACGAAGCGGTCGGGCCTGGAGTTGCCCGAATTAGTCGACTATTTTGTCGAATTCAAATCAAGTTGTTGATTTTCAATGGTTGTTTCATGTTACTGGGTGCCAATTTGGAGCCGAAATCAGGTGTTGAGAGGGGCCCGCTAACCCAAGTGCTACGGGCGCTTTGAAATTGGATGAAAAATTTCAGGAACCTGTTGATATTGCGAAATAATCGGCGTACTTTTGCCGTCCTTTTTGGGAGAACTATATGCCTACCATACAACAACTGATTAGAAAAGGACGGACGGAGATCATCGATAAGAGTAAGTCTCCTGCACTGGATTCTTGTCCTCAGAGAAGAGGTGTTTGTACGCGTGTTTACACTACTACGCCGAAGAAACCGAACTCCGCATTGCGCAAAGTAGCGCGTGTGCGTTTGACCAATGGTAAAGAGGTCAACGCCTATATACCTGGTGAGGGTCACAACTTGCAAGAGCACAGCATCGTGTTGGTGCGCGGTGGTCGTGTAAAGGACCTTCCTGGTGTTCGTTATCACATCGTACGCGGTGCACTGGATACTGCCGGTGTAGAAGGTCGCAACCAGCGCCGCAGTAAGTACGGAACCAAAAAGCCTAAGAAAGCCTAAAATAGTAAGACATGAGAAAGACGCGCGCGAAAAAACGCATACTTCTGCCCGATCCTAAGTTCAACGAAACGATGGTAACCCGTTTTGTAAACGGTATGATGTACGACGGTAAGAAGTCTACAGCATTGACCATTTTCTACGATGCATTGGATATCGTTGAGAAGAAAGTTTCTGATGAGTCTGGTTTGGAAACTTGGAAGAAAGCATTGAACAACGTAATGCCTTCAGTGGAAGTTAAAGCTCGTCGTGTGGGCGGTGCTACTTTCCAAATCCCCACTGAGGTTCCTCCCCGTCGCCGTTTGGCAGTAGGCATCAAATGGATGGTAGGGTACGCTCGCAAACGTAACGAAAAGAGCATGGCCGAGAAATTGGCTGGCGAAATCGTAGCCGCTTCTAAAAGTGAAGGTGCCGCGGTTAAAAAGAAAGAAGATACACACAAAATGGCTGAAGCCAACAAAGCATTCTCCCACTTTAGAGCTTAAGCCCAGAATCGAAATTCATGTCACGCGATCTTAAATTCACGAGAAACATTGGTATTGCCGCTCACATTGATGCCGGTAAGACTACTACCACCGAGCGTATTTTGTACTACGCTGGTGTAAACCATAAAATCGGTGAGGTACACGACGGTGCTGCTACCATGGACTGGATGGCCCAGGAGCAGGAGCGCGGTATCACCATCACTTCAGCGGCTACCACTGTAAACTGGAACTACCGCGGTGAGAAGTACCACATTAACATCATTGATACCCCTGGTCACGTTGACTTTACCGTAGAGGTAAACCGTTCTTTGCGTGTATTGGACGGTTTGGTGTTCTTGTTCTCTTCAGTTGACGGTGTTGAGCCTCAATCGGAGACGAACTGGCGTTTGGCCGATAACTACAAAGTCCCCCGTATTGGTTTCGTTAACAAAATGGACCGCAGCGGTGCTGACTTCTTGAACGTAGTTAAACAAGTAAAAGACATGTTGGGTAGCAAGGCAGTTCCCTTGCAGTTGCCCATCGGTGCTGAAGATAATTTCAAAGGGGTAGTTGATTTGATCAACTTCCGTGGAATGATTTGGAACGAAGCTGATCAGGGAATGACCTACGAGGTTATTGACATCCCTGCTGACATGGTAGACGAGGCCACCGAGTGGCGTGAGAAGCTGTTGGAAGCTGTTTCTGAATACGATGATACCTTGATGGAGAAGTTCTTCGAAGATCCTGCGAGCATTACTGAGCGCGAAATCTTGGATGCTTTGCGTCAGGCTACCATCGAATTGAAATTGGTTCCTATGATGTGCGGTTCTTCATTCAAAAACAAAGGTGTTCAGACTATGTTGGACATGGTGATGGAATTGATGCCATCTCCTTTGGATGTTGACGCTATCAAGGGTACCGATCCTAAAACGGATGCTGAAATCGTTCGCAAGCCTAGCTACGACGAGCCTTTCGCCGCTTTGGCTTTCAAAATTGCCACTGATCCTTTCGTAGGTCGTTTGTGCTTCATTCGCGCTTACTCCGGTAAGTTGGATGCAGGTTCTTACGTTTTGAACATGCGCACAGGCAACAAAGAGCGTATCTCTCGCATTTTCCAAATGCACGCCAACAAACAGAATGCTATTGAATTCTTGGGTGCTGGTGATATTGGAGCGGCTGTGGGTTTCAAAGACATCCGTACGGGTGATACTTTGTGCCACGAGAAGAGCCCCATCATTTTGGAATCAATGGTATTCCCTGATCCTGTAATTGGTTTGGCTATTGAGCCTAAGACTCAAGCTGACTCTGATAAGTTGGGTAACGCTTTGGCTAAGTTGGCTGAAGAAGATCCTACCTTCAAGGTTCACACCGACGAAGAAACAGGTCAAACTGTAATCAGCGGTATGGGTGAGTTGCACTTGGATATCATCGTGGATCGCTTGAAGCGCGAATTCAAGGTTGAGTGTAACCAAGGAGCTCCTCAAGTTTCTTACAAAGAAGCTATCACTACTAACACTACTCACCGTGAGACCTACAAGAAACAGACAGGTGGTCGCGGTAAGTTTGCCGATATTCAATTCGAACTTGGACCTGCTGACGCAGACTTCGAAGGCGATTTGCAGTTCGTAAATGAAATCGTGGGTGGTTCTATTCCTAAGGAATACATCCCTGCGGTTGAAAAAGGCTTCAAGGCCGCTTTGTCAAACGGTGTTTTGGCTGGTTACCAGATCGAGCGCGTGAAAGTGCGTTTGTTTGACGGTTCTTTCCACCCCGTTGACTCTGATTCCTTGTCTTTTGAATTGGCCGGTAAATTAGGCTTCAAAGAGGCCGCTCGCAAGTGTAACCCTGTGTTGCTCGAGCCCATCATGAAGTTGGAAGTGGTTACGCCTGCTGAATCAACAGGTGATGTAATGGGTGACTTGAACCGCCGTCGTGGTCAGTTGCAAGGTATTGATGAGCGTGCAGGTGCTCAGGTGGTTAAAGCCTTGGTTCCTCTTAGCGAAATGTTTGGTTACGTAACCCAGTTGCGTACCATCACTTCCGGTCGCGCTACTTCTTCAATGGAGTTCAACAACTTCTCTGAAGCTCCTCGCAACGTTTCTGAGGAAGTCATCAAAAAAGCCAACGCTTAAAAATTAGAACAATGGTTAGCCAGAAAATAAGAATTAAACTTAAGTCTTTCGATCACACTCTTTTGGATAAGTCTGCAGAGAAGATCGTTAAAGCGGTACGCACAACTGGTGTAGTCGTAAGTGGACCTGTGCCTCTGCCAACTCGTAAAAAGATTTTCACTGTGTTGCGTTCGCCTCACGTGAATAAAAAAGCGAGAGAGCAGTTCCAGTATTGTACTTACCAGCGCTTGATTGACATCTTCAATGGTTCTACTAAGACCGTAGATGCATTGATGAAAATTGAATTGCCCAGCGGGGTTGAAGTAGAAATTAAACTGTAAGGAACATGGACGGCTTGATAGGAAAAAAACTGGGCATGACCAGCATGTTTGATGACAATGGTAAGCGTGTAGCTTGTACTGTTATCGAAGCGGGTCCTTGCGTAGTATCACAAATAAAGACCTCTGACAAGGATGGCTACAAGGCTATTCAGTTGGCATGGGGCGATAAGAAAGAAAAGCACAGCGTAGCGGCTGAAATGGGTCACATGGCGAAAGCCAAGTCTAGCGCCAAGCGCAAGACTGTTGAATTCCGCGACAGCGAAATGTCTGCAAACTTGGGTGACACTATAGATGTCAGCATCTTCGAACTCGGCGAGTACGTTGATGTTGTAGGTACATCTAAAGGTAAGGGTTTCCAAGGTGTTGTGAAGCGCCACGGTTTCTCTGGTGTGGGTGAAGCTACTCACGGTCAGCACAACCGTTTGCGTGCACCTGGTTCTATTGGTGCCTGTTCTTTCCCTGGACGTGTTTTCAAAGGAACTCGCATGGCTGGCCGCACCGGTGGTGAGCGTGTGAAGTCATTCAACTTGCAAGTATTGAAAATCGATGCTGACCGCAATTTGGTTGTGTTGAAAGGTTCTGTACCAGGCCATAATGGCTCAACTGTAATCATTGAAAAGTAATAGCATGGAAGTTAAAGTATTGAATCAAAAAGGTGCAGAAACCGGACGCAGTGTCCAGTTGTCAGCCGATGTCTTTGGCATTCAGCCCAACGACCACGCCATCTACTTGGATGTGAAGCAGTTCTTGGCCAATCAGCGTCAAGGTACTCACAAGACTAAAGATCGCACCGAGATCAACCGTTCTACCCGCAAGGTTTTCCGTCAAAAGGGTACTGGTGGAGCTCGCCACGGATCATTGAAGAGTGGTATTTATGTAGGTGGTGCCCGTATACACGGTCCACGTCCTCGTGACTACTCATTCAAGTTGAACAAAAAATTGAAGCGTTTGGCTCGTTTGTCAGCCTTGTCATACAAAGCTCAAAACCAACAAATTGTTGTGGTTGAAGATTTGCAAATGACAGCACCTAAGACCAGCGAATTTGCCACCATGCTGAAAGCGTTGAATGTAAACGGCCGTAGCCTGTTTGTAACCGCTGACATGGACAAGAACGTTTTCCTTTCAGGTCGCAACATCATGGGTAATGTTGTCATGACGGCAGGTAATATCAATACCTACGAAGTCATGAAAGCTTCTCATTTGATTTTGACTGAAAGTTCTATTGCTAAAATTCAGGAGACACACGCAAAATGATACTCAAGAAGCCGTTGATCACTGAGAAAATGACTGCTATCATGGATAAGCGCGGTCAGGTTGGTTTCGTTGTTGACCATAAGGCCAGCAAAGACGAAATCAAGTCTGCTGTCGAATCTTTCTATTCGGTAGAGGTTGAATCAGTGAACACCATGATCGTACGGGGTAAAGCGAAGAGAAATCGTCGCACGGGCCAAATCTCGGGTTATACCAATAAGTATAAGAAGGCCATCATCACCCTCAAGGAGGGACATTCTATTGACTTTTACGAAAATATCTAATCATGGCAGTACGTCGTCTTAATCCTACTACTCCCGGTCAGCGTTTTCGCGTAGCGAACACGTTCACTGAGATTACCACTTCGACTCCTGAAAAGTCGTTGTTGGCCCCGATCAAGAAATCGGGCGGTCGTAACAATCAAGGTCGCACTACCATGCGTTATATGGGTGGTGGACACAAGCGCCGTTATCGTATCATCGATTTCAAGCGCGATAACCATGGTGTTGCTGGAACCGTTCAATCTGTTGAATACGATCCAAACCGTACAGCTTTCATCGCATTGGTGGAATTTGAAGGTGGTGAAAAGCGTTACATCATCGCTCCTAATGGCATTCAAGTAGGACAGAAAATTGAGCAAGGCTCTGGAGTTTCTCCTGAGGTTGGCAATTCTCTTCCTATGATGGAGATTCCTTTGGGTACCTTGATCCACAACATCGAAATGCAGCCTGGTCAAGGAGCTAAGATTTGCCGCAGCGCAGGTTCTTACGCCCAGTTGATGGCTCGTGAAGGTAAATATGCTGTTATCAAGTTGCCTTCAGGCGAAAGCCGCATGGTGTTGTCAGCAGGTCAAGCCACTGTTGGTTCTGTTTCTAATGGTGAGCACAGCCAAGTTGTGTTGGGTAAAGCTGGTCGTAAGCGCTGGTTAGGACGCCGTCCTCGTACTCGTCCTTCTGCAATGAACCCTGTCGATCACCCAATGGGTGGTGGCGAAGGTCGCAACAAAGGTGGACAGCCACGTTCACGCAATTTGATCTATTCACAAGGTCAAAAGACGCGCGATGTGAACAAGGCGAGTTCCAAGATGATCATCGAACGCAGAAAATCAAAGCGCAACAAATAATATTTAGATTGATTCAACATGGCAAGATCCATTAAAAAAGGGCCTTTCGTTAGCATCAAATTGATGAAAAAAGTTGATGCTTTGAACGAGGCTAATAAGAAAAGCGTTGTAAAGACATGGTCACGCGCAAGCTTGATCCTTCCTGACTTCGTAGGTCACACCTTCGCAGTTCACAACGGAAATAAATTCATCCCCGTGTACGTAACGGAAAACATGGTTGGCCACAAGCTAGGCGAGTTTGCTCCTACCCGTACATTTAAAGGTCACAACAAGTAATAGAGATGGAAGCAAAAGCAATTTTGAGAAACTGTCCGTTGTCACCACGCAAAATGCGTTTGGTAGCAGACATGGTGCGCGGTCAACGCGTTGAAAAGGCCTTGAACATCCTTCAGTGGAACCCAAAGCCCACCTACGCCATCTACTTGAGCAAATTGATCAAGAGCGGAATCGCGAACTGGGGACAAATGAACGGCGATGAGCGCATCGAGGATAGCGAATTGTACGTCAAAACCATTATGGTTGACGGAGGTTTGGCTATGAAGCGCTTGCGTACGGCTCCTCAAGGCCGTGGCTACCGCCAGAAGAAACGTAGCAATCACGTAACTATTGTGATTGATAGTCTGAAAAATTCTAAAAACGAAAGCGAAGCATAAACCATGGGACAAAAAGTAAACCCAATCGGACTACGTCTAGGCATCATTCGCGGGTGGGATTCCAACTGGTATGGTGGAAAGAACTACGGCGATAAGCTGAGCGAAGATGAGAAGATCCGCAAATACCTCCGTGTGCGCATTCCCAAAGGTGGAATTGCCAAGGTGGTTATCGAGCGCACTTTGAAGCGCATTACCTTGACCATCCACACTGCCCGTCCAGGTATAGTGATCGGTAAAGGTGGCTCAGAAGTTGATGCTATTCGCGAAGAAATTAAGAAAATCACGGGTAAAGACGTTCAAATCAATATCAGCGAGATCAAGCGCCCTGAATTGGATGCTCAGTTGGTAGGTGAGAACATTGCCCAGCAAATCGAGAATCGTTTCTCATACAAGCGCGCCGTGAAGAACGCCATCATGAATACCATGAAAATGGGTGCTGATGGTATTAAAGTTCGCATCAGCGGTCGTTTGAATGGAGGTGAGATTGCCCGTTCTGAGATGTACAAAGACGGTCGTACTCCTTTGCATACTTTGCGTTCCAACATCGATTACGCTTTGGTTGAAGCCCAAACTGTATACGGTAAAATCGGAATCAAGGTATGGATTTGCAAAGGTGAAATTTATGGCAAGGTTGATTTGGCCCCTCAGGCTGAGACCGAACGCCGCAACTCTGGTCCCCGTGGTGATCGCCGCAATGACCGCAATGATCGTCGCAACGATCGCGGTGGTGATCGTCGTAACAATCGTCGTAACGCTTAAGGAATATAACCATGCTTAGCCCAAAAAGAACAAAATTCAGAAAGCAACAAAAAGGCCGTGTTAAAGGCCTTGCTACCCGCGGTCATCGCGTGGTATTTGGAAGCTTCGGTTTGAAGTCCATGGAACCCGCTTGGATTACAGCTCGCCAAATTGAGGCGGCTCGTATTGCCTTGACCCGTTACATGAAGCGTGAAGGACAGGTTTGGATTCGTATTTTCCCCGATAAGCCCGTAACCAAGAAGCCTGCTGAAGTGCGAATGGGTAAGGGTAAGGGTGCTCCCGAATACTGGGTAGCCTGTATCAAACCAGGAACCATCATGTTTGAAGTTGGAGGTGTGTCTGAAGAAATCGCCAAAGAAGGAATTCGCTTGGCTGCTCAGAAACTGCCTGTAGCTTGCAAGTTTGTCGTACGTCCCGATTATGTAGAGGAGGATTAAACCATGAAAATGTCAGAAATCAAAGCATTGCCTAACAAGGAATTGGTAGAGCGCTACAAGGCAGAAGTTGTTCGCCTTCAGAAAATGAAGTTTCAACACGCTGTCACTCAGCTCGATCAGCCTCACACCTTGGGGGAAACCCGCAAAACTATTGCCCGTATGCTTACGGAGTTGAACGCGCGTCGCGCCGAAGCCGAAGCCCAGGCTTATTTGAAACAAATGAGTGAAGAAAACTAATGGAAACTGTTAGAAACGCCAGAAAAGAAATCATCGGCACGGTGACCAGCGCCAAAATGGACAAGACTATTGTCGTGTCAGTTGTGCGCAACGTAAAGCACCCCAAATACGGCAAGTACTTCAAGAAGACGAAGAAATTTACGGCTCACGACGAGACCAATACTTGCGGAGCCAATGATATTGTTAAAATCATGGAAACCCGTCCCTTGTCTAAGAACAAGCGTTGGAGATTGGTTGAAGTAATCGAAAAAGCGAAATAAGATGGTACAACAAGAAAGCAGACTGAGAGTAGCTGATAACAGCGGTGCCAAAGAAGTTTTGTGCATCCGTGTGCTGGGTGGTACCGGCCGTCGCTACGCCTCTGTGGGAGACAAAATTGTCGTGAGTGTAAAGCATTCTATCCCCGGTGGCAACATGAAAAAAGGAACGGTTTCTAAGGCCGTCGTGGTTCGCACTAAAAAAGAAGTGCGTCGTCCCGATGGATCATACATCCGTTTCGATGAAAATAGCTGTGTGTTGTTGAACAACAACGACGAGCCTCGTGGTACCCGTATCTTCGGCCCCGTTGCTCGCGAATTGCGCGACAAACAGTTCATGAAAATTGTATCATTAGCACCTGAAGTATTGTAAATCATGGCAAACAAGTTGCACATTAAAAAGGGTGACACTGTCAAAGTCATAGCTGGCGATGACAAAGGCAAATCTGGAAAAGTTTTGCGTGTAATTCCCTCAGAGAACCGCGCCGTGGTAGAAGGTCTCAACCTAGTAACTAAGCATTTTAAACCCAATGCTCAGAATACCCAAGGCCGCATTGAGAAGATTGAAGCTCCCATTCATTTGTCTAATCTTCAGCTTATGGTTGGAGGCAAGGAGACTAAAGTGGGTCGTAAGTTGAACGAAAATGGCAAAATCCAGCGCTTTGCAAAAGCTACTGGTGAGTTCATTAAATAATCACGAAAATGAGCTACGCTCCTAGATTAAGAAACAAATACAATGAAGTCGTTGTCAAGGGTATGCAAGAGAAGTTTGCATATGGCAACGTAATGGAGATCCCCAAAATTACCAAGGTTGTTTTGAACCAAGGTGTGGGTGCCGCCGTGAACGATAAGAAATTGGTCGATCAGGCTGTAGAAGAGATGACAAAAATTGCAGGTCAAAAGGCCCAACCTACCATCTCTAAGAAAGCGATTTCTAACTTCAAACTTCGTGAGATGATGCCCATTGGAGCTCGTGTTACATTGCGCAAAGAGCGTATGTATGAGTTCTTGGATCGTTTGATCACTATTTCGTTGCCCCGTGTTCGTGACTTCCAAGGCTTGGAACCCAAAGGGTTTGATGGCCGCGGCAACTTTACTATGGGTATCACCGAACAGATCATTTTCCCCGAAATCGACATCGACAAGGTTAACCGCATTAACGGTATGGATATTACCATCGTTACTACGGCCAAAACCGACGAGGAGAGTTTGGAAATGTTGAAATTGATGGGTTTCCCCTTTAAAAGCAAATAACCTAAAATGGCAAGAGAATCGATAAAGGCACGGCAGCGCAAACGGGAAGCTATGGTAGCCCGTTACGCCGAGAAGCGCGCCCAGTTGAAAGCAGAAGGCGATTATGATGCCCTGCAAAAACTGCCCCGCAACGCATCGCCTGTGCGTCTGCGTAACCGTTGCAAAATCACAGGTCGTCCCCGTGGATACATGCGTACGTTTGGCATTTGCCGGAACCAGTTCCGTCAATTGGCCAGCGATGGAAAAATCCCAGGAGTAACCAAATCTAGCTGGTAATTTAAGACTATTAACATGACTGATCCTATTTCAGATTACCTTACCCGATTGCGCAATGCTATCAAAGCCAACCACCGCGTTGTAGAGATACCTGCTAGCAATCTTAAGAAGGAAATGACTCGTGTGTTGTATGAGAAAGGCTATATCCTCAAGTACAAATTTGAGCCCACAGCCAACAACCAAGGTGTTATTAAAATTGCGTTGAAATACAATGCCCAGACCAAACAAAGTGCTATCACTTCTTTGAAGCGTGTTTCTACTCCTGGTTTGCGCAAGTATTCAGCCGCTAGTGCAGTTCCCCGCGTTTTGAACGGTTTGGGTATTGCCATTGTAACCACATCCAAAGGCGTTATGACTGACAAAGAAGCACGTCAGCATGGTGTAGGTGGTGAAATTTTGTGCTTCGTAGCTTAATAAAAAACAAAAAGAATATGTCACGTATCGGAAAAGCACCCATTAGCATTCCTGCCGGCGTAACTGTAACGGTTTCAGCTGGTGTGGTTACCGCTAAGGGTCCAAAAGGAGAAGTGTCTGAGTTCATTCGTCCTGAGTTTGAAATTGTTCAGGCCGACGGAATTTTGACAGTCAATCGCCCAAGCGACAGCAAGGAGCATAAAGCGCTTCATGGTCTGTATCGCTCTATCATCAACAATATGGTAGTAGGGGTAAGTGTAGGCCACAAGGTAAATCAAGAACTTGTTGGTGTAGGTTACAAGGTTTCGAACCAAGGCAACTTGGTGGAATTCGTTGTGGGCTACTCTCACAAGATTGTTTTGCAAATTCCTTCTGAAATCACGGTAACTACTGAGATGGTTAAGGGTAAGAACCCCAACATCACCATGGAGTGTGCTGATAAGCAACTTTTGGGTCAGGTAGCCGCCAAAATTCGTTCATTCCGCAAGCCAGAGCCTTACAAGGGTAAAGGTATTCGCTTTGCTGGAGAAGTTGTACGCAGAAAAGCTGGTAAGTCAGCCGGTAAAAAATAATCTACAGTCATGGCTAAAACTAAAGTTCAAAGACGCAGTAAAATTCGCAGCCGCATTCGCGGTCGCATCACCGGAACGGCTGTACGCCCCCGCTTGAGTGTATTTCGAAGCAACAAGGATATCTATGCTCAAATCATTGATGACAGCACAGGTGTGACCTTGGCAAGTGCTTCTAGCCGCATGGCTGATATTGCTGCTGTTAAAGATACCAAAGTGGCTAAGTCTGCATTGGTAGGCAAGAAAATTGCTACCGTTGCAATTGAGGCTGGTATTACTAGTGTTGTTTTTGATCGCGGTGGATACCTCTACCACGGTCGTGTGAAAAGCCTTGCCGACGCGGCACGCGAAGGAGGCTTGAAATTCTAATCTGAATTATAGATGTCAAACAAGAATATTATTCGAGTTCGTCCTACCGAGTTGACGTTGACCGAAAAGGTTGTAAACATCAACCGTGTAGCCAAGGTGACCAAAGGTGGTCGTACCTTCAATTTCACTGCTTTGGTAGTGGTAGGAGATGGTCAAGGAACCGTAGGTCATGGATTGGGCAAGTCGAACGAAGTTATTGACGCCATCAACAAGGGTATCGAAGATGCCAAGAAGAACTTGATCAAAGTTCCCGTGTTGAATGGAACTGTTCCCCATGAACAAGCTGGTAAGTTTGGTGGAGGTCGTGTGTTTTTGAAACCCGCAGCTTCTGGTACTGGTGTAATCGCAGGTGGTGCTATGCGTGCCGTCTTGGAAAGCGCCGGTATTACCGATGTATTGGCTAAGTCAAAAGGTTCGTCAAACCCTCACAACGTGGTCAAAGCTACGTTTGATGCTTTGACGAGCATGAAAGATCCTCATAGTGTCGCTCATTTGCGCGGCATCAGTCTCAGCAAAGTGTTTAACGGATAATCTCATGAGTAAGGTTAAAATCACCCAAATCAAAAGCGGAATTGGATACGCGAAAAATCAAAAAGCAACCTTGATTGCCCTTGGAATTCGCAAAATGAATGCCAGCCGTGTGGTGGAATTGAATCCTCAAACTGAGGGTATGATTCGCACCGTGAGTCATCTGTTGAAAGTAGAAAACGTCGATTAATAGAAGCCATGAATCTTAGCAATCTTAAACCTGCAGAAGGATCGGTTAAAAAATCCAAGCGAATTGGTCGTGGACAAGGTTCTGGCCGAGGTGGAACATCAACCAAAGGTCATAAGGGCCAACAAAGCCGTACCGGTTACAGCCGTAAAATTGGTTTTGAAGGTGGTCAAATGCCTTTGCAGCGTCGTATCCCCAAAGGTGGATTTAAAAACATCAACCGTGTTGAATATGCTGCCATTAACTTGGATATCATTCAGCAATTGGCCGATGAATTGAAAGTCAATAAAATTGATCGTGAAATTTTGGTTTCCAAGCACTTGATAGGCAAGAAAGAATTGTTCAAAGTGTTAGGACGCGGAGAGGTTAAAGCCGCCGTAGAAGTTCACGCCAATAAGTTTTCTGAGACTGCTCGTGAAGCCATTGAAAAGGCTGGCGGTAGTGTTCATGTAATTGCATAACAAGCATGAAAAAACTGATTGAAACCCTGAAGCACATCTGGGCAATCGAAGAATTGCGAAAGCGCATCGTTTATACGATGCTGCTTTTGCTTGTTTATCGCTTGGGTTCGTTCATCATTCTTCCCGGTATTGATTCGGAGGCATTGGTGGGTTTGAATAACCAAACGAAAAACAACATTCTCGGCCTGATCAATACGTTCGCTGGTGGAGCATTTGCTCGCGGTGCCATCTTTGCACTGGGTATAATGCCTTACATTTCTGCCTCTATTTTGATGCAGTTGGTGTCGATCGCTATTCCTGCCTTTCAGCGTTTGCAGAAAGAAGGAGAGGAAGGACGCCGTAAGATCAATCAGTATACACGTTTGTTGACCATTGCTTTTACAGCAGTTCAAGCCATAGGCTATTTGAGTAACATCGCCAACACTCCAGGCAACGCTCAAGCCTTGTTGTACAACTTCCGTCCTGATGTAATGAGCCAATCCATGTTCATGATTACCAACGTCATATTATTGACAGCCGGTACCATGTTTACCATGTGGTTAGGAGAGCGCATCACCGATCGAGGTTTGGGCAACGGTATCAGCCTGTTGATCATGGTGGGTATCATTGCCCGCATGCCAGCGGCTCTGGTTAGTGAGTTCGCATTCAAAGCTTTTGGAAGCGGTCCAATTTTGTTCTTGATCGAAATGGTGATTTGGTTCATGGTTGTATTGGGTGTTATTCTGTTGACACAGGGAACGCGCAAAATCACCATTAACTACGCCAAGAGAGTAGTGGGTAACCGTCAATATGGTGGAGCCCGTCAATACTTGCCCATTAAGATTTTGGCCGCCGGTGTTATGCCTATCATCTTTGCCCAAGCCATTCTGTTTTTGCCTGCTACTATTGGTAGTTTCTACGGCGATTCAGGAGCTCCCGGCTGGTTGATTAGCATTATGAATCCCAATGGTTTTGGTCACAATGCCTTGTTGGTTTTCCTAATTGTTGTCTTTACCTATTTCTACACGGCTATCATTTTTAACCCTGTACAAATGGCTGATGACATGAAGAGAAATAATGGTTTCATCCCTGGCATTAAGCCTGGTAAGCAAACAGCGAATTTCATTGATGGCGTCATCTCTCGCATCACCTTCCCCGGTGCTGTGTTGATTGCGATCGTGGCTATTCTTCCAGTTTTTGCTCAGCAGTTGGGTGTTAACCAAGAGTTTTCACAGTTCTACGGTGGAACAAGTTTGTTGATTTTGGTAGGTGTTGTTTTGGATACCTTACAGCAAATCGACAGTTACTTGACCATGCGTAAGTACGATGGTTTGATGAGCGGTGGTGGTAAGTTGAAAGGACGCATGACCAACGCCTATAGCCAAGTTGATTTTTAAAATAATAATTCATAATTTCGCAGCCCTTTTCACATGCCCAAGCAGGATGCCATAAAACAGGACGGAGAAATCACAGAAGCTCTTTCCAATGCCATGTTCCGAGTTCGTTTGAAGAACGGACACGAGATCATTGCGACCATTTCTGGCAAAATGCGTATGCACTACATACGTATCCTACCTGGCGATAAGGTTTCTGTTGAAATGTCCCCATACGATTTGACCAGAGGTAGAATTTGTTACCGATACAAATAAGCAACTATGAAAGTTAGAACCGCCGTTAAAAAGCGCAGTGTAGACTGCAAGATCGTACGCCGCAAGGGTAAGGTGTACGTGATTAACAAGAAGAATCCCAAATTCAAACAAAGACAAGGATAATAGATACACATGGCCCGTATAGCAGGTATTGATCTCCCTAAGAATAAGCGTGGTGTCATTGGATTGACCTACATCTTCGGTATTGGCCGAAGCACCGCTGCCAACATTCTGGATAATTGCGGAATTTCGCAGGACAAAAAAGTAAACGAATGGAATGACGATGATTTGGCAGCCATTCGTGGATACATTCAGGAAAACCTGAAAACCGAGGGTGAATTGCGCTCCGAGGTACAATTGAACATCAAGCGATTGATGGACATCGGTTGCTACCGTGGTCAGCGTCATCGTAAAGGTCTGCCTTTGCGTGGTCAGAAAACCCGTACGAATGCTCGTACACGTAAGGGTAAGAGAAAGACAGTTGCAGGTAAAAAGAAGGCTACTAAATAATTAGCATAAGCTTATCATGGCTAATCAGAAGAAAGTTCAAAAGAGAAAAGTTAAGGTAGATCCGCATGGTCAAGTGCACATCCGCGCTACCTTTAACAACATCATCATTTCGGTAACAAACACCGAAGGCCAAGTTATTTCATGGTCTTCAGCTGGAAAGATGGGTTTCCGCGGTTCTAAGAAAAACACTCCTTATGCTGCTCAAGTAGCGGTGTTGGATTGTGGCAAAACAGCCTTTGACTCTGGTCTCCGCAAGGTAGACGTGTTCGTGAAAGGACCTGGTTCCGGACGCGATAGCGCTATCCGCAACCTGCAAACCGTTGGTTTGGAAGTTTTGACCATTACGGATACAACTCCACTTCCTCACAACGGATGTCGTCCTCCTAAGCGTAGAAGAGTTTAATTTTTGAAATAAAAAGAAATGGCAAGATATACAGGCCCTAAATCGAAAGTTGCCCGTCGTTTCCGTGAAGCGATTTTCGGACGCGACAAAGCTTTGGAACGTAAAATGTACGGTCCAGG
>JBJOHK010000130.1:0-6866 GCA_046047755.1 Bacteroidota bacterium | reverse complement strand
GGGCATGAACACCTCCGTCTGACAACAATCCCAAAATATGCAGCGACTTTTCTTCGCCAACGCCCGCAAAACAGCGCTGCAAGATTTGATTGTCACCCAATGAACCTTCTTGCACCGATTTGTTGATGCGTGCCAACATTTGCCAGACGACTCGGCCGGCGCCAATGTTCATGTGACCCACCTCTGAATTCCCCATCTGACCGGTTGGCAATCCCACGTTTTCACCATCTGTCAAGAGGGTGGAATGAGGCACAGAAGCCGTTAGAGAATCAGCAAATGGAGTATGCGCACAAGCAATGGCATCTGATTTGCTTTTGTTCCCTAAACCCCAGCCATCCAATATAATCAATGCGGCTTTTGAAGACATATCACAAAGGTAGGCACGGCATGACCTTTTTCGCGATATTTGTACGACCAATGCGCGGCCAATTACTGACCATAGCGACACTTTTCTGGGCCTCTACTCTGTGTGCCCAACAACCGCTTAAGCCAAGAATTGACATGCCTTATTCCATCAGCCAATTGCGCAATCAGCGATTGGAATCCAGAAAAGGCAATGGTCAAACCATTAACGGATACCGCCTTTTCATGGGTTTGTTCAACAGCCGTAGCGAAGCCTTGAGTTTGCAACAAGAAATCAATTTGGCCCTCGGGGGTAGTTACATCGCCGAGGTGGTATACGACGAGCCCAATTTCAAATTGTACATTGGCCGCTTTTACAGCCAGGCCGAAGCCAATCGGGCCCTGTACAACATTCGCCCCTACTACCCTGCCTGTCGAGCCATTCGACTTCCTTTACCCCTACCCAATTCCGCTCCCTGATGAAAACTGATCCACAACAGAAGAAAATCAAAGCTCAGGTTCGGGAATTGTTCACGGCTTACCTTGAAAAGAACAAACAGCGAAAAACACCCGAGCGCTATGCCATTTTGGACGAAATCTACTCCCACAAGGAGCATTTCGATGTAGACAGCCTGTTCGTTAAAATGAAGTCGCGCAATTACCAAGTAAGTCGGGCCACGGTTTATAACACCTTGGACTTATTGGTGGAGGCAGAATTGGTAAAAAAGCACCAGTTCGGGCAGAACACAAGTCATTATGAACAGGCCTTTGGTTATCGCCAACACGATCACTTGATCTGCAACCGATGCAAAGAGGTATTGGAATTTTGCGACCCTAGGGTACAACAGATTTCCAATACCATGGGTTCTCTTCTCAAGTTCCAAGTGGGACACCATTCCTTACATTTATACGGCGACCCTCTTCTCACCGAAAAGGGAGATTGCCAACACTGCAATAAAAATCTCTATCCATAACAATTCATGGTTGACGTAATTCTAGGCCTCCAATGGGGCGACGAAGGAAAAGGCAAAATTGCCGACTTTTTAACCCCCCAATACCATGTAGTGGCCCGATTTCAAGGCGGCCCAAATGCCGGTCACTCCTTGGAATTTGAAGGCAAGAAATTTGTCTTGAACACCATACCTTCTGGCATTTTTAGACAAGAAACCTTGAATCTTATTGGCAATGGCGTGGTCATTGACCCGGTTCGTTTGCAACAAGAAATAGGCCGCATTTCGGAAGAGTGCCCGAACTACAAAGAGCGTTTGTTGATCTCCAAAAAAGCGCATTTGATTTTGCCTACACACCGAATTCTGGATGCGGCTTCAGAAGCGGCTAAAGGAGCGGCTAAGATTGGCAGCACCTTGCGCGGCATTGGACCGACCTACCGAGACAAGGTGGGTCGTAGCGGTTTGCGGGTAGGTGACATATTGCACAGCGATTTCGCCACCCTTTATCGCAACGCAACAGAGGCTCATTTGCGTCTAATCGAGCATTACGGATACACCGATTTTGATTTGCCAGCTGAAGAAACGGCCTTTTTTGAAGCTGTTGAATTCTTGAAGGGTCATCAACTCATCAACAGCGAATACTTCATCAATGATTGCATTGCCCAAGGCAAGAAAATCTTAGCGGAAGGAGCGCAAGGCTCAATGTTGGACATTGAATTCGGCACCTATCCATTTGTGACATCATCGACCACTTTGTCTGGCGGAGTCTGCTCAGGTTTGGGTATAGCGCCCAAGCACATTGGCAAGGTATACGGCATCTTCAAAGCCTATTGCACACGAGTGGGTTCTGGCCCCTTCCCCACCGAATTGTTTGACCAAACAGGTGAAGATTTGCGTCGAATTGGCCACGAATACGGAGCTACTACTGGTCGTGAACGTCGCTGCGGATGGCTCGACCTAGTGGCCCTAAAGTATGCTTGCATGTTGAATGGAGTAGACGAGCTCATCATGATGAAGGGTGATGTATTGAACGGCATGGATAGCATTTCTGCGGCCACGGCTTACCGATACGATGGAGAAGAACACAAACAAATTCCCTCCAACATGGTAAACACCCCAGTAGAACCCATTTATTCTGAGCACAAGGGCTGGTCGAAAGACATTGATTTGAGCAAGGGATACGATGCCATGGACCAGGAATTCAGAGATTACATCGAGTACATCGAAGAATACATTGGGCATAGCATCTCGGTTATTTCTATGGGACCCGAGCGCGAAAAAACCTTGCAGCGCTAATACCCACTAGCATGAAAATCATTTGTATTGGCCGGAACTACGTTGCTCATATCGACGAGTTGAACAATGAGAAGCCTAGCGAACCCGTGATTTTCATCAAACCCGACAGCGCTTTGCTGCGAAACGGGAACCCCTTTGTACGCCCCGATTTCAGCCAAAACATTCACTATGAATTGGAATTGGTCATCAAAATCAAAAAGCCGGGCAAAGCCATTCCCAAAGCCTTCGCTTCAGACTACTATGACGAAGTCAGTTTGGGCATTGATATGACCGCTCGCGACCTGCAAGACCACTTAAAAGCAAAAGGGCTTCCCTGGGAAAAAGCTAAGGCTTTCGACCATTCAGCGGTGATTGGAACCTTTCGTCATAAAGAAGGACTAGACCTGAATGACTGCCACTTTCGATTGGAGAAAAACGGGCAAAACGTACAATTGGGGCATACCTCATTGATGCTTTGGCCCATTGACGAAATCATCGAACATGTTTCCCAGTACTTCATGCTCAAAACGGGTGACTACATTTTCACGGGAACCCCAGCCGGCGTTGGGCCAATAGCTCCAGGCGATCGCCTTGTTGGTTATTTGGAAGACCAAGTATTGCTCGAAACCACTGTTGTTTAGCAAAACCTGGGGATAAGTGTCACATAGACATTAAGGCATTTTTTGCCTAAACCCATTACTTTGTAGTCATGAAGGCATTGTCTTTTTTCCTCCTATGTGTTGCCGCAATTTTCAGCCCCTACCAAATTGAAGCCAAAACAGACCCTAATCCCGCTCACTTTGGGCCCATACAACCGAAGTCTGTACAGCACCTAAGCCCAACCCATTGGTATATCGGTTTTGCCAACCCCGAATTGGAAATCATCGTACACGCACCTCAAGCCGCCTTCTACAACTATTCACTTAATACCTATGAAGGCGTACAATTGCTGAGTCACTCTTCTGGTGCTCATCCGGACATAGCCTATCTCCGATTGCAAATCGACCCCGCTACACAAGCTGGCACCCTGACCATTAGAGCCAAAGCCAAAACAGGCGTGGAACGATTGACCAGCTTCGAATTCCCCTACGAACTAAAAAATCGTCGCAACCCCACTGAGCAGGCTGAGCCCATCAAGCCTAGCGATGTCATGTATTTGATTTTTCCAGACCGATTCGCCAATGGAGACCCCAGCAATGACAATGCCGTAACGAAAAACAACGAACAAACAGACAGACAAGCCTTGCGGGCCCGCCACGGGGGCGATATTGCCGGCATCAGCCAGCACCTAAATTACCTGCAGGATTTGGGCATCAATGCCTTGTGGCTGAATCCCGTTCAAGAAAGCGATCAAAAGGACGAAAGCTTTCACGGCTACGCCATAACGGACCACTACCGCATTGACCCCCGCTTTGGGAGCAACGAGGAGTATGTTTCACTGTGTTCAGAGATGCAATCACGCGGCATGAAAATGGTCATGGACATCATCCCCAATCACCCTGGAGATGGCCACTGGATGTACGAAAACTCTGATACGGGCTGGTTTCATTTCCGCGACAGTTTTGTGCGTTCCAACTTCCGCGCCCAAAGCAACCACGACCCGCATGCCGACCCGACAGAACGCCTATTGAATACCGACGGTGCTTTTGTCAAATCGATGCCCGATTACAACCAAGCCAATCCACACATGAACCGCTATTTTAAGCAGCTCTATCTGTGGTGGATCGAATATGCCAATTTATCAGGATACCGCATTGACACTTATCCCTTCCTTGACCAGGCCTATATGAACGAATGGTGCAATGCCATTTTAAAGGAATATCCTGGATTTCCCATTTTTGGAGAAACCTGGGTCATGAGTGCCGCCCAACAAGCCACCTATTGCCTCAGCCGAGTGCAAGGATTCGAATCCAACTCATTGCCTGGCGTTACTGACTTTGCCCTGGCCTTTTCCATTCACAAAGCTTGCACCGAAGCCACCAATTGGAATTCAGGACTCTCTCGTGTGTATCAAACCTTGAGTGAAGATTTCCTCTACTCAAATCCCAATTCCCATTGCACTTTTGTCGATAACCACGACATGGAACGCTTTTGGAGCACAGTCAATGAGGACTTTTCGGCCTGGAAACGCGGAATAGCTCTACTCATGACCACTAGAGGCATGCCTTGCTTGTATTATGGCACCGAAATTCTCATGCCCGGCAAAGACGGTAACGGAGACGCGTATTTCCGTTTCGATTTCCCCGGCGGATGGGCCAATGACTCAGTAAATAAATTCCATGCTTCGGGTCGCTCGACGCGGGAGAATGAAGCCTTTGTTTATCTGCAAAAGTTGAATCAATACCGATTGAATAACCCCCTGTTTGACAAGGGTAACTTCACTCAATTCAGCTGCGATCAAAATGTATATGCTTCAGGATGGTCTATGAGCCAACACCCCGGGCTTATTACCCTATGTTCGGGAGACAGCCAAGACCAAACCCTAAATTGGAGCCGATACCAGTCGGTCACCCGAGGCTATTCTAGATGGAGAAACATCCACACGGGTGAAAATGGCTTCATTCAAGGAAGCCTTACCGTTCGCAGCCAAGCTACATTGGTCTTAGAATTATTGCCTTAGGCTTCTACGGCTATCAATCGCTTGAACTGATCCAAACGCGTGCGCATGGCATCTGGGCTAACCTGTGCCAAAGACTCAGTACCGAATTTCTCAACCGCAAAGGAAGCCAAACAAGACCCATATACGATGGCCGTTTTCATGGCTTCAAAATCCGTACGATTCACTGAAGCTAAGTAGCCTACAAATCCACCTGCAAAGGTGTCGCCCGCTCCAGTAGGATCAAAAACTTCTTCTAAAGGCAAAGCCGGACAGAAGAACACCTCATCCTGTTGGAACAACAAAGCGCCATGCTCTCCTTTTTTAATGATTACGGTTTGTGGGCCCATTGCATGAATCACACGGGCTGCCTTGCGCAAGCTGTATTCGCCAGACAACTGACGAGCCTCCTCGTCGTTGATCGTTAACACGTCTACTTTGGCAATCACCTCCTTCAATTCAGGCATGGCAATATCCATCCAGAAATTCATGGTATCCATGACCACTAGTTTTGGCTTCTTGGTCAAGCGATTCAAGGTTGTCAACTGCACCTGGGGCGACAAATTGCCCAGCATCACATAATCGGGCTCTTTCCAATCGTCTGGGACGATAGGGTCAAAAGTTCCCAAAACGTTGAGCTCGGTTACCAAGGTATCGCGGGAATTCATATCCATGTGGTACTTGCCACTCCAGAAGAATGACTTCTCACCCTGTTTGACTTGCAATCCTTGTGTGTCGACGCCACGACGATTCAACTCGGCAATGAAATCCATGTCGAAGTCTTCTCCCACCACTGCCACCAAACCATTTTTAGCATTTAGCAGACTGCTAGCCAAGGAGATGAACGAAGCCGCTCCGCCAACAATTTTACCCGTCTGGCCGAAGGGAGTTTCAATGGCATCGAACGCCACAGAACCGATGATCAACAAGCTCATGAAATATTTTTAAAAATTTCTTACAAAGGTATTGAACACATTCGGCAATTGGATTATTTTTGCCATCCCTTTAGGGAACACTCCTCGATAGCTCAGCTGGTTAGAGCGAGCGGCTGTTAACCGCTAGGTCGTTGGTTCGAGCCCAACTCGGGGAGCAATAATGATAAAAAGGTTATACTTTTATAGTATAACCTTTTTTTATTATCTCTCAATAATTTTACTCGATGAAAAGTAAAAAACGAGCAAATTCTGGCAATGGTATCGCTATTGGTTCAGCCATTGGCTTGGCATTGGGTTATGCCTTTGCGCATACTTCATCTAATACAATGAAATATATTGCATTGGGTTTAGCAATAGGGGCTGGAGTTGGTGCAATTATTGATTTTTTGAACAGGCCTAAATAAGATTAACCTTCAATTTCCTAATAGTCAGATTCTCAAGCATCGCAGTATAGCTGCATCTTTCGTCTGTAAGGGGAGCACAAAAGCCATCCAAATTGTATGGCTTTTTTTATATCCCATAGGCTTTTTTGGTCTATTCATTTCGAGATCGTGATCAAGGCATGGCCTTGGCCAAAGTGGCCCTTGAATCGTTTCCTTCAAATCCCCAACTGAAGCAAATCGCCCTAGGATCATTGACTCCTGCTAAGGCTCAATAAACCACAAGAACGGGCACTTGGCAATGGGATTCCACCCAGTCCAAATCAAACTCGTCCAGTTCGCGGCGCTCTCCCTTGTAAATGAAATAAGACCTAGGGCCCGATGGACC
>JBJOHK010000129.1:0-3908 GCA_046047755.1 Bacteroidota bacterium | reverse complement strand
TCACCCGTGATTGATCGCAACTATACCCGCAGATGGACGTCAAACAGTGATCAAGATTTCGCCCTTTATCTGAATAATCAATATTCCACTCGATGGTTAAACGGAGAGGTTGAATTATCTGCGGGCGGTTTAATGCGTTTTAAGGACCGCGCAAATGCATTTGATGCATATACGATGACATCCTTGCCGATTGGGCAAATTTGGAGCGGATCGGTCTACAACCACACTTGGACCTTATTCAATTCATTGGGCACTCCGACTGATCCTTTGAATTACCAATCGGCAGAAAATATATGGGCGGCCTATGCACAAGGACAATGGAATCGAGGCCTTTGGAAGGTCCTTGGCGGAGCCCGTTATGAATCTACTGATTTCTCATGGGTTACTCAGGCTCCTAGAACCGTAAAAGGACGAGTGGGTGAGTTTCAGTATCAGGATTTTCTTCCTTCCCTACACATCAAGCGGCAAAGCGGTCGATACGGGCAGTGGAGAGCTTCTTATTTTCGATCTTTATCGCGTCCTAGTTTTTTTGAGGTCATTCCTTACGATATTCAAGAAGAAGATTACCGAGAAAGAGGCAATCCAGAATTAAAGCATACGCAAGCATCCAATTGGGATGTGCGGTACGAGGTATTTGATAAAGGGTTGAATAAGGTCATGTTGGGCCTCTTTTACAAAGTCATTGAAAACCCTATCGAAAGTGCTCTCGTAATTTCGGGGCAGACGGTTTTTATACAGCCGAATAATTTTGGTACAGCCAATAACGGGGGCTTGGAATTTGATTTCTCTCGCTACTTCGGCTTTTGGGGTATTCGCGCTTTCTACACCTTTACTGATTCTCGCATAACTACATCGAAGATTGTGAAATTTCGCGATTCTTCAGGAAGCTTAACGCAAAGAGAGGAAATGCAGACGAGGCCCTTAGAAGGGCAATCGCGTCACATATCCAATGTGTCACTGCTGTATAAAAATCCCCAAACGGGAACCGATTTGCAACTTGCTATGGTGTATACAGGTAACCGCATCATTTCTGTATCTCCTTACAAAAACAATGATGTTTGGCAACGCGCTTTCATTCAGTTGGATCTTTCAGGAGAACAGTCATTGAAGTCTAATTTTTTGGTTTATGTAAAAGTAAACAACCTGTTGAATACTAGGCTTTTGGCAGATATTCATCTTCCTAATACATTCAATCCAGAACAGGCTCCATACTTGGATGCGAGTCGCTGGGTCAACGTTCGAAATGACCAATACGGCGTCAATCTATTTATGGGAATCAAATACAAATTTTAACCAAAACTCATATGATTAAACATTCATTATTCGTTTCTGCTGCCCTTGCCCTTTTGGCTGTGGGCGCTTGCAAAGAGGATCCCATAGTAGATCCTACACCCCAAGACAGTGTCGTTACCATCGATGCTAACACCACAGAGCTTAAAGGCTACATGCGCGGTACGCTGCAAAGCGGCAAAACCTACATGCTGACTGAAGACCTCATCATTCCAGAGAATGAAGAAATTGTCATCGAACCAGGTGTAACCGTCATTGCCAAAGCAAGCAGCGGTGACATCGGCCCGGAGATTACGGTACACGGTAGTTTCTTTGCGTTAGGATCCAAAGCCCAGCCAATTCTGTTGTCAGTTCCCGTAGCTGATCGCACCGAAGCCAATGTATTTACCGGCCTTTGGGGCGGAGTTCAAGGAACCGACTATACCAAGGCTATTGTCCTGAAATGGTGTCGTGTAGAATATCTTGGCGGTCAAGGTGGTCCATCTTCTCCACGAGCCGGTAAATCCCGCTACGGTTTCTACACCAACAATCCCAATACCGAATTCATTTTGGAAGATTGTTCCATTTATGGTTGCGTAGACGACGTTTATCGCTCTAACGGAGGTAAAATACACATCGTTCGCAATTTGTTGGAATTTTGTGGTTCTGACGGAGGTGATGGCTTCAATATGAAAGCCGGTACGGTTGGAAATATGGCCTTCAATCTGTTCATTGGTGGAGCCACAAATGCCTACAAAGTGAGCAACGAAGGTTCTTCCATCGTGCAGACCAACATCAACGTATACAACAACATCGCTATTAACAGTGGGTACCGCCGTGCTGGTTTGACACGCGGTGCTAACATCAACTACGAAGTAGGTGCCCGCGGATATGCGTTCAATAATATTGTTGCTAACAACAAACGTGGCATGCGTGTATTGGAAGATGCTGATTTGACCAATATCAAATTCGACTACAATTGGTATTACGGAGCTTACAAAGAGCAAGTTGACGAGTTCATTCCCAGTGATGCAGTGACTCCTACTCAGTCAGTATTGGGTGCCAATAACACCATTGGAGGTATTGGTGAAAATGACCCTATGTGGACCAATGTTGATTTGAAAGCTTTTACCTTGGCTCAATTCGAAGCGGGTGTAGACCAGCCTTTGGAAATGAATAAAAAAGGCAGCAATGATTATCGTCTGAAAGCAGGTTCTCCTTGCATTGGAAAAGGAACCACCATGTGGGGTCCTGTAGATGCCGGATTTACTTTGACAGGTACTCGCGGTCCTAGCGCAGCCAACCCTCATAAAGATTTGGGAGCATTCCCTACTGACAACAGCGGTAATCCCTACTTCTAATTATCGTTTTTTCATGGTTAGACCCCGAGCCTAGCTCGGGGTTTTTTTATTTCGTTTGCTGTGAACACTGATTTAACAATAAAGCAACAAACAGGAGCAGGGATTCGTGGTTAGTTTGTAACATGGTTGATAACAAACCAGGAAAAGAACATATGCAAGAGTTGAACCGAGAAATCAGCTGGCTGTCCTTCAATGAAAGGGTTCTTCAAGAAGCTGAAAATCAAGATGTTCCTTTGGTTGAGCGCATTCGATTCTTAGCCATTTTTTCTAACAATTTGGATGAGTTTTTTCGTGTTCGAGTTGCCTCCGTTAAACGGTTGGCATCATTGAAAAAGTACGCGAATACGCAGGAGCGAAAAACATTCAACGACACTTTGGAGCGCATTCGAAAAACGGTTTTGGCTCAACAGAAGAAGTTCGATGCCATTTATCGAGAAGACATATTGCCCGCATTAGCCAAAAGTGGTGTAAGGATTGTAGAAAATGAGCCGCTACAGTCAGCAGAATTGGAATTTGTCTCGAGCTTTTTCTCCGATCAACTCGCCCCAAAATTATTTCCGCTTTTACTCAAATCGGGTCGGGATTTGCCCCCATTGAAAGATGGCGAGATATACTTAGCTGTCAAGATGTCACACACCGTTACTCAAGCCCTACAATACGCTTTGGTAGAGCTGCCTACGCGCCAAATGGGTCGATTTGTGAAGCTGCCCACTTATTCCAAAGATAAGAAGCTAATGATGCTAGATGATATTGTTCGTCAAGGCTTGCCTGAATTGTTTAGTAGCTTGGACTTTAATTCTTTTTCGGCGCATACCATTAAGATTACCCGTGATGCAGAATTGGATATTGACAACGATATAGAAGTTAATTATGTGGAACAGCTTCGCAAGAGCATCAAAAAGAGAAAGGTAGGCGACCCAACACGGTTCATATATGACAAAGAAATTCCCGGTGACTTACTCGATTTTTTGTTGAAGAAATTGAAGATTCAGCGCGAAGATGCCTTGCCAGGCGGGCGCTATCATAATTTTAGGGATTTTATGGCCTTCCCGAATTTGGGTGAAGATAAGTGGGTGTATCCTACCGCTGTACCTTTGCATCGAACTGAATTGGACCAGGCCAAAAGTTTATTGGATCATGTCGAAAAACACGATGTTTTGTTGTCGTTTCCATACGAGAGCTTTGGTTACATCGTCCGTTTCATTCGCGAAGCGGCTATCGATCCTTCGGTGTTTTCCATTCAGATATCCCTCTACCGTCTAGCCAAAGAATCCTCGA
>JBJOHK010000128.1:0-6172 GCA_046047755.1 Bacteroidota bacterium | reverse complement strand
CAGTAGCCCAGTTACGGTTATCAAAGTTACGAGGACCTGTATTGGGGTCACCAAAGTTCCACAACAGTCCTGTAGCACCAGAAGGAATCTGATCTACTTTGAACGCAATCTTTGGATCGCTGATACACGTAGAATCCTTGTCGGCCACAATGTTGGCTTTTGAGGCAAAGACGGTAGCCGTTGCTGTTACTTCAAATGAATCTTTACAACCGTCAATGGTTTCAATCACCATTTTAGAGTTGTAAGTACCCTGACCATAAAAGGTCTTGGTGATATCAGGACCCCAATCATTGGTAATAGATCCATCGCCCCAATACCAAGTAATGTTCTTAACCTGACTCTTATCAATTTGAGAGATATTCTTAATTACGGCTGTAACAGAATCACACTGAACGGGCTTGTTGGAAGTGAAACGAGCCCCAATTTTCTCGCGAACTTTTACCGCGGCCTGAATTGTATCAGCGCTCACGCAACCATTCTCGTCTTCCACTTCAATGTATAAGTCGAAGGTTCCACCTCGCTGATCCTTAATGGAGAAACAGAAGGTCTGTGGCATGGTCGGATTGGAATACTCAAACAACTGACCATCACTGACCAGATACTTGATATTCTTAATCTTAGCCCCATTTGAATTAAAGGTTGAATCGTTGAAACAGAACAAGTTTTTCTCAAAACACTGTTCGTACAAATTCACCAATGTCAACTTGATTTTTGGGGACTCGCGAATGACCAAATTGACCGTTGACGTACACTTGGTGCCGTTGATGGTCGTGATGTACTTGATCTGTTTGGTACCTGCCGTTTTGAAAGCATAATTGACGTTCTTCTGACCGGACTGGGTGTTTTCACCGTTGAAATCCCAATCGTGCGTGGTGCCTGAATTGGCTCCAAAAAAGCGAATGGGAGTTCCTACGCAGGGAGAACCGTCATAGGTAATTGTGCACTGAGCTTGAACGTCTGAAGCCCCGTAAAACAAGGCTCCAACGGCCAATAGTGCCGCTTTTAGTGTCGAGGTAAATCGTTTCATAAAAGGTGGTTTCACAATTTGTGAATCTTCAAATTTAGGCGATTTGAGGGATATCATAGGGACTACTTTTTGATTAACAAGGGTTGGCGATTCACCTTCGCTTCAGCCTGACCTTCAAACTGAGTGGTCAATACCACTCTATATAGACCGGCTGGACAAGGTGTTTGGTAACATTGGGCTCTCCAGTTTTCATGGGGATCTTCACTGCGAAAGACCAATCGATTGAGCTGGTCAAAGATTAACAGCTCGTATTTCTCAGGATAACGATCAAATTCCACATAGAACTGATCATTCAATCCATCTCCATTGGGAGTTATTACATCGGGAATTACATAATTGGGAATGTCCAATTTAGGGGCCTGAATCCAAAAAACTTGAGAATCTACACAGCCTGACGAATGTCGAAGAATGAGCACTAAGGCCATGCGGTCTCGCTGTCCAAAATCAGGACAATGCGACCCGCTTTGGGAATACACAGGCACCCCGTCTATTCTCCAGAGAGCACGGGCATCGGTCTGTCCTAACGATTCAAATTGCACGCATCCGCCGGCCAAATCAGACAATCGCCCTTGCGCAGACCCTTTGCAAGATTCAGGCTTGGGGGACAGTAAATTCGATTCCTCAGATGGGCGAGTTTGGTGCACAGGCGCTATGGAGACATATGGCAAAACACCAGAAACTGGAACAGTCTCTTCTACAACAGTTTCAACTTCATCATCATTAGCGGGAATGGAAGTACTACCCGTAACATCATTTGAACGGCTCGTTTCAAGTTCAATCGCGGCTTCGTCTACCGGGCTTTCTGAAGGGCTTTCTGAAGGGCTTTCTGCCACATCAATGGAGGATTCTATGGCCGCAGGATTTGGGTCAACGGCAGAATCTGAATCGGCATTCCACCAAACGGCGGTAACCAGAGATCCTGCAGCTAGCATCCAGATGGAGGCTTTAACCAACAAGCTAGTACCGCTGACGGCCGCTGAACTAGTCACAGACAGCTGGGTCTGCACCGCTTGAAATACCCCATCGGGAGCCGGCACTTCTGCCTCTCTCAACGCATCGCGAAACAATGAATCTATGGGGTTTTGGTCCTTCATGAACGGAGTGATTCAGAGGTAAGAAGAAAAATTGGGGCTAATGGTTGCCTCGAATTCGTATTATTTTTTTTCATCTGACAATCGCTCCTGCAGCCACTTGCGCGCCTTGAACAGTTGACTCTTTGATGTATTCTCGCTGATGTTCAGCAAGGAGGCGATTTCGCTGTGTCCATAGCCCTCAATGGCAAACAAGTTGAAGACCACCCTATACCCTACTGGTAGCTGCTCAATCAGCTTGAGCAATCTCCCAGCATCCATTTTGGAATCCAAACTGGGGTTCTCGTCTCGAATGGCGGTATGATCTTCAATGTCACTGGAAAAACGCATGCGGTCGCTTTTGATGGCATCTAGACAAGTCGTGACTGCAATTCGCTTGAGCCAACCTTCAAACGAGCCTTGGGCTTTGAACTCACCCAACTTGGTAAATACTTTGATCCAAGTCTCCTGCAGCATGTCGCGTGCCGCATCGGGCTCTCCCATGTATCTCAAACAAATAGCATATAGTTTCCCGGCGTATCGATGGTACAATTCTGATTGAGCCTGGGCATCTCCCTTCAAACAAGCCTGAATTCGATGCCGATCGGTTTCAGTATGCAGATTGGATTCTTTCATTCTCTAACAGGGAGGCCCTTTCCATTAGAAGTTCAAAGCTCCTTCGAAGTTGCCTATGAGCCTCTCAATTTCGAATATTTTTGGAAATGCCATAGCCCAATGTGGTCAATATCATTTTGGCATTGCCATTTCGTTCGATTTCATAAATAGCCGATTCCAATTGACCCACCATTTTATCCATGGCATCAATGCCAACATTCAATTTCAAGAATTTGTCGAGGAACTCGCCCTCCTGCTGACTCCATTCAGGACGCTGATCTACGTATTCGTGTAACAATGCTGCTCTCAATAGAGTCAATCCATATTGCATATAAGCCTTCAGCCCCTCTCGGCCCATGGAACCCGCTTCATCGGCCCAAGACACCACCTGATCCATTTTCTTGGTATATGCATTGCCCAAAAAGCCCTTCCAAGATTCAAAATAGGGGCTTTGAACTTGATCAATCAAATTCATAGCTTGGCGAAAATCACCTTGGCATAACTGCGCTGCTCTAGCGGCAGAAGAGGCATCTATTCCTTTTTGCTCTAGCGCAACAGAGACATCTGAACCTAGCAAGGGTGGAACACGCAATGCCTGAGTTCTGGAAAGAATGGTATTCAATATGAGCTCCGTCTTTTCTGCTACAAGTAGAAAAATGGTCCCTGTTGGCGGTTCTTCGATCATTTTTAGCAGCACATTACCCTCCTGACCTAAGAATTCGGGCATCCACAGAATGAGGATCTTTCGTGCCGACTCGAAGGGTTTTAAAGACAGAGATTTTATTATGGCCCTGCATTCCTTAATAGGAATGTTACCCTGTTTGTTTTCAGAACCCAAATGCCTCATCCAATCTTCGTAGTTGAAGTAGGGTGTCTCCGTCAATTGAGCTCTCCAGGGCCCCAACAAATCAGAAGCCGTATCGCCGCTGCTGCTTGGAAATGGAAAACTAAAATGAACGTCAGGATGCGTGAAGGTCTTATTCTTTCGGCAAGATGAACATTCCCCACAGGCATCCTGATCAGTAGGCTGTTGACAGGTCAAGAGTTGAGCATAGGCCAAAGCGAGCGCCAAACTTCCATGGCCCATTTTCCCAACTATCAATTGCGCATGGGGCACTCGGTTTTGTTGAATCGACTTAAGCAATCGCTGCTTTATGGCCTCTTGGCCTACCACATTATGAAGCATCAGAACCTCCCGCTTTGCTGCCTCCCGAAAGCCCTTTCTTGTACAGAATAGCCAGAGAGATAAACACCACAAAGGCAATTGCTTGGCTGTGGGTCAACCATTTATCGATGATGTACCCACGGGCCTCATCGCCTCGGTATATTTCAGTAAAAAAGCGGCCAACGGCATAGACCAATCCGTAGATCAAAAACAATTGACCATCAAATCGCTGTCGCTTCCGAGTCCAAAACATTAGGGCTAAACAGACAAAGATGATAGCTGAATCCCACAATTGAACTGGGTATAGCGGCACGCCCAAAGGCTCAGCCGAACTGCGAGGATGGGTGTAAATCACGCCATATGCCGGATCGCAGGCTACCCCGTGGCAACATCCAGAAAGGAAACATCCAATTTTTCCAAATGCATGGACAAAGGCGCCCCCAACTCCTACCCAGTCAAACCCCTTAGCCAGAGAAATTCCTCGCTTGCGAAACCACCAGACGAGCAAAGCAACGGTAAACAAGAATGAACCATAGAACACGAATCCGCGACCTAGGTTCTCGAAAAATTTGCCCAAGTGAGAGGCGTAATAGGCCGGCTTTTCTAGGAAGAAAAAGATTTTCCCTCCCACGAAAACTCCCAAGAAGCAATACAAAAACAACTCACTGATTCCATCCAAATCCAAGCCTAGTTCGCCCCTGTTTCTATACACCACGTAAAAGGCCACTAGAACTCCAATCATGATCATGAACCCATACGAATACAGCGTTATGGAACCGAAATGAAAGAGTTCTGGATGCATGACTAGAAATGGTAAGCTCGTGATAAACGAAGGGCCATCGCCTCCAACTGCTCTTGGCTTGGATGCAGTTTTTCTTTGCTAAAATTAATATCTCCGACCTGCTGCAAGGGCACTAAGTGAATGTGTGCATGGGGCACTTCTAAGCCTATGACAGCCGTCCCAATGCGCTTACAAGGCAACTCTCGACCCATGGCTAGAGCCACTCCTTGGGCAAACTGCCAAAGGTCAGCCAAAGCCGTGGGTTCTAAATCGAAGATATAATCAACCTCTTGTTTGGGGATAACCAAAACATGGCCATGCACAAGAGGCATGATATCCAAAAATGCCAAATGCTTCTCGTCTTCCGCTACCTTGTGACAAGGAATTTCACCGGCAACAATTCGAGAAAACAAAGTAGCCATGATCAAATGCTAATATCCAGAACTTCCAGCTTGACCACTCCCGCAGGTACTTGTATCTCTACGACCTCTCCTACTTTTCGGCCCAACAAACCAGCACCAATGGCGCTCTTGACTGATATCTTTTTCTCTTTCAAGTTGGCCTCGGTTTCAGAAACAATCATGTACTGATCTTCTTTGCCGACATTGTGGTTCTTTACCTTCACTTTGCACAAAATGCTCACCTTGCTGGTGTCTAACTGTGAAGAATCTATAACGCGAGCATTGGCCAATAGGCTATCCATTTGGGCAATTTTGTCTTCCAAGTGACCCTGGGCTTCTTTGGCTGCATCGTATTCCGCGTTCTCACTCAAATCACCCTTATCTCGGGCTTCCGCAATGGCTTGAATGATGCGGGGGCGTTCTACTGATTTCAACTGCTGGAGCTCGGCTTTCAAAGCTTCCAATCCTTCTTTGGTAAAATACTGTATCGCACTCATGGTGTGTATGTATTGGTGTTTTGGGTGGGTATTAAAAAAAATGTTGCATCTATGGCCTCCCATAGATGCAACAATCAAATATAAGTTTTTTCTGTTTACTCGGCCCCGCCTAATCCAATGCGTACACCAAAACTGTGCACACCATCAAATGGATTGGTATGGCGATAGCTGTAATCCAAGGAAACGATGTTACCACCGTCCATGGTCCAATTGTAGCTCAAACCGGCTGATGCGCCCGTAAAAGCTGAAGTACGAGTTTCTTCGCTAAATACTCCTTCTTGGTACACAAAGGCACCGCGAAGCGACAAGAAGTTCTTGTAGGTATACTCAGCACCCAAAACGGTTTGGTTTGCAGAGAAAGCGTAGTTGGTAAAACCAAAACCCAAGGTCAACTTGTTGTCGTACATGTTGTCGACCTTATCCAATCGAATGTCATAGGTGGCTGAGATGTTCAACAATGAAGGCATCTTAATAGGATCCACTTTCACTTGAACTGTTTTGTCAAACGTTCCGTTTTGCAACAAAGCCTTATAGCTCAAACCGTCTCCTTTGTGCATCATATCAGGACCAATGTTCTTGATCGAAACACCAAAGTTGAAGTCATTGCGTTTGATAG
>JBJOHK010000127.1:0-13223 GCA_046047755.1 Bacteroidota bacterium | reverse complement strand
TGGCGCTGAAGTTCTTTGGCAATGGCCACGGCAGGGAAAATGTGCCCTCCGGTTCCGCCCCCGCTGACGATGAATTTAGGCATCAACGGCCGCCCCCTCGGCTTGCTTGCGTTTTTCTTCTTGAATGTGTCGACTAATGCCGAGTATGATGCCAAATGACAAGGAGTTGAAAAGCAAACTGGTTCCACCCATAGATACCAGAGGAATGGTCAATCCCGTTACGGGCAGAACCCCCACAGCAACACCCATGTTTAAAAAGGCTTGAAAGGACATCGACAGGCCCAGGCCTACGACCGTTAGGGCGCCAAAGGCCTGAGGTGAAGAGGTCATGATTTTCAAGCATCGGTACAGCAGCACCAGAAAACAACCCAGAATAATCAAGCCGCCAAATAGCCCGTATTCTTCTACGATGATGGCGTAAATGAAGTCAGAGTAGGGGTGTGGCAAATAGTAACGCTGGGTAGAATGCCCAGGGCCTTTACCGAAAATACCGCCCGTGGCGACAGCAATTTTGGACTGCATTTGCTGGTACGAGCTCTCGGCGTTGGGATTGTTGCCAGAAAAGGTTTCGATGCGGCTCTTCCAAGTGGGTATGCGGCCCCCCAAATCGCGGGCCGTTTGGGTGGAAATGTTGGTCAGGAATAGGACCATGATGGCGATGGCGCTCAGGCCAATTCCTGTCAAAATGCCCAAGTACTTAAGGTTGACTCGCCCGATGTACATGAGCATCATGGAGGTGCCAAAAATCATCAGGGCCGTAGACAAGTTTTCCGGAGCGATCAACAAGACAATGATGCCGACGGCGACAAGGGCTTTGACGAAGACTTTGGTAGTGCCAGCGTCTTCGTGGTTTTTAGAGATGACCCGGGCGATGTACAAGACCAAAAAGAGCTTGGCCATGTCGCTGGGTTGCAGCGTAAGATTTAAAAAAGGTATGGGCAACACGCGGGCTGCATTGTTGATGTCGTGCCCCACCATAAGGGTTAACACAAGCAACGCAATCGATAGGTGAATGCCCCAGCGCGCCATGATTTTGTAGAGCTGGTAAGGCATTCGGTGGGTTACATACAACACTCCCAATCCCAATAAGAGAAAGCCTGAATGGCGCAGAAAATAAAATTCTGTATCCCCTCCTTTTTCTGAAAAAGCCAGGGTGCTGGTTGCGCTATACACAGCCAGAACCCCTATCAGTGATAGGATCAGGACAATGAACCAAATGATTCTGTCTCCTTTGAAGAGTTGAGAAGCAGCAGCCATGGTTGTGGGTTAGAGGTTGCGAACAGCTTCTTTAAATTGACGACCGCGGTCTTCGTAGTTGTCAAACAAGTCGAAGCTGGCGCAAGCCGGTGAAAGCAATACAGCGTCTCCCGCGCTGGCCAAACGGGAGGCCACGTGAACGGCTTCTTTGGCGCTCATGGTATTGATGATCATGTCAACGTCGCTTTGGAAAGCCTGGTGAATTTTGATGTTCTCCATACCCAAGCAAATGATCATTTTGACCTTTTGGCGAACCAGGGGCTTAAGGTCTTCGTAGTTGTTGCCTTTGTCCACGCCACCGGCAATCCAAATCACGGGCTTGTCCATGCTCTCCAGGGCGTACCAAGCAGAATTAACATTGGTGGCTTTGGAGTCATTGATGAATTCAATGCCCTTGAATTTGCCGCAGGGCTCCAAACGGTGCTCGATGTTCTCAAAGTGGCTGAGGCTCTCTCGAATGCTGTCCTTGCGAACGTCTACGAGTTGGGCGACGATGGCAGCAGCCATGCTGTTGTTTTGGTTGTGTTGTCCACGAATGGTGAAGTCTTTCATATCGATTTGTGTTGTGTGTTTGTTGTCGGTGTTGATTTGGATGCAGCCATCGGCGATCCAGGCGCCCAAACGGGCTTGGTTTTGTAGGGAAAAGCTGTAGGTTTTGGCCTGCGGTACATGCTCGCTAAGGGCTAGAGCCGTTTCAGCGTCATCGGCACAATAGATGAAGGCCTGTTCGGGTCCCTGATTCTGAGCGATGCGCATTTTGCTAGCTCGGTAGGCTTGCATGCTGCCATAGCGCTCCAGGTGGTCGGGAGTGATGTTGGTGAGAACGGCAATGTCCAAGCGCAGGTCGTAGCAGCTGTCGAGTTGAAAGCTGGAAAGCTCCAAGACATAGGCGTCATGTTGTTCTTGGGCGACCTGTCGAGCGAACGATTGGCCGATGTTGCCACCCAATCCTACGTTCCAGTCGGCCTGCTTGAGAATATGATAAATCAAGCTGGTGGTAGTGGTTTTGCCATTAGTTCCGGTAATGCCAATCAAAAGCGCGTCGGTGTAGCGGGCCGCAAACTCAATCTCAGAGAGAACGGAAATGCCATTTTTGATGGCCGCAGCTACGGGAGCAGCCGTATCGGGTATTCCCGGGCTTTTTACGAGTACATCGGCGGCGCAAATGATGTCAAGGCTGTGTGTGCCTTCTTCCCATTCGGCCCCACAGGCTTCGATCTCGCGCTTGAAGCGATCGGCAATCTGGCCCTTGTCAGATACCCATACGCGGAAGCCCTGGGCTGTGCCCAAGACGGCGGTGCCTGCACCGCTTTCTCCTGCTCCGAGTATGACCAACAAAGGCTTCATGAATTATCGCAGTTTGATCAGCGCAAGAGTGGCCAAGACCAGAATGATGGTCACCAGCCAAAAGCGCAAGGTGATTTTGCTTTCGGGGATGTTGAGTTTTTGAAAGTGATGGTGCAGAGGAGACATCAAGAAAACCCGGCGACCTTCGCCAAAGCGTTTTTTGGTGTACTTGAAGTAGCTCACCTGCAGAATGACGCTCAGGCTTTCGGCGAAGAATACTCCGCAGAGAATGGGCAGCAACAATTCCATCTTGATGATGATGCTCACAGCCGCAACGGCACCGCCCAAGGCCATGCTTCCGGTATCGCCCATGAAAACCTGAGCGGGGTATCCGTTGTACCACAAGAAGCCAAGACAAGCACCAATGACAGCGGCCAAGAAGACGACTACTTCGCCACTTTCAGGCACATAAATGATGTTCAAATACTCGGCGATTTTTACGTTTCCAGCGGCGTAGGCGAGAATGCCCAAACCCCCGCCAACAATGGCGGTTGTTCCAGCCGCTAAGCCGTCAATACCGTCGGTCAAATTGACGGCGTTGGTCACGGCCATGCAGACCACGATGATTACAGGTATAAAGACAATCCAGGCATTGTGTGCACCGGGAATCAAATCGGTATAACTCAAACGATGCTTGGTGATCGGCAAGTTGGTCTCCAAGGGGATTTGAGCACGGCTGTGGGCATAATCAATGACGATGGCAATCAAAACACCCAACATCAATTGGCCAATCAACTTGGTGGTGGCCTTCATCCCTTCTTTGTCTTTTTTGAAGACTTTGATGTAGTCATCAATGCCCCCGATAACTCCCATCCAAAGGGTGGCAATGATCATTAAGATCACATAAATGTTGTCCAAGCGGGCAAACAAGAGGGTGGGTATGATGACAGCCAAGATGATGATCAGCCCGCCCATGGTGGGAGTGCCTTTTTTCTGCATCTGACCTTCTAAGCCAAGGTCGCGAATGGTCTCGCCGATTTGTTGCTTCTGCAACCAGCGAATGATGCCCTTGCCGGCCCAGAGGGCCAACAACAAGCTGAGAATACCCGCAAGCGAGGCGCGAAACGAAATGTATTGGAATACACCGGCTCCGGCAATATGCAAGCTGTCGAGGTATTTGAACAAGTGGTATATCATAATCGTTTAAAACAGGATTTGGAAGAGTTCGCGCAATACGGCCTTGTCGTCAAAGTCGTGGCGAACGCCTTGAATTTCTTGGTAGGTTTCGTGCCCCTTTCCGGCTACCAACACCACGTCACCGGGTTGGGCCAACAAAAGGGCTGTTTTGATGGCTTCTTTGCGGTCTAGCACTTGAAGCATTTTCTTATAGTGTTGAGCGGGAACTCCCTGGGCCATATCAGCGATGATGGCGCTGGGGTCTTCGCTGCGCGGATTGTCAGCTGTGAACACCGCTCGATCGCTGCCCTCGACGGCGATTCTCGCCATCTCTGGCCGCTTCTCGCGGTCACGGTCGCCGCCGCAACCCAGTACACTGATCAAATTCACCCCTCGTTTGCGTATGTCGTTGATGGTTTTGATGACGTTCAACAGAGCATCAGGAGTATGGGCGTAATCAACGATGGCGGTGATGTTGTTCGGCCCTTGAATGGCTTCGAAGCGACCGTTTACACGAGGCAAAGCACTCAAAGCAGGCAGAACTTCTTCTTCGCCTTGGGTGAGCAAGAAGGCGGTAGCATACACGGCCAGTAGATTGCTGGCGTTGAAGGCGCCTACCAAGGGAGTCCACAACTCTTGACCTTGAATCTGCAAGAGCATGCCACCCAAGTCGTGTTCCATGATCTTCACACGGAAATCAGCCGTTGAATTCATGGCGAAGGTGTAGCGCATGGCCTTGGTGTTTTGCAACATGACCGCGCCGTTTTTGTCATCGCGATTGGTCAAGGCAAAGGCTGTCGCCGGCAAGCGGTCAAAGAAAGATTTCTTGGCCTTTATGTAGGCGTCGAAGGTTCCGTGATAATCCAGGTGATCGTGTGTGATGTTGGTGAAAACGCCTCCGGCAAACGGAACGGCAGCAATGCGGTTTTGATGGGCCGCGTGAGAGCTTACTTCCATGAAGCAATGCGTACACCCGTCTTCCACCATTTCGGCAAACAAGCGGTGCAGGCCCACTACATTAGGAGTGGTGTGGGTGCTTTTCAATACCCGCTCCCGAATTCGGTTTTCTACCGTAGAAACCAATCCGCAGTCAAAACCCATGCGCGAGAACAAGTCAAACAATAGGGTGCAAACCGAAGTCTTTCCGTTGGTTCCTGTTACTCCTACAATCAGCAGTGACTCAGCTGCCCGATCAAAAAAGTTCAAGGCCAAATGCCCCAGTGCTTCGGGTACATCTGAGCAAGAAAGAATGGCGATATGGGCATGCTGTTCCGCAAACGCCTTCAAACCGTCCCACTCTTGATCCACCAAAACAGCAGCCACACCCGCTTCGGCAACTTGCTCCAGGAATGAATGGCCATCTACTCGAGTACCCGGCATGGCGGCATACAAGCATCCATGACCTAGTTGACGGCTGTCAAGGCTGAGGTCTTGAATCTCGGTATGGCCATCGCCTAGTAAGGTGATGCCGCTGGTCTTATGCAAAAGTTGGTTCAGGGTCTTCATCTTAAAAAGGTCTCAGTATGAGGGTGATGGATTGGCCCTTGCTGATGCGCGAGCCGGCGGGAAGGCTTTGGGCGCTGATGCGGCCGTATCCCTGGAAATCGACTTGGGCTCCCAAACTGTTCAGCCATTCAAGGGCATCGCGAAGGCCCATTCCCCGCAGTTCGGGCATGATGCCCGGTTGCAGGGGGGCTAGGCTTTTCAGGCTCACAGAATGTTCGAGTGCGGTGGCGCTAATCCAGCCTCCCTTGACGCTGCCTATCGAGGTGGAGCTAATTCCAAGCTCGTTCAACAAGAGTTTGGTGGGTTCCATGCGTCCGCTTAAAATTTGAGGAGCAGAGGGCAAAGCAGCGGTGTGCAGGGCCGGTTGATTGGCAATGTGGCTGGAGTAAATGCGGTCGGCAATGTCTTTGAACACAGGCGCGGCTACGGTACCTCCGTAATAATTGCCACCGCGGGGTTCGCTGATGACGACAACTATCGAATACTGCGGATTATCAGCCGGGAAAAAACCGCAGAAACTGGCGTTGTAGGCTCCGGGTTTGTAACCGTTATGGCCGTCGCTGACTTTGGCGGTACCTGTTTTGCCGGCCACTAAATAGTCGGGGTTGCGCAAGGACTGAGCCGTGCCTTCTTGAACCACGCCGATCATCATGCTGGTCAAGAGATCTACGGTGTTCTGGCTGCAAATTTGCTTGTTGAGAATGGTGGGTTCTTGCTGGCGAATGATGCGTCCGTCTTGGCGAATTTCTTTGACCAAATAAGGTTTCATCATTACCCCGCCATTGGCAACCGCATTGTACAACGTGAGGGTTTGCAGGGGAGAAATCTGGCTTTCATAGCCGATGCTCATCCAAGGCAGGGAAGTGCCATACCAGTCTTTCGACGTGGTGGTTTTGATGCGGGGAGCGTTGCGGCTGGGAATGTCAAATCCCATCGATTCGCCAAGGCCCATGTCGATGGCTCGTCCTACGAATTTGCTGGCCTTTTCGCCGTATGCGTTGTTTACGAATTTGGAAATGCCCACGTTAGAAGACTTGATGAAGGCTTCTTTAAGGGTCATGTAAGGCTTTTCAGGCGCGTGGTCATCGATCATGTCGCGGTCGTAGAAGCGGGTGCTTCCGTTGCCCACCTTGACACTGTCTTGCGCTTTGGCGTATCCGTCTTCCAAAAGGCTTAACACCGAGAATAACTTGAAGGTGGAGCCAGGTTCTCCGTATTGGTCGACGGCGTAGTTTTGGGATTCGTAATACTGACCATCCGTGCCGCGCTTTAGGTTAGCCATGGCTTTGATTTCGCCTGTTTTTACTTCCATGACTACGGCGCATCCGTAGGCCGCCTGGCTAGTGACCAAGGCCTTGTTTAGGGCAAATTGAGCAATGTCTTGAATGCCTACATCTAGTGTGGTGACGATGTCGTGCCCATTCATGGGCTCCTGCAGGTTGTCCAATTTGATGGGTCTCCAAATGCGACCGGGCATTCTTTGCTCCATGCGCTCACCATTGACGCCGCTTAACAAAGAGTCAAAGGCACCTTCTAGGCCCACATAGACGCCATTGCGGCTGTAACCAATGGCTCGTTTGGCTAGATCGCCCAAGAAGTACATGCGTTGGCTGTCTTCGATAAACCAAAGGCCACCCTTGTATTTGCCCAAGCGCACTAAGGGCCATTCCCGAATTTCTTTGACTTGGTCGAAACCCAGATTTTTGAGCAGAACGCGATAGTGAATGCCGCGATTGCGCAAGTTGTAGAGGTATTCCTTCCACTGCTGTTGAGACTTGCGCTCGCTGTCGCGCAGCTTCCAATAGGGGCGATCTTGCAGTTGGGCGAGCAATAAACAAAAGCTGTCGATGTATTTGGCGAAGGTGTCGCTGGGACAGCCCTGTACCTTGGCATCCATCACCAGGTCGTAACGAGGAACAGAGGTGGCCAATAGGCTACCGTCATTGGCATATATGTTTCCTCGAACGGCTTCAACGACTACTTTGCGGGTATTGCGCTGCATTTCTTCGGCGCTGAATTCTTCATTTCCGAATTGCAGTTTGGCCGCCGAAATCCATATCCAGCCACCAAAAATGACGGCTATGGCAAATACCAAGGCCGAACGAACGAGCATGATTTTTCGCACACTCCAGGGTTTGCGTGTTTTAGTCTCGCTCATTCTTGCGTTCTATTTTGATGGGGGGAGTGGTTAGGTCCTTTAATCCTGTAGGCGCCACTTTCTTAACCACTTCGCTGCGCTTCGAGGCATTGGTTACCGAACTCTCCAAACTGATTTTTTCGGCGTGCAATTCCTTTAATTCGGCGCTCAGATCGCGTTTGGTGCGAATGGCTTTTGTGGTGTGATGCGAGTGGTAGATGTAGAAAATCAACAAGGCAAATCCGAACACAAAAAGCCCCAGCCAAGCTCGAGCCGGTGGCAGTGTCTGCCACGATTCTGAAGACTCCATTTGGGGCTCTTCAGCGGGGTGAAAAGGGTCGGTATTTAGTTCGTTTTCTTCCATGCGTTTCGTATGCCAATGCGCATTTTGGCGCTTCGGGCTCGGTTGTTTTGGGCGATTTCCTCTTCAGAGGGTAAAGTGGGCTTAGAGCGTTGATTTTTAAAGGGTTCCTCACTCCATCCATACAGGTTTGTATGGCGAATTCCTTCCAAATTCCCGCTGTTTAAGTAGTTTTTTACCAGGCGATCTTCCAGCGAATGGTAGCTGATCATCACCAAGCGACCGCCCTCTCGAATCAGGTGCTCAGAATCGAGCAAAACTTGCTCCAGTGCTTCCATTTCTTTGTTCACTTCGATGCGCAGAGCTTGGAATAGCGGGCTGTAAAATTTGGCGGGGTGCAACTTGGGTGTGCAGGGCTCAATGGCCTGCTTGAAATCGGCAATGCTTTGAATCGATTTGCTCTTGCGGTATTGGGTTACCTCACGGGCCAATTTTTTAGCATTGGGCATTTCTCCCCACTGCCTGAAAACTCGGGTCAATTCTTCTTCGCTGTATTGGTTGACAAGGTCGGCTGCTGAGAATCCAGCATCTTGGTCCATTCGCATGTCCAAGGGGCCATCGAAGCGATGGGCGAATCCGCGGTGATCGACATCAATTTGGTGTGAGGAAATGCCAAGGTCTCCTAAGATTCCGTCAACAGGAAGAGCCTTTAGGTATTCCAAAAAGGCACGTGTATGCCTAAAGTTGTGCTGGACCAATTGAAAGCGCGGGTCATTCAGGGCCCGAGCGGCCGCGTCGCTGTCTTGATCGAAGGCAATGAGCTTTCCCTTGGGGCCAAGTTTTTCCAAAATGGCACGGCTGTGCCCCCCGCCTCCAAAAGTGAGGTCCACATAGGTGCCATTGGGCTCTTGTATCAAGGCCTCAACGCTCTCTTTGAGCAGGACGGGTTGGTGGTAGTCGATCATTTGCAGACAGCTTTCGCCAAGTCTGCCGGGTGCTATTCACCGTTGGGTTTGCGCTGCTGATGAAAATGCTGGGCCAATTGAGACAATTCGCTGGAATCCACATTCAATTCCGAATCGTACAATTGTTCATCCCAAATTTCCACTTTGCGGCCATTGGCGCTAAGAACCACATCGGTTCCGAGGCCTGCATATTCCAGCAGTTTCTTCGGAATCAAGATGCGCTGTGCACTATCGATGCTCATCAAATTGGCTCCGTTTGTGAAGATTCGCTTGAATCGGCGAATCTCGGGGCTCATGAAGTCATCAACGGCGTTCAGCTTTTCCATTTCAGCTAGCCAATCTTCCTTGGTGTACAGAACCAGGCATTTCTCAAATCCACGGTTGACGACAAGCGTATGCAATGCGCTCTCCGGCCACTGGGCGCGGAGTTTGGAAGGAAGAGACAAGCGTCCTTTCCCGTCCAATTTGCAACTAAACTCACCAATCAATCCGGTCATTTGGCCTTGGGTTTCTGTCTGCTAAATAAAATCACAAATCCCCACAATTACCCACATTTTCCCCTTTTTAACCACCAATTTTCCACAGCGGGCGGTGAATCGAAGTAATGTGCCTGTTTAGTGCAAGATTTGTGTCTAGAGCAGGAAGGCAAATCTACTATAAAACCTCAATAAATCAAGTGTTTTCAGGCTTGTGGGAGAAAGTGGAAGAAACGAAAGCAATTTTTGAATTTTGAGCCGGCTAATGGGAATGCTATCTTTGGTCTATGTCAACCTCCAAGGTTTTCCACTTGATGCTTTGGCTGGTTCTACCGGGCATGGCCTTGGCTCAAATGAACGAGTCTGGTCCTGTTGGGACGCAAGCAGGATTGGCTTTTTCGCTTCGTCAATTTGGATGGGACCTAGCTGTGCATGCCAAACCTTCTTCACGGGTATGGGGGTACCAACTCTCTGGCGGGTTGCTTCGCGATCCGAGAGAAATTCTGATGATCAATGAGCGTTTGCCAGGCTCAAAGCCTTTTCGCTTGGGGAAAATCAATCACGGTATGTGGTTTCGCCCGGGCCTTACGCGGGTCTTTGAAATGGGGCAGCGCCGAAGCCGAAGCGATTTGGGTGTAGCCTTTGTCTCTGATATTCATGCGACCTTGGCTTATCACTGGCCGGTCTATGTATATATGTATAGGCCAGCCCCCATTTTTGATCTGTACGAACTCAAACGTTACGAGCCTGAGCTAGATGAATCATACATGATCGGAGGGATGGCTTCGCCGACGGCCTCGTTGGGTGAAGGAGGGTGGATCCCGGGCATGGGTGCCTCGTTTTCGGTTAGGGCCGAATGGGGAAATTACCGCAATATGTCCAACAGCCTGGCTGTGGGAGCTTCGTTTGATGCCTTGACATCTAAGCTTCCTTTGATGCAAAACCCTATACAGAATCGCTCCGTGTTCCCAGCTCTATTCGTTAATTTTGCCTTCGCATTGGATCTCTAAGGGTCCCAATTTTACCGCCGTGATAGAACTTCCTGTTGTCAGCAAAGAGCCTCGTCGTCCCTCAAAGCCCTCTTGGCTTAAAATCGATTTGCCCACCGGGGAGAATTATACCCGTGTGAAGAAAATTGTCAAAGAGCATAAGTTGCATACGATCTGTGAAGATGGTCGATGCCCCAATATGGGCGAGTGCTGGGGAGCTGGAACCGCAACCTTTATGATCTTGGGAAATGTGTGCACCCGCAGCTGCTCGTTCTGTGCTGTAGCTACGGGTCGACCCGGAGAATACGATTTGGATGAACCCTATCGTGTGGCAGAGGCGGTGCGCCTGATGGGAGTGAAGCACTGCGTTATAACTTCGGTTAACCGCGATGAACTGAAAGACAAGGGGGCTACTGTTTGGGCGGAGACTATTCGCGAAGTGAAGAAACAAAACCCAGGCACCACCATTGAAACTTTAATACCCGATTTTAAGGCACAATGGGATCTGTTGTATCAAGTGTTGGATGCCCGCCCAGATGTGGTTTCTCACAACATGGAAACCGTTGAGCGTTTGTATCGTTTGGTTCGCCCTCAGGCCAAATATGCCCGTTCTCTGGAGCAAATTCAACGCACCAAAGCCTACGGGGCCAGAACCAAAAGTGGAGCCATGTTGGGCTGCGGAGAAACGCCTGAAGAAGTGTTTCAGCTCATGCGAGATTTGCACGAGAATGGCTGCGATGTGTTGACCTTGGGTCAGTATTTGCAGCCCACTAAAATGCACTTGCCGGTGGCTGATTATGTGCACCCCGATCAGTTCAAATTGTACGAGGAAAAAGGCTTGGAAATGGGCTTTATGTTCGTTGAATCTGGCCCAATGGTTCGCAGCTCGTATCACGCTGAAAAGCACGTGTTGTAAGCGCTAATTCTTTGAAGGGCTGTAAGTCCATTCACTTTCGGTTTGTTTTCATGTCAAAAAATAGTCTGTAAAAGGCTTTACAGGGCTCTATTTCCTTGGAAAAGAGGTGTCCTTCGCATTAATTTGTAATTAATCTATTTTCAGATTTTGACGATTATGAAATATACCCAAGCATTGCCCTTCGCAGCCGCTTTGATTTTGAGCGGTGGCGTTGCACACTGGGCACAGCAAACCCAAGCCTTTGCTCCTGAGATTTCTGTTGAGGAGTCTATCCAGAGCGAGCAAGAAGGTGAACACATTGAAGGTGCCATTCGCTCGATGTACAGCATGAGGCTGAACGAGCAAACCGGAACCATTGAGCCCGAGTGGGTAGAACAAGCCATGGCGCAGGCCGATCGCTTGTCTGTTTCTCGTCGCTTGAACAAGAAAATCACCTGGGAGGGAATGGGCCCCGATAACGTAGGTGGTCGTACCCGTGCCTTCCTGATGCACCGCGACTCGGCCAATCTTTGGTTTGTAGGAGCCGTAAGCGGTGGTTTGTTCCGTTCCAACACCTATGGTCAGAGCTGGAAACCCGTCAACGATCAACAAGAGAACTTGAACGTGACTTGTTTGGCCCAAACTCCTGATGGAACCATCTATTACGGTACGGGTGAAGGCGGGTTTGTGAACCTATCAGGTACGCGAAACGGTTCGCCTGCCTTCTTGGGTGGTGGTTTGTTCAAAAGCAGTGATGCCAGTGGAACATCGTTCACTTTGATGAACAACGCCCGTGATAGTCGTTTCCAACAGTGCAATGGAATGGCCTCACATCCAACTGAAGATAAATTCTATGTAGCTACCGAGCAGGGCTTGTTTGAGTTCAGCAACGGGGGTGGAACCTTGACTCGTTTGACTGGCGGTGCCATCAAGGAAGTGAAAGTCGATAAAGATGGTGTGGTTTGGGCCTCTAACGGTGCCGGTACAGTTTATAAAACCGACGGTGCTGGTGGATTGAAGGTGGCCAATTTGGGAGCCAACATGGGTGGTCGTACTTCGATTGCTATTTCTCCTGAAGACCCCAACTATGTTTATATCTGCGGCGCCGGTTCGGGTTCGAACTACGGTCGATTCATGGGCGTATGGCGCACCACAGATGGCGGCACAACCTGGGAAGAAATTGTTTCTTACAGCAGCGTAACTGATATTTTTGGTTCCAATCGCCAAGGCTGGTACGACAACGTAATCAGCGTTCACCCCAAAAACAAAGACTTTGTTATGATGGGTGGAGTGGTTCTCGCCACTTGGGACAAAGAAAATGGATTCCGTGAAACGGGTAGCACCTTTGGAGCTCCCTGGAACAACGGTTATGTTCATGCCGACAAGCACATCATCGAGTGGAATACCCGCACCAATCCCGTTACCTGCATCGTGGGTTCAGACGGTGGTTTGTATTCTTCTCAAAATTTGAGCACTTGGACCAGCATCAACCGTGGCTTCACTTCTTTGCAGCTCTACAACGTGGCCGCCAACGAATTGGGTCATGTTGTGGGTGGTTCTCAGGACAACGGTACATACCTGTTGAACTTCTCAGGCAACTCTTTCGGAGGCAAGCCTTCTCAAACCGGTATTTCCATTTATGGTGGTGACGGTTTTGACGTAGAATTCTCCAAGTATCATCCCGCCACCGTATTTATGTCTACCTATTATGGTACAGTAGCTCGTTCGAGCAACAGCGGTCAATCTAGCTCCACCTTCTTTGACGATCGTCAAGAGGGCAAGATCCAGACTGACTTCAATACCACCTATTGCTTGTGGGAACAAGACAAAGACGTATCGCGTTTGTTCTTGGCCAAAGACGCTGAGATTTGGGTGGCCGTTAATCCTACCGATTTCTCCAACAATGTTTCTTGGTTCATGGTGGCCGGTGGTTTGGGCAACAACCGCATCATTGAGATGGATTACACGCCTGATGGGGACCACTTGTTTGCTTGCAAGCAAGGCCGAATTTACCGCATCGACGGTTTGAATTCAGCCAGCTACACCATTGAAGACAACCCTGGCGTGAAAGACATTCCTGTGGGTATCAGCCTGAACAATATCACTCCTAGTACTTTGACAGGACGAACCGTTACCTCTGTGAACGTAGATCCTAGCAATCCTGATCACTTGATCGTGACTTGCGGCGGATACGGAAACACGACCTACGTGTACGAATCAAACGACGCCTTGAG